>DASZQG010000113.1:0-17627 GCA_035550075.1 Hyphomicrobiaceae bacterium | reverse complement strand
GTCACGCGGGTGCGGTCGGGCGCGGGGTCGAGCGTGGCGAGCGCGTCGCCGGCTTCCGCCTGCGCGATCTGCTCCGGCGTGCGGTGGGCGATGAAGACCGCCTTGCCCTGCCAGCGCACGGTGACGATCTGGCCGGGCTTGATGGGGGAGAGGTCGATCTCGGTGGTGGCGGAGGCCCGCGTGTCGCTTGCCGGGTTCATGCTGTCGAGCAGAGGCCATACGCCGGCCGCAGCGCCGATGCCGGCGAACGAGGCGGCGGCAAGGGTCAGGAAATCGCGGCGGGTGGGGGACTCAAGGGGAAGGCTGGCAACGGTTTCGGCAGACATTGGTGTCGCTCCCGCTGTTGGCGGAGCGGATCATCTCAGAGTGCCGATGGACCAGCGCTGCGACACGTTGGGTTGCAGGGTGCGGCGGATTGACGAGGACCGTCCCGCTCGCGGCAAGACGAACGTCCTCAGAGCGACCCCTTCGTGGACGGCACGCGGCCGGCCTGGCGCGGATCGAGCGCGACCGCCGCACGCAGCGCGCGGGCAAGCCCTTTGAAGCAGGTCTCGGCGATGTGGTGGTTGTTCTCGCCGTAGAGATTTTCCACGTGCAGCGTGATGCCGGCGTTCTGCGCGAACGCCTGGAACCACTCGCGGAACAGCTCGGTGTCCATCTCGCCGAGCTTCGGCCGCGAGAACGATACCTTCCACACCAGGTGCGGACGGCCGGAGACGTCAATGGCGACGCGGGTCAGCGTCTCGTCCATCGGCAGGTAGGCGGCGCCGAAGCGGGCGATGCCCTGCTTGTCGCCGAGCGCCTTGGCGACGGCCTGGCCGAGCACGATGCCGGAGTCTTCCGTGGTGTGGTGGAAGTCGATGTGCAGATCGCCCTGGGCTTTCAGGGTGATGTCGATCAGCGAGTGGCGGGCGAGCTGCTCGAGCATGTGGTCGAGGAAGCCGACCCCGGTCGCCACGTCATAGGCGCCGGTGCCGTCGAGATCGACGGTTGCCTTGATCTTCGTCTCCTTGGTGGAGCGCTCGATGGTCGCCTGTCGCTTCACGGGGAATTTGCCTTGCCTTGCATGCGTCTAGCCAAGCGTTTATCAGCTTGGTGAGGCGGTTTCCACTCACCGCGCGGCCCCACTATGCCCGCCCTTGATTTACGGGCCGTTCATGCCGACATCGGCGCATGGATTCGACCATGAATGATCCCATCCGCAACTCGGACGCCTGGCACGGGACCACCATCCTGACCGTGCGCAAAGCCGGCAAAGTGGTGATCGCCGGCGACGGCCAGGTCAGCCTCGGGGCAACCATCATCAAGGCCAACGCGCGCAAGGTGCGCTCGCTCGGCAAGGGCGACGTGATCGGCGGTTTCGCGGGCGCCACCGCCGACGCGTTCACGCTGTTCGAGCGGCTGGAAAACAAGCTCGAGCAGTATCCGGGGCAGCTCACCCGCGCCTGCGTGGAGCTGGCCAAGGACTGGCGTACGGATCGCTATCTGCGGCGGCTGGAGGCCATGATGATCGTCGCCGACCGGCATGTGTCGCTGGTGTTGACCGGCACCGGCGACGTGCTGGAGCCGGAAGGCGGCGTGATGGGTATCGGGTCGGGTGGTAATTTCGCTCTGGCAGCGGCCAAGGCCCTGATCCACACCAGTCTTGGCGCCGAGGAGATCGCCCAGAAGGCAATGGCGATTGCAGCGGAGATTTGCGTTTACACCAACACCAAGGTTGTCATCGAAAGCCTGGAAAGTGCGTGAAGCATGTCCGTGGCAGCGTCTGAGGCCTCCTTATAATGACCACCTTCTCCCCGCGTGAGATCGTCTCCGAGCTCGACCGCTTCATTGTCGGCCAGAAGGATGCCAAGCGCGCCGTCGCCATCGCCCTGCGCAACCGCTGGCGGCGCCAGCAGCTCCCCGAGGAGCTCAAGGAGGAGGTACTGCCCAAGAACATCCTGATGATCGGACCGACCGGCTGCGGCAAGACCGAGATCTCGCGGCGGCTGGCGCGGCTGGCGGGCGCGCCATTCATCAAGGTGGAGGCTACCAAGTTTACCGAGGTCGGCTATGTCGGCCGCGACGTCGATTCCATCGTGCGCGACCTGGTCGAAGTCGGCATCGGGCTGATGCGCGAGGCCAAGCGCCGGGAGGTAAAGGCGCAGGCGGAGAAGAATGCCGAAGAGCGGGTGCTCGACGCGCTGGTTGGGGCCGAGCCGCGTCCGCAAACGCGCGAAGCCTTTCGCCGCCAGCTCCGCGCCAACGAGCTCAACGACCGCGAAATCGAGATCCAGGTGGCAGACGCCGGACCACAGTTTCCCACCTTCGACATCCCCGGCGGCCAGGTGGGCATGATCAATCTCAACGAGATGCTGGGCAAGGCATTCGGCCAGCGCATGAAGCCACGTCGCGTGACGGTGGGCCAGGCCTACGACCTGCTGGTGGCGCAGGAGAGCGACAAGCTGGTGGACCAGGACCAGCTCGTCGGCGACGCGGTGCGCAGCGTCGAGAACGACGGCATCGTGTTTCTCGACGAGATCGACAAGATCTGCGCGCGGTCGGAGGGCGGCCGCATCGGCGCCGACGTTTCGCGCGAAGGCGTGCAGCGCGATTTGCTGCCGTTGATCGAGGGCACCACCGTCTCCACCAAGTACGGGCCGGTGAAGACGGACCACATCCTGTTCATCGCCTCGGGCGCCTTCCATGCCGCGAAGCCGTCGGACCTGCTGCCGGAGCTGCAGGGCCGGCTGCCGATCCGCGTGGAGCTGAAGCCGCTGACCAAGGAAGACTTCCGCCGCATTCTGGTGGAGCCGGAGGCGAGCCTCATCAAACAGTATGTGGCGCTGATGCAGACCGAGGGCGTGACGCTGCACTTCACCGACGACGCGGTGGATGCGCTGGCCGACATTGCGGTGCAGGTGAATTCAGCGGTCGAGAATATCGGGGCACGGCGACTGCAGACGGTGATGGAGCGTGTGCTCGACGAAATCTCGTTCGACGCGACGGACAAGAGCGGCCAGGCGGTGCAGATCGATGCGGCCTACGTGCAGGCGCGCATCGGCGACCTCGCCCGCAACGCGGACCTCAGCAAATTCATTCTTTGAGCTGGGCCCAGGGCATTCGTCTCACGTGAAGCAAGGCGTTGTGCTTAACGGCTCAGAGCCCGTGTGAAGCGGAGTTTTCGCCGGTCAGGACGATGCGCGGCGCCGGGCGCCGATGGCCAGCAGGATTGCCTTGCGCGCCGCTTCGCTGGCGAGGCCGGCGATGAGGCCCACGGCAGGGTTGGCGAGCAGGGTGCCTGCCGCCGTCAACACGATCACTGGCCAGCAGGAGGGTTGGGAATCGAACAAGCGGCGCGAGGCGGCGAGGTCGAGGCCGGCCACCAGCAGCAGCGCGCCCACCGCGCTGATCGGAAGGAGCTCCAGCAGCGCCGCGGCGTGGCCGGCAAAGCCCAGTCCGAGCACGAGCAGCACGCCGCCGAGCGCGATGGGGGCGAGCCCCGTGCGGGCGCCGAAGCGGTAGTGGGCCTGCAGCCCGCCGGCGCCGTGACACATCGGCATGGCTCCGAGGGGCGCCAGCAGCAGGTTGGCGAGGCCGGTCGACAGCGCAAGGTTGCGTTCGCTGGCGCGGCCCGAGGTTGCGGGGAAGAGATCGCGGCACACCAGGGCCGTGACGATGATGGCGTTGGTCAGCGTCAGCGGAAGCTGGGGAACGATCAGCAGCGGGAGGGCGCGCCAGAGATCCTCGTGCGTTGGAATGGTCAGCGCCAGGCCTTTGAGGGCCGGGACGGCATGGGCGATTCCCCCGGTCTGGCCGGTGAAAAAACCGGCGCAGGCGGCAGCCAGCAGCATCGCCGGGGCGGCGGGAAAGCGCGGCAGCGCCATCAGCGCCGCGAGCAGCAGCAACGCGCCAAATCCTAGCCAGGGCGTCTGCCACATCAGCATCGCGCCCAGGATGCCCATGGAGACGCCGAGGCCGAGCTGCAGCCCGGCCGCGACCGACTGCGGAATCGTGCGAGCCAGCCAGCCGATGGTTCCGGTTGCTGCGAGCACCAGCAGGGTCGCGCCCATCAGCAGTCCCGCGGCGGCGACCTCGCCGGGACCCGCCTGTCCGGTAACGAGCACCGCCGAAATCGCCTTCATCGGCTGCACGGCAATCGGCAACCCGTAGAACAGGCCGGTGGCGATATAGAACGCACCGAACCCGGCCAGCACCCCGGCGGGCCCCAGGCCAGCCACGGTGATTGCGCCGATCACGTGCGGCAGAAAGGTGCCGAGATCACCGCAGGCGCCGGCGAGGTCCGATGCCGCCCCCCTTAGGCGCGACTGCGGGCGTTTGGACTCCGCCGGTGCCGGTCCGGTGTTGCTCATGGCGCGCAGCTAACACCCTGGCGGGTTTTTCGTGAAGTCCGCGCCGTTGCGTGGTGTGCCACTGCCGCCTGCGCCCGCTGCTTCCGCATTGTGCCGATCATCGCTAAATAAGGGTGGCTTTTCACGAATCGGCTCATCATGAACGTCGTCTCGCCCCGTGCCGCACCGCACACCTTGTCCACCGCCAGGCCGTCCCTGGCGGGTGCCGGCCGTGATGCACTGATGGTCGCGCTGGCGTCCGTCGGTGTTCCCCAGCGGCAGCTCAACATGCGTGCCGGCCAGCTTTGGAGCTGGATTTATGTGCGTGGCGTCCGGTCGTTTGCCGAGATGTCGGACGTTTCCAAGGACCTGCGCCTGCGCCTCGACGAGCACTTTACCCTCGCACGCCCCGAGATCGCGGCTGAGCAGGTGTCCTCCGACGGCACGCGCAAATGGCTGCTGCGCCTCGACCGCCGCGGTCACGAGGCGCACCCGCCTGAGATCGAGACCGTCTTTATTCCCGAGGCCGACCGCGGCACGCTGTGCATTTCCAGCCAGATTGGCTGCACGCTGACCTGTTCCTTCTGTCATACCGGGACCCAGCGGCTGGTGCGCAATCTGGAGGCCGGCGAGATCGTGGCCCAGGTGCTGCTGGCACGCGACCGGATCGGCGACTGGCCAGGGGCCGCCGGCCCCGGTGATGGCGGGCTGCTCCCGGCCGGCGAGCGCAAGATCACCAACGTCGTGCTGATGGGGATGGGCGAGCCGCTCTACAACTTCGACAACGTCAAGGCGGCGATGGCCGTGGTGGCCGATGGCGACGGCCTCGCCATCTCCAAGCGGCGGATTACGCTTTCCACCAGCGGCGTCGTTCCGGAAATTCCGCGCTGGGGCGCGGAGACCGGCACCGCGCTTGCCATCTCGCTGCACGCTACCCGCGATGACCTGCGCGACAAGCTGGTGCCGATCAACCGCAAGTATCCGATTGCCGACTTGATGGCCGCCTGCCGCGCCTACCCCGGCCTCTCCAACGCGCGCCGCATCACCTTCGAATACGTGATGCTGAAGGGCGTCAACGACAGCCTGGCCGAGGCCAAGGCGCTGGTGAAGCTGCTCGCCGGCATCCCGGCCAAGATCAACCTCATTCCCTTCAATCCCTGGCCCGGCGCGCCGCACGAATGCTCGGACTGGGAGCAGATCGAGCGCTTCGCCGAGGTCGTCAATCGCGCGGGCTATGCGAGCCCCGTGCGCACCCCGCGCGGACGCGACATCATGGCCGCCTGCGGCCAGCTCAGGTCGGCTTCCGCCAATCTCAGCGCGCGCGAGCGCCGCGCGGCCGCAGCCGCGGAGGTCGAGACGGCGCCATGAGAATTCTCGGCCGCCTTATCCTTGTTCCGATTGCCTTCGTGATCGCCGGCGGCGTCGCGCTGTTCGTCATCTTTTCGCTCGGCCAGGAGCGGGTGGTGCAGGCGCTGACCGGGCGTGATCCCGACGAAATTCCGGTGCAGGCGGCGTTCGACCTCTTCGCCCTGGCGGTTCAGCTCTTTTCGGTGCAGACGATCGTGCCCGCGCTGCTGCTGGTCATCATCGGCGAGGTCGCCCGCATTCGCGGCGCGCTGTACTACGTGGTGGGCGGCGGGATCGCGCTGGCGTGCGTGCCGCTGCTGGCCCGGCTGGGGCACCCGGCCAGCATTTCGGACCTGTCGGTCACGGTGTGGCAGGTGCTCGCCACCGCGGGATTTGCCGGCGGTTTCGTGTTCTGGCTGCTGGCCGGCCGCACCGCCTGAGACAGTGGCGACAAATGCGTTGAGACCGCGGTCTACCGTCCTATAATCGCGCTGGCTGAGCTCGGCGTTCTTGGGACAGCGGACGGCGACATGGTGTTTGTACGCGCGGTGCTGGTGGTGTTCGGACTGGCTTTGGCGTGCCTTGCCGCCGGCCTCACCCTGGTGCTGTTCGTCTACACACCTGCCGAGCTCGTGACCCTTCCCCGCGATGTCGCCGCCGACCGGCTGAGCGAAGTGGGCATGCTCACCCTGGCGGCGGCCACCCATTGCGCGGTATTCGCCGGGCCGCTGGGGCTGCTGGCGGCTCTCATCGGCGAGATCCGCAAGATCGGAAGCTGGACCTACTACACGATCGCCGGCATCGCCATCGCCGTGCTGGGCTTCCTGGCCCAGCACTGGAGCGAGAACGCGAATGAACCCACCATCCTCAACAACTACGCGCTGATCGCGTTTCTCACGACCGGCTTCGTCGCGGGCTTCGTTTATTGGCTGGTCAGCGGGCGTTCCGCACGGGCGCCGCCGCCGCCTCCCCTATCCTCAGCGGCGGCGGCCTCAGCCTGAAAGCGCGCTGGCAGCCGCTGCATTCCGGGGCGGCCGCCGTCTCCAACAGCGCCGGCGCGCTGCTACTTGGTTTTCTTCTTGGGCACCGTCTTCTTGCGGCAGTACGGTTTCTGCTTGCCCTTCTTCGGCACGATCCACTGGCATTCGCTGCCTTTGGCGGCGCAGGCGCTCTGGCTGAGACCCTTGCACGCGGACGCGGCCGCGGGGGCCGCCTTCTTCTCCTGGGCGTAGGAGACGCCGGTGAAGGCAATGAGCACAGCAGCCACCGCCGCCGCGCCGAACGGACGAAGTTTCGCTTGCATGTTGGGAGACCCTGATCAGATGGACCGGCGCCAGTCTAGCTGACGCCGGCAGCGGCGGGAAGCGGTTGCGCCGCGATGTGAACTTACCGTTTCGTCCAGCTCAGGGCCTGTTCGAGCCGGTCGTCGCCCCAGAACACTTCGCCGCCTGTGACAAAGCTTGGCGCGCCGAAGATGCCGAGCGCCTGCGCCTCCGCCGTCTGCTGCCTGAGCCGTTCCTTCACCGCCGGTTCCTGCGTGCGCGCCAGGATCGCCTTAGGGTCGAGGCCAAGCTTGTCCAGCACCGCGCCGAGCACCTGCGGGTCGGAGATGGTGCTGCCGTCGCGGAACTGGGCGAGATAGATGGCGCGCGTGAAGGCGCCCACCCATCCCTCGTCCGCTCCGATCAGCGCCACCCGCGCCGCGAGCAGGCTGTTCTGCGGAAACTGCGGGGGCAGCCGGAACTCGAGGCCGCGCTCGCCCGCCAGCCGCTCGATGTCGCGCACCATGTACTTGCCTTTGACGGGGTAGAGATTGAAGGGCGACGTGGTCCAGCCCTGGGCCTGGAAGATCGGTCCGAGCAGGAACGGCTTCCACGCCAGGCCCACCCCCGCCGCCTGCGCCATCGCCTCCACGCGCATGGCCGACAGATATGAATAGGTCGAGGCGAAATCGTACCAGAACTCGATCGTCCGCTGATCGGCCATGCCATCCCTCCCTGCCCCTGCTCGCGTCGGGCAGGGGAAAAACCCCGCAGCTTGCAGCCCTACGCCGTCACGGCCCCGGCTTGTCCGGCGCGCCGGCCCGCCATCGAGATGAATACGAATCCCCACCCGGTCGAAATCAGGTTGATGCCGGTCAGCAGGCCGATGGCCCACCCCGCCGAGCTTGGCAGGCTGGCACCGATCAACAGGCCCACGGCAATTGCAATGAGGCCGCTCAGCAGCAGCCAGCCCCAGCCTTCGTGCGGCCGCACCCGGAACGCCATGATGACTTCCAGCACGCCCTCCGCCAGGAACATCGCGGCCAGGAGAATGGTCAGGGTGATGATGCCGGTGAAGGGAAAGAAAGCCAGCCAGCCGCCCGCCACCAGGTAGAGGATGCCGATCAGCAGGCTCCAGAGAAAGCCACGCCAGCCCGACACCGAGAAGGCGTGGACGACGAGCAGCGCGCCGCCGATCATGAAGATCCAGCCGAGCGCGATCTTGGTGGCGATCGTCGACACCAGCGGAAAGGCGATGGCGAGGATGCCGCCGATGATAAACAGGAGGCCGAGCGTCAGGAACCAGCCCCAGTGCTCAGCCACATAGCGCCGGCCATCGGCCAGTGCGGCCTCCACATCAGCCTGCGAGAAACGGTCGGTCATGGCTCACCTCCAGCTTGCTGCCAGGTTCCGCCAGTCTACTCCGCGGCCATGCGGGTTGTGACCTTCATTCTGGCCATCAGCCGCTGGCGGATGAGGTCGATGTGGCCGCGCAGGTCGTAAAGCTGGTGCGAGAAGTACAAGGGCACCCAGATGCGTTTGACGCCGTTCTCGATGCGGTCGAACTCGGCCTGCACGTGGGCGGGGTCCAGCGCTGCCGCGCCCGAATCCAGGCGCCGCTCCAACGACTTGAGCTGGCGATACCAGTAGGTCAGGCGCCGCCGCACGTTCCATACGTAAAGGGCCGGGAACACCTTGAACATCGGCAGCAGGACGGCCAGCAGCGGAATCAGCAGCACCAGCTTGGCGGCGTGGGCGCTGGCAAAGGCGGTGTAGCCGAACGGAATGCTGAAGCGCCACGAGATCGGGGCAAGCTGACGCAGCACGAACGGCAATTCGCCGGTCTTGTAGACCATCCGCGCTTCGTCCGCGACCTCGAACTCGGGGTCGTTCGGCGTTGGAAACTCGCCGGGGTGGTAGAACAAGACCGGATCGCCCTGCTTGTCGAATCCCGACCTGGGATTCTTGAGAACGGCCTGGGTCAGCAGGCTGATGAGCGCAGGCTGCATGTCCTTGCGCACCACCAGCGCCACGGTGGTCGCCAGCAGCGTGATGTCGGCGCTCGGGACAAGGGGATTGAACTCCACCGAGCCCCGCCGCAGCACCACCTTCGTCAGCGCCGGGAAACGATTGACGTAGGCCTCGGCCTCCGGAGAGAAGTCCATCAGCCTGATGTTGGGCACCCGCAGAAGCTGCTGCATCTTGGGGCTGTCGGCGGCCACGATCAGCACGGCGGCATCTGCCTCGCCTGATTTCAACTGCTCGGCCTCCGCGCCGAGGTCGCCCTCCACGTAGACGGAGTTGCGGCGGTCGACACCATTGGCTTTCAGGAGTTGATTGGCGATGCGCCGGGTGCCGCTTTCGCGTGTGCCGACGAGGATGGTCTTGCCTTTCAGATCGCGCAGCGACTCGATCGGCAGGTCGCCGCGCGTGAACACCCAGACAGGCTCGTAGAACAGGCGGCCGACCGAGCGCAGCTTTTCCACCTCGCCCGTGCGCCATTCCTTGCTCTTCTCGCCGGCGAGCCTGCCCTGCATGCTGCCGACAAGCCCGCCTTTGACGAAGCCCGCCGTGATGCCGGAGTTGTAGTCGGCGAGCGCCTTGAGGGTGCGAAAGCCCTCGGTGTCCTGGCGGATATCGACCTTGATGCCGTACTTCTGCAGGTCGCGCTTGTAGCTTGCGGCGAGCTGGGCATAGTCGTCGTTGCCCGTCGCCATCACGATCTTGCCGGCCTTGTCGAGCTGCGTCGCCTCGTCGACGGCGGCGAAGCCGAGCAGCGCCAGCCCGCCGGCCAGCACCGCAACGCCGCTCAACACCGTGGCTCTGGCGGCTGTCGAACTCATGAAGTGTCCCCGCTACGCAATGGCGCGGGCGCTGTCTTGGCGCCGGCGCCGGTTCGTTGCCCGGCCTTTACCTCGCCACAGCGCCGTGGCGGCTTGGTGGCGATGATGTGGCAGCGGAACCAAAGCGATTCTGCCGCTATTCCGGCGCGTACAGAGGCTCTCTGCGCGCTGGGGTTGCCTATGACGCGGCAGGAAGCGCCGCCGCGAGCCCCGGCACGTGCGCCGCGCCCTCCGGCACCTTGAAATTGGCGCCATTGAAATCGCTGCCGATCGGCTCGGCGCGGCCGCCGAGGTGCGCGGCCAGAAACGCCTCGGCGATGGCATAGAAGGAGATGCGGTTCTCAGGCACCGCGAATCCGTGGCCTTCCTCCGGGTAGAGGACATAAGTCACCGGCAGGCCCCTCCCGCGCATGGCGGCGATGATCTGGTCCGCCTCCGCCTGCTTCACGCGCGGGTCGTTGGCGCCCTGCGCGATCAGCAGGGGCCTCCTGATGCGGTCAGCGGCGTGCAGCGGCGAGCGCTCGCGCAGCAGCTTGCGTCCTTCCTCCGTGCGCGGATCGCCGACGCGGCGCGCGAGGTTCTCGAAGAAGGCAGCCCAGTATGGGGGAATGGTCGCCAGCAGCGTCTCCAGGTTCGACGGCCCGACAATGTCCACCCCGCAGCAGAACACGTCGGGCGTGAAGGTCAGGCCGGCGAGCGTGGCATAGCCGCCGTAGGAGCCGCCCATGATGGCCACGCGCTTTTCATCGGCGACGCCCTCTCGCACGGCCCACGCCACCGCATCGAGCAGGTCATCGTGCATTTTGCGGCCCCACTCCAGGTCGCCGGCGTTGAGGAAGTCCTTGCCGAAGCCGGTGGAGGCGCGGAAGTTGACGGACAGCACCGCAAACCCGCGGTTTGCCAGCCATTGGTGGTGTGGATCGAAGCCGTAGTCGTCGCGCGCCCATGGGCCGCCGTGCACCAGCAGCACCATCGGCAGCGGCTTGGCCGGAACGCGCGCTTCGCCGGCCGGCAGTGTCAGGTACGACACCAGCTTGCGGTTATCGCGCGCGTCGATCACCTCCCCGCGCATGGGCGCGAGCCGGTAGGCCTTGAGCTCGGGCCGCGAGGCGAACAGCTCGGTGATGGTGCCCTTCTCCCGATCATAGAGGTGGTAGGTGCCCGGCTCCTCGGCGCTTGTGGACGCGACGACCCAGCGCTGATTGTCATTGGTTCGGTCCACGACCTCCACCTCGCCCGGCAGGTCGCCGTGCAGGCGCTTCAAATCCGCCGCCATCTCCTCGTTCAGCGGAATCCAGTCGAGCTGCACGTATTCCGCGGCGGCGGCTTCCGCGACGAAGGTGGTGGGGTGCACCAGAATGCCCCCGATGTCCGCCTTCGGGTGCTCGGCCAGCACCGTCTCCGTGCCGCTGCGCCAGTCCATCGCCAGCAGCGCCGCCTTGTCCCGGCCGACGGAGGAAATGTTGTAGAGCGTCGTGCCGTCCCGCGTGAAGCCGACGGGGTGCGTGGTCAGATCGTCCTCATGCTCGATCACCGCGATCTGCTCGAGCCGCGTGCCCTCGATGCGGTAGACGATCTGCCCGCCGGAGTCGCGCGGCTTGACGGCAACCTTCGGCGCGAGCCGTCGGTCGAGCACGAAATGGGCGATCTGCTCGCGGTTCTCGAACAGCAGCTCGCGTTTGCCGGTGCGGATGTCGACGCGATGCAGGTCGTGCCAGGCCTTGTCGCGGTCGTTGAGGGCGACCACGAACATGTCCGGCTCATCCAGGCTCACCCCGCGGATCAGGGCATGCACGCCGGCAATCGGCGTCAGGTCGCGCGTCGTGCCGGCCGCCATGTCCACCGCGTGGATGTGCCAATCCTCGCTGCCGCCCTCGTCCTGCATGTAGAGAAGGTGCGTGCTGCTCGGCATCCACGCGTAGAAGCGGATGCCACGCTTCCTGTCCTGCGTGACGACCCGGGCCGCCCCGATGTCGCCCGCCGGCGCAACCCAGACGTTGAGCACGCCCTCCTTTGGCGCCAGCCAAGACAGCCAGCGCCCGTCCGGCGAAATCTGGCAGAAGGTGCGGGTCGGATTGCCGAACAGTTTCGCTCTCGGAATGAGCGTGTTTCCGTCAGGTGCCGTCATGCGCGCGCGGTTCCAGGTTCGGGCTGCGGGGGAGCACTGCACCACGCCCCGGCATGCAGTGCAATCGCTGCAGCGTTGCAGGAGGATTCGGGAGACACGGCCGCCGCCACACGCTATGGAGATGGGCCCTTTTTGCGAATCCCATGATGCTCAACACCACGTCTGCACAGAGCCGCCGCCGCAACGTCAGCGTGCTTGCGCTGTCGCAGGCGCTGTTCATGTCCGTGCAAGGCATGGGCATCGCCACCACGCCGCTCGCCGCGCACATGCTGCTGGAGGCCGACCAGAAGTGGATGGCCACGGTGCCGATCTTTCTGGTGCATCTGGCCATCATGGGCACCACCATTCCGGCCTCGCTGCTGATGGCGGCGATTGGCCGGCGTGCCGGCTTTTCCATCGGCGCCCTGCTCGGCGTGCTGAACGGCATCGTCGGCTGCCTCGCCATGTACCAGCACAGTTTCCCCCTGCTGTGTGTCGCCACCGTGTTCCAGGGCATGCAGGCGGCATTCTTCTGGTATTTCCGTTTGGCAGCCGCGGACGCCACCGAGCCCGCCTACCGGGCCAAGGCCATCTCGCTGGTGATGGCCGGCGGCGTGCTGGCCGGCTTCCTCGGGCCGCAGACGGCGAAGTGGGCGGTCGACTGGCTGGCGCCGGTCACCTTCGCCGGCGTCTACCTTGCCAGCGGCGTGTTCTCGATTGCCGTGCTCGCGCTGGTGCAGCTCGTGCAGATTCCCACGCTCTCCGCGCAGGAGCGTTCCGAGGCCGGGCGGCCGCTCGCTAAAATCATGGGCCAGCCGGCGTATCGCGTGGCGCTGGCCTCCTCCGTGTTCGGCTACGCGGTGATGACGCTCACCATGTCGGCGACGCCGCTCGCCATGCTGGCGTGCGGCTTCGGCTTCTCCGACAGCGCCACCGTCATCCAGGCGCACATCGTGGCGATGTTCCTGCCGTCGTTCTTTACCGGCCACCTGATTTCCCGCCTGGGCGTGCTGCCGGTGATCGCCATGGGCGGCCTGATCGAGTTCGGGTGCGCGCTCGTCAACCTGTCGGGCGTGGCATTCGGCAATTTCCTGTTCGCCAACATGCTGGTGGGGCTCGGCTGGAACTTCGCCTACGTGGGCGGCTCCACGCTGCTCACCACCACCTACACACCGGCCGAGCGTGCCAAGGTTCAGGCCAGCCACGATTTCCTGGTCTACTCCGCGACGGCGACGGCGGCCGCCCTGTCGGGGGTGCTGCAGGCCAAGGCGGGCTGGACCGTCATCAACCTGGCCGCCATGCCGCTGATGGCTGTGGTGGTCAGCGCCGCTGTGTGGCTGATGTCGCGCCAGCGCCAGGCGGCCGTTCCAGCTGCGGAGTGACCTCTTTCGGCGGAGGAGCCGCATGGGCCCATCGTTCGATCCGACAGCCCACCGCCTGGCCGGGCAGCGCTATTTCGAAGACTTCCGGCTGGGCGAGGCGTTCCTCATCCCCTCGCGTACGGTCACCGAGGCGCAGTTCCTGGCCTTTCAGGCCGCCTCCGCCGACAACCATCCCATCCACTACGACCGCGAATACTGCCGCCGCCACGGCCATCCCGATTTGCTGGCGCACGGCTATCAGGTGCTGATTCAGACGGCGGCCGGCGCCGGCCAGTTCCCGTTTCTCGTGGAAGACTCGCTGATCGGCTTCATCGAGCAGTCCTCGCGTTTCCTCAAGCCGGTCTACGCCGGCGACACGCTCTATCCGCGCCTTGAGGTGGCCGAGCTGACGCCACAGCGCACCACCGGCGTGCTGGTGCTGCGCTCCACCATCCACAACCAGCGCGGCGAGCTCGTGCTGGAGGGCACGCAGAAATACCTGCTGAAGAAGCGGCCCGCCCAATGACGTCGAGCGCAACCGTGGCGGCGGCCTGGCGCGATCTGGCCGCCCGCCATGGGCTCGCGTTACCGGCTGCCCAGGCCGTGCTGCAGGAACTCGAGGCCGCCTACCGCGAGCCGCATCGCGCGTATCACACGCTCGATCACATCGCGGCCCTGCTGGCGTTACTGGACGAGCATGCGACGCGGGGCTTGGATCGCGACAGCCTCGTGCTCGCCATCCTGTTCCACGATGCCATTTATGATCCGGCCCGCAGCGACAACGAAAGCGCCAGCGCCGATCTCGCCGGCGCGCGCCTGACCGCGCACGGCCTCCCGGCTGCGATGATCGAGCGGGTGCGGCAGCTCATCCTCGCCACGCAGCACGGTGCCTCCATCGAAGCCGGCAACGACGCTGAGGCCGCGCTGCTGCTTGATCTCGATCTGTCCGTCCTCGCCGCGCCGGAGGACACGTATCGCGCCTATGCGCAGGCGATCCGCCGCGAGTACGCGCTTTACCCGGATGCGGTCTACGGTCCCGGACGCGCCAAGGTGCTGCGCGCCTTCCTGGCGCGCGAGCACATCTACTTCACGCCCCGCCTGCGCGCGCTGTGGGAAGCCCCTGCCCGCGCCAATCTTGCCGCCGAAATCGCCCGCCTGGAGCTGCGCTGAGCTTACGGCCAGATCTGTACATACGCCGAGCGCTGCCGCTCCGAGGTGCTGAAGGCGGCATCGTAGTCCTTCACCAGCGTCTTGAGGTGATCGGACTCCTGGAAACGCCGGAACACCTCCTCGCTCGCAAATTCATACACCGCCATGTACTGGAACTTGTCCTCGCCCACGATCTTGCGATAGCGCCGCGCGCTCACCGCGCCGTTGTATTGCAGCACCTGCGGTGCATGCTCCTCGTTGTACCATTTGTTGAAGGCCGCCTCCTCCTCCTTGGGGATCGTTGCCCGTACGACGAAAATCGTCACCGCCATTGCGTTTCCTCCTGTCGTGCGCGCGCCAAGCGCATCGCGCGAGCGGAGCCTACATCGCCGGCGCGGCGCAGGCAGCAGGCCGCGTTAATAGAACATCTACCTTTCTGAGGTAAGAGCGCGTGAGCCGGAATGGGCAAATCGCCATGGCTGATGACAAGAAGGGCCGCGACAGACGCAGGTCGCCCCGTATCAAGATGCGTCGCAGCGCCTCGCTCATTGTGGTGAAGGGGCTGCGCGGCACCGCGACGATTTCGTGCACCATCCTCAACCGGTCCAAGGGCGGCGCCCTGATCCAGGTCGATCGCGCCGCGGACGTGCCCGACGATTTCTATCTCGTCGACACCCAGCAGGATCGCAAGATCATCTGCAGCGTCGTGCGTCGCGGCATGCGGCTGCTTGGCGTGAAGTTCATCGCCCAGCCGAACTACGATCTGCGCGTGCTCACCTCCGCAACGGTCTGATCCGCGGCCAGCGTCCGCCGCACGCCGCGCTATCCGTACAGGTACGCAAGGATCGCCAGGATCACCAGCACGTGGGCGGCGAACAGGAATACGCCTTTCACGAACCTCCGGTAGGTTTGCACGTGCTCGGCGAAATCCGGATCGTTGGCGTAGTCGGACGGAGCAATCGTCATCGCAGGGTCCCGCGCTGGCGGTAGGCCCCCTCTGCCTGCAACGGGATGGAACGCGCTTTGTTCCTGCCGGTGCGATTGACGGCGCCGCGCCCCCTGCCCACATTCCGGAGGCGAAACACCCGACCAGCTGGCGAAGGGAGCCGAGGTCGTGCGCTTGAGCCGCAGAGATCTCCTTGCCGGCGCTGCCGGCGTCGCCGCCATCGCGCTCGCCCCCGGAGCCCGCGCGCAGCCAGTTGCGCCCATGCGCCGTGCGATTCCCTCATCAGGTGAGCAGATTCCGGTGCTCGGGCTCGGTACCGCGCGGCGCTATGATGTGGCTTCCGACGCCGATCTGCCGCCGCTGCGCGACACGCTGAAGGCCTTCCAGCAGGCCGGCTGCGCCGTGATCGACACCGCGCCCGTCTACGGAACGGCGGAGCCGACGGTCGGCCGGCTCGCCAAGGAGCTGGGCATCCGCGACTCCTTGTTCCTCGCCACCAAGGTAAGCACCAGCGGACGCGAGAACGGCGTGCGCCAGATCGAGCAGTCGTTCACGGCACTCAATACCGGCAAGATCGACCTGATCGCCGTGCATAACCTGCGCGACACCCAGGTGCACCTGAAAACCCTGCGCGATCTCAAGCAAGCCGGCCGTATCCGCTATGTCGGCATCACCACTTCGTTTGAGGGGCAACGCCCGGCCTTCGCCGACGTCATGCGCCGCGAGGCGCTCGATTTCATCCAGGTCGACTACGCGCTCGACAATCGCGGCGCCGCCGACACCATCCTGCCGCTGGCGCGCGAGCGCCGCATGGCGGTGATGGTCAACCTGCCGTTCGGGCGGGGCCGCCTGTTTTCGGCAACCAGGGGCAAGCCGCTGCCCGCGTGGGCCGCCGAGTTCGACTGCACGAGCTGGGCCCAGTTCTTCCTCAAGTACATCCTCGCCAACGACGCGGTGACCTGCGTCATTCCCGGCATGGCGAAGCCCGAATACGTTGCCGACAACGTCGGTGCGGCGCGCGGGAGGCTGCCGGATGCGGCGATGCGCAGGCGCATGGAAGCCCTCGTCGAGACGCTATAGCCGCGCCCCGGCGTCTTCGTCCTGGCGCGCTGCCAGGACCTCCTGCTGGCGCCCCAGCCACAGGCCGTCCGCAAGCCAGAGCGCCGCGAGGATCGCTGCGGCCACAGCGAGCCCGGTTGCGCCGAAGCCGATCCACGACAGCAGCGTGAAAGTCCATGCGCCGATCTGGTCGCCGGCCCGATACACCACCGTGTCGATGAAGCTCTTGGCCTTGTAGCGATCCTCGCGCGGCACCACCGTGTACAACACCTCCCGCGTCGGCCGCGCGATGGCGTAGTCGCTCGAGCGCCGCAGCACCTGGAACATCACCAGCGCGGCTAAAGTTGGGGCCAGTGCCAGCGCGCCGAAGCCGACGATGGTCAGCGCCGGCAAATAGGCCAGGGCCCACCCTACCCCCAGCGCGCGCACGATGCGGCCCGTCAGGAACAGCTGCACCAGCAGCGTCAGCGTATTCACCGCCAGATCGACGCTGGCGAAGAACGCGGTCTGCGCGCCGCGGTCGCTGAAGCTGTGGCTGACGATGCTGGCCTGCTGGAAATAAAGGAATGTCGAGGTGATCGCGAACAGCAGCAGGAACAGGCTCACCCCCATCAGGTAGGGCGACTTGAACGGCTGGGTGAGGCCTGCCAGCGCATCGCCGCCGACCGGCGCGCCCTCGCTGGCGGCCGGCCGGGTGCTCAGGGCCGCTGACTGGTGCGACAGGCGGCCGACGCTGAACACGGCCACCTCCAGCAGCACCGCCGCCGTGATCAGCAGGGCGGCGACCGGCACGTGGCGCGCGAGCGAGGCCGTCAGCCCCGAGCCGACGATGGCGCCGATGGTGGCGCCGGCCGCGATGAAGCCAAACAGCCGCTTGCCGTCCTCCGAGCTGAAGATATCGACCACCAGCGCCCAGAAGATCGAGACGACAAACAGGTTGAACACCGAGATCCAGATGAAGAACAGGCGGCCTACCCACACCGTCTGCTCGGGCGTCGCCCAGTGCAGCGCCAGCGCGAACAGCAGGATGTTGGCGGCGAAGAAGCGGTAGGTGATCGGAATGAAGCGGGTCCGCGGCAGCTTCTTCACCAGGAAGCCGTAAGGGATGTTGAGCACCAGCATGCCTGCCAAGGTGCCGAGAAACAGCCATTGCAGATTGTGCACGCCGCCGGCGACACCCATCTGGTCGCGGATCGGCCGCATGATGTAGTAGGACGACAGG
>DASZQG010000112.1:0-3314 GCA_035550075.1 Hyphomicrobiaceae bacterium | reverse complement strand
ACCGCAATTCCCCGCACGTTTGGGCAGCCGATTCCAGTGTTTGTGTCGGTCCGCCGCCGCCCGCGCTGAGCTATCTCAATGGCGCGGCGCTGATCGAGGCGGCACGCGGCACCGGTTGCGACGCGGTTTACCCGGGCTACGGCTTTCTTTCTGAAAAGGGCCCCTTCGCCGCGAACTGCCGCGAGGAAGGGCTCACGTTCATTGGGCCGAGCCCCGAGGCGATCAGCGCAATGGGCGACAAGGTCGAAGCGCGGCGCATCGCCAAAGCCAATGGCGTCCCTGTGGTGCCAGGTTCGTCCCAGGGCTTTACCGATGTCGAAAAGGCGGCAGCGCTCGCGAAAGACATCGGCTTCCCGCTACTGCTGAAAGCGTCCGGCGGAGGCGGCGGGCGGGGAATGCGTGTTGTTACAGGCATGACCGATTTTGCCCCGCTGTTCACCCAGGCTTCCGCAGAAGCAGGAGCAGCCTTCGGCAATCCTGAGATTTATCTGGAGCGGTTTTTCTCGAAGGTTCGCCACATCGAGATCCAAGTGTTCGGCGACCGGCACGGCAACGCGGTTCATTTATGGGAGCGCGACTGCAGCATTCAACGCCGGCACCAGAAGCTCGTAGAAGAGGCGCCCTCGCCCGTTCTTCCGGCGAAAACACGCCAGGAAATGGCCGAAGCGGCCGTCACGCTCGTTCGCAACTTGAAATATGAAGGCGCGGGCACCATCGAGTTCATCTTCGATCTCGACAGCGGCAAGTGGTTCTTCATCGAGATGAACACGCGCATCCAGGTAGAGCACCCGGTGACCGAGGAGATTTTCGGCGTCGATCTGGTGGCGGAACAATTGCGCGTTGCCGCCGGCGAACCGATCTCATTCAAGCAGCCAGCGCCACCGATCGGCCGTTCGGCGATTGAATTCCGCATCAATGCCGAGGATCCCGAAAACGGCTTCCGCCCGTCGCCGGGCCTGATCACGGAATGGTCGCCGCCAGACGGCCAAGGTATTCGGCTCGACAGCCACGTGTATCAGTCCTACGCGGTGCCGCCATTTTACGATTCATTGCTCGGCAAATTGATCGTTAGTGGACGCGACCGCGGCGAGGTACTCGCTGCAGCTGCCTCCGCCCTGGCCCGTTTCCATGTCTCCGGCATTGCAACCACCATTCCCTTTCACGCGAAATTGGTGGGATGCAAGCCATTCATCGATGGTTCTGCCCATACACGATGGGTCGAGCAGGAGATGGCATGACTCGCAAGATTTCTCTTATCGATGTCACTCTGCGCGACGCGCACCAGTGTCTTTGGGCGACGCGGATGACCACCGCTATGATGGCGGAAATCGCTCCGATGCTCGACAATGCGGGCTTCGAGGCGATCGACCTCGTCGGCGGCGCGGTCTTCGACGTTTGCGTGCGCTATCTGCGCGAAGATCCCTGGGAGCGCATGCGCATCCTGAGCTCTTGGGTGACAAGGACGCCGCTTATCGTGATGACGCGCGGCCAAAGCCTCTTCACTTTCGAGTTTTTCCCGGACGATATCGTCGCGCTTACGGCCGAGCGCATCTACGCCAATGGCGTGCGCTATCACACGCCGTACGATGCGCTGAACGACATGCGCAACATGGAGATACCGGTCCGCGTTGGAAAGAAAGTGGGTCTCTATGTCGATGCCGGGGTGGTCTATACCGTCAGCCCAGTCCACACTGATGCCTATTACGCCAAGAAGATCAAAGAATTGGTGGCGTTGGGCGCCGACGCCGTTTTCCTGAAAGACCCAAGCGGCCTGCTGACCCCGGAACGGGCGCAAACACTTATTCCGGTCGCCAAAGCCGCTTGCGGAAAGCTGCCGTTGCAGTTGCACTCACACTGCCTCACCGGCCTTGCACCTTACGTGGCGGTGCAGGCAGTTGAGCTCGGCGTCGACGTCGTTCACACCGCGACCTCCGCGCTTGCAAATGGCGCGTCACATCCTGCTACGGAGGCCTTCATCGATAATATCGCGCGGCATGGGTACCAGACCGGCGTCGACAGGTCGTTGGTCACCCAAGTCGCGGAGCGTCTTCGCTACATTGCAGCGCGCGAGGGCAAGCCCCTTGGCGACATCCTGGAGCACGATGCCTTTCACTACGAGCATCAGATGCCGGGCGGTATGATTTCAAATTTGAAATCTCAGCTCGCAACCCTGGGTATTTCTGAAAAATTGCCTGCGATCCTAGAAGAGGCCGCGCGCGTGCGTTGCGATCTGGGCTATCCGATTATCGTTAGTCCTTTCGCCCAGTTCGTCATGACCCAGGCGGTACTCAACGTGATGGGCAAGGAGCGTTACGCCACCGTACCCGACGAAGTGCGCAAATACGTACTCGGCTTTTATGGCGAGATCGCCGGGCCCATTGACCCCGACATCTATGACCGCATCACCAAGGGAGCAGAACCGATCAAAACGCGGCCAGGCGATTTGTTGGAGCCCGGCATCAAGCGCATCAAGCGGGAGCGCGGTCCGTTCCATTCGGACGACGACCTGTTGCTTGCGGCCTTCTATTCCGACAGTGAATACAAGGCGCTCAAGGCCGCTGGCCCGATTAAAACCGGTTACCCGCTGGCGGCAACGCCCTTGCAGACCTTGGTCAAGGAAATCGCGCTGAGGTCAGACATCAAGTCGTTTTACTTCACCCGCAAACGGCCGGGCTTGATCGAAGAGAGGATGTCTTGACGCAACCAGCCATCATCACTTGCGCCATCACCGGGGCGTTGCCGCGCAAGGCGCAAACGCCGGCGGTCCCGGTAACGCCGTCCGAGCAGATCGAATCGACCCACGAGGCCTATGAGGCGGGTGCGGCGCTGGTGCACATCCACGTGCGCAACAAGGATGAGAGCCCGTCTTCCGACCCGGACCTGTTCGGGCAGGTGCAGGAGGGAGTAAAGAAGCACTGCCCCGGCATGATCATCCAGTTCTCAACCGGCGGCCGCGGCCGTAGTCAGAATGAGCGTGGCCGCGCACTCGTTCTCAAGCCGGACATGGCGTCCCTCGCTACTGGCTCAGTCAATTTCCCAAAGCAGATTTACGAGAATCCGCCGGATCTGGTGGAGGACCTCGCGCGGACAATGCTCGACAACGGCATCAAGCCAGAGATCGAAGTATTCGATCTCGCCATGCTCTACAACGCGCGCGATCTCGCCGAACGCGGGCTGATCAAGAAACCGCTGCACGTGCAATTTGTCATGGGCATCCCTAACGCGCTGCCGGCGCGTCGCACAGTGCTCGAATTCGGCGTCTCGGAATTGAAAGCCGTCATGCCAGAGGCGACCTGGGCCGCGGCGGGCATCGG
>DASZQG010000111.1:0-21231 GCA_035550075.1 Hyphomicrobiaceae bacterium | reverse complement strand
CGCCGGCGTCGGCGCAGTGAGGCGTCCGACCCTTTCTGCCTACGGGGCCACCCGAGCGATCAGTGTCATGCGCGCGCTGTTATGGCCGAGATTGGGAAGATGGTTGCGGGCGGAAAAGCCGGCGCTTGCCAGCATGTCGATTACCTGCTGCTGGTCGAGCTGCAACAGCCCGAGCTTGGCGCGCATCTTGCGGTAGCTGGAAAAGAACGACCGCACCAGCCCGAAGCAGGCCGCCAAAAAGAAGCCGTTGCCCCAGCCAAAGCGCAGGAGCTGGAAGGCATCGGTGAGCGGGCCGACGTTGCGCGGAATGATGTCGCCGAGCACCAGGTCGCCGCCGGGGGCGAGCTTGGCGCGCGCCGTTGCCAGGAATGCCGCGAACTGCTCGGCGGACAGGTACTGCACCACCGAGTTGGCGACGATCAGATCGACGCTGCCCGCCGGCAGCGCGTCGAACGCTTCCGGCGAAATGACGCTGATGTTGGGCATGGTCCCAAAACGCGCGGTCAGCCGCTCGCGGGTGCGTGAGGCGCTGTCGCAGAGGTAGAGATGGCCGCAGGCGGCCGCTACCAGGTCGGCGGACAGCGCCTCCCCGCAGCCGTAATCGACCACGCGTGCGTCAGGGGAACGGATGCACCTGATAAGATCGCGGGCGATGCCGGCGAAGTGCACCTGCTTGTGGCGCTCGTTGGCATAGAGGGTGGTGTCCTGGTTCCAGTAGTCTGCCCAGTTCATCGGGCGCCCTCACGGGCCACGGGCAGGATCGCTGCCGGCGCAGGTGTAAACGCCCATATGTTCAGCGAAATCAGATACATCGAGGCCTTCCTTGCTGCCGGTGATAGGGCTTTGGTAGCATCAGCACCAACCAGAAGATGGCCTAGCACGGCCACGAATCCGTATCACTGTCTAAGCTGTAACAACGCGATGGCGTCCCTTCCATGAGGAAGGGAGCCGCGCCCTGCCGGGCAAAGGTGCGACCGGTACGAGACCCGCTGCGGTAGCCCACATGCGATTGTCCGACGCCGGTTTGCCCAAGGCTAGGCTGCACGATGGCCCGCTGCTGGGCGCGCTTGAGGGGTCGCAGGCGCGAGACTATCGACTGGCGGTCGGCGTCTATTTCGTGGCCTGGCTGGCGTTGTCGTCGCCGTGGCTCAGCGGTGCCGTCACCATCCCCTACGATGCCAAGGCGCTGTTTCAGGCGCAGCTCCAGTTTCTGGCCAACGCCCTGCATTCAGGCCAGTCGCCGTTCTGGAACCCGAGCACGTTCGTCGGTGTGCCGCAGATCGCCGATCCGCAGTCGCTGATTTTTTCCCCGGCGATCCTGCTGGCTCTTTTTGACAAGGTGCCGAGCTTCGGCGCGCTCGATGCCTACGTGCTGTGCCTGCTGGCGGCCGGAGGCTTTGCGGTGCTGAAGTTCTGCCAGGACCAGGGCTGGCACCCTGCCGGCGGCGTGACGGCCGCGATCGCGTTCTCGTTCGGCGCCTCCGCCGCCTGGCGCATCCAGCACATCGCGCAGATCACGAGCCTCGCCTTCTTTGCGGTCACGCTGTGGCTGCTGGCGCGCGCGTTGCGCCGTTCTTCGCCGCTCTATGGAGCCCTTGCCGGCCTCGCCGCCGGGGCCATGCTGATGGAGCCGGACCAGGTGGCGCTGCTGGCGTGTTATGTGCTTGCCGGCATCTTCGCCGGCCATATCCTGTTGGCGCCGGATCCGCGCGCGGCGTTGCGCTGCAGCGGCAAGCCGCTGATCGCCGCTGTGCTGGCGGCCGCTGCCGTTGCCTCGGTTCCATTGCTGATGACCTACCTGTTCATCGAGGACTCCAACCGGCCGCAGATCACCTTCAGCGAGGCGGCGCACGGCTCGCTGCATCCCGCCTCCCTGCTGACGGCACTGATCGCAGATTTGTTCGGCGCATCGAACCCCGCCGTCGACTACTGGGGGCCCTACAGCGTCGCCTGGGACAAGAGCGATCTCACCCTGTCGCAGAACATGAGCCAGATGTACTTCGGCGCGCTGCCGATGGTGCTGATCCTCACCGCCGGGCTGTCGCGCGGCCTGCTGTGGGCGCGCGAGGTGCGGGCGCTGACGATCGCCTCCGCCGCTCTGCTGTTCTACGCGCTCGGCGCCAACACGCCGGTGTTCACGCTGTTCTTCGACTACCTGCCGGGCGTCGACTTTTTCCGGCGGCCGGTCGATGCCACCTTCCTGATCGGCGGCCTGCTGTCGATCGTGGCGGGCTACCTCGTGCACCGCTGGGCCAGCGTGTCGCTGCCGCGCGTAACGCATCGCCGGAAGGGCGCCGAGGTGGTTCTGATCGGCGCGGTACTGGCCGCCGCCATGGCGGTGGCCTATCGGGCCGGCAAGGCCGACGTGGCCTGGAGGCCGGTGCTGACGGCGGCCGGGTGGATCGCGCTGTCGGGTCTGGTGCTGGCGCTGCCGGCGGTGTGGCTGCGCCGCGGCGGCGTGCTGGCGATGACGCTGCCGGCGGTACTGCTCACCGCCGATCTCGCGCTCAACAATGGACCGAACGAATCCACCGCGCTGCCGCCGGCGCAGTTCGAGGTGCTGAAGCCCAACTGCGGCAATCCCATCATCCGCTTCCTCAAGAAGGAGCAGCGGCGCGCCCCCGGCACGCCGTGGCGCGACCGCGTTGAGCTGGTGGGGCTCGGCTTCGAATGGCAGAACGTCAGCCTCGTGCATGGCTTTGAAGACACGCTCGGCTACAATCCGTTCCGGCTGGGCGAAGTGGCGGAGGCTACAGGCGCGCGCGACTACATCGCCGGGCCCGACCAGAAGAACTTCTCGCCGCTGTTTCCCTCCTACCATTCGATGATGGCCAACCTGCTCGGCCTGCGCCTGATCGCCACCAGCGTTCCCATCGAGGAGATCGACAAGCGGTTGAAGCCCGGCGACCTGAACCTGCTCGCCCGCTCGCTCGACGGCTACGTGTATGAGAATCCGGGAGCGCTGCCGCGCGTTCTGTTCGTCACCGACTGGCAGCAGGCCGATTTCGAGGAGCTGGTGAAGACGGGCAAATGGCCGGCTTTCGATCCGCAGCGCACGGTGCTGCTTGACGAGGCGCCCGACCCCGATCCCGAGATCATGGCGCTGGCGGGCGCGCCGGCGCCGGTGTCGCACGTGAGCATTGCCGAGTACCAGAACACGGTTGTGAAGGTCGAGGTGGACGCCGCCGAGACGGGATTTGTGGTTCTGCACGATGTGTGGCATCCGTGGTGGACGGCGGAGGTCGACGGCAAGGACGCCCTGATCCAGCGCGCCAACGTGCTGTTCCGCGCGGTGCAGGTGCCGGCGGGGCACCACGTCGTCACGTTCGAGTTCCGGCCGATCTCGGGGGCGATCGCCGAGCTCGGCGACAAGTTCCATCTCTCCACGCCGTGACGCAGCCCGCGCCCCGGCTGGAACGGGAGGCAGGTGGCATGAGGCTGTCGGACGACAAGGCGAAGCGGCTGTCCGCGCTGGTGTGGCGGGAACGGGTCAAGTTCTGGCTGCCGCTGGTCGTCGGAGCGATTGCCATCTTTGGCATGCTGACGTTCCTGGTCGCCCGGCAGATCGGCAAGGTCGACCAGACCGTCGCGGTGGAGACCCACAACGGCACCGTGGTGACCGTGACCCGCAACGCGCGCAGTGCCGCGATCGTGCATGTGCTGCTCGACGACGGCCGCGACGTGGATGCCTTCAGCGCGATGCGGCTGGTGCCGGTGCACGGCGCGCACGTGATCGTCAACCAGGCGCGCCACGCCTCCGGCCGGCTGACCTTCGACGTGACGGGCCTCGCGCCCTGAGCCGGATAGCCGGTTCGCCTTTCGCAGCCCTTCAAAACGAGGATCGATGGCCGAGCAGGCATCCGTACAGTGCTGTATCGCTGGCGGCGGCCCGGCGGGGATGGTGGCCGGCCTGCTGCTGGCACGCGCGGGGTGCCGCGTGACAGTGCTCGAGAAGCACGCCGATTTCCTGCGCGACTTCCGCGGCGACACCATTCACCCCTCCACCATGGCCATCATGCACGAGCTGGGGCTGCTCGAGCGGCTGCTGGCGCTGCCGCACCAGAAGGTGGTGCACCTTTCCGGCACGTTTGGTGGCGAGACGATCCCGTTTGCGGATTTCAGCCACCTGCCGGGGCCCGCGCCCTTCATTGCGCTGATGCCGCAGTGGGATTTCCTCGACTTTCTCGCCGGCGAGGCGAAGCGCTACCCCGGCTTCCGGCTGCTGATGTGCGCCGAGGCCACCGGCCTTGTCGAGGAGCAGGGCCGCGTCGCCGGCGTGCGATTTCGCGAGCCGGACGGCGCCGGTGAGATCCACGCGCCGCTGGTGATCGCCGCCGACGGGCGGCACTCGACGCTGCGGGCGGCGGCCGGCCTCGAAGTGCGCGATCTCGGCGCACCGATGGACGTGCTCTGGTTCCGCCTCTCGCGCCGGCCGCAGGACAGTGCTGAGACCATGGGCCGTTTCCTGCCGGGCACCATTGTCGTCACCCTCAACCGCGGCGACTACTGGCAGTGCGCGTTCGTCATCCCCAAGGGCGGAATCGAGGCGGTGAAGGCGGCAGGGTTGCCGGCCCTGCGGGAGCGGATCGGGCGCGTGCTCCCGTTCGGGGCGGACCGCGCCGAGGAGATCGATAGCTGGGACAAGGTCAAGCTGCTGACCGTGACCGTCGACCGCCTGACGACCTGGTACAGGCCGGGCTTGCTGTGCATCGGCGATGCCGCGCATGCCATGTCTCCGATCGGGGGGGTGGGCATCAACCTGGCGGTGCAGGATGCGGTGGCGATGGCCAACCTTCTGCATACGGCGATCAGGGACAACCGCGTCACCACCGCCGATCTGGCCGCCGTGCAGAGGCGCCGCCTGTTTCCCACCCGGGTGATCCAGCGCCTGCAGCTCGTCATCCAGAACAACGTGGTTGCCCCCACGCTCTCCACCGAGCGCCCGCTGCGGGCGCCCTGGCCCGTGCGGCTGCTGTCGAAATGGCCGCTGCTGCAGCGCATCCCGGCGCGGGTACTGGGGCTCGGCATCCGGCCCGAGCACGTGGCAGCCGATTTGCGCGCGGCGGAGCCCCGCTGAGGAACAAGCGGACCCGATACAACTTGTGCTACAGGTGGCGCGGGCCCAGCGACGGAGCAGGCAGAGCGATGCAGGACCGGATCGAGGAAGGCTTCGAGGTGTTCGTCAGCGACGAGAGCAAGGCGTTCGGCGCCGTGCACGAGGTGCCGGACGGGCGCGCCGAGATCATTGTCTACGTGGAGAACTGGGGCGATTTCATCGTGCCGCTCAGCGCCGTGACGGCCGTGCACGCGCAGAAGGTGATCGTCGATCCGCGCAAGCTCGACAAGCGGCTGCGCCAGGCCATCGGCCACGCCCACGACGCCGAGGACCCGCGCATCTGACAGAGGTGCGCAGGCGGCGTCCTCTTCAAGCGCGAATTGCGCCGCTGTCATCCATGACGCTCGGCCGGAATGACAGGTGTTTGCCCGAAGTGGGGGGTGCCGCCTAGTACGTCGCCCGCCCGCCGGAGATGTCGAACACCGCGCCGGTGGTGAACGAGTTCTCCGCGCTCGCGATCCAGGCCACCAGCGAGGCCAGCTCCTCCACCGTGACGAAGCGGTTGCGCGGAATCTTCGACAGCATGAAGTCGATGTGCTCCTGCGTGATCTGGTCGAAGATCGCGGTCTTCGCGGCCGCCGGCGTCACCGCGTTGACGGCGATGTCGTAGCCGGCGAGCTCCTTGCCCAGCGACTTGGTGAGCGCGATCACGCCCGCTTTGGACGCGGAGTAGTGAGCGGCGTTGGGGTTGCCTTCCTTGCCGGCGATGGAGGCGATGTTCACGATGCGCCCGTAGTTCTGCTTGATCATCGCCGGCACCACCGCGCGCGAGCAGATGAAGGGGCCGTCGAGGTTGACGCGCATCACCTTGCGCCATTCCTCAACGTCCGTCTCCCACACCTTGGCGTTGGCGCCCGCAATCCCCGCATTGTTGATGAGGATGTCGATGCGCCCGAAGGCCTTGAGGGTGGCGGCGCATGCCTCGGCCACCTCACCCGCATCGGCGACGTCACAGGGAAGGGCGGTTACCGCCTCGCCGGCGGTCTTGGCGGTCTTGCGTGCCAGGTCGATGTCGCGATCCCAGATCGCCACGCGCGCGCCGGAGGCTACGAACCGCTCGGTGATGGCCTTGCCGAAGCCCTGGGCGCCCCCGGTTACCACCGCGCAACGGTTCTTCAGGTCGATTGCATTTGCCATCTTTCACTCCCGGCATTTTGCCGCCATGGTAGAGGAGATCACCGGCTGAGAGATACCACAATATGCCAGCTCCGAAGGCCTCGACCGCGCTGGCGCGGTTCACCGTGCTCGACCTGACGCGCGTGCGCGCCGGACCGACGTGCGTGCGCCAGCTCGCCGACTGGGGCGCCAACGTGATCAAGGTCGAGCTGCCCGCGCACCTGGAGACGGGCGACGCGCTGGGCGGGGCGCGGCACGGGCCCGATTTCCAGAACCTGCATCGCAACAAGCGCGCGATCGAGATCGACCTCAAGGCTCCGGCCGGGGTGGAAACGCTGAAGCGGCTGGCGGCCAAGGCCGACGTGATCGTGGAGAACTTCCGCCCCGACGTGAAGAAACGGCTCGGCATCGACTACGCAGCGCTGTCCAAGGTCAACCCGCGCCTCGTCTACGCGAGCATCTCCGGCTTCGGCCAGGACGGCCCCTACGCCAAGCGCCCCGGCGTCGACCAGATCGCGCAGGGCATGGGCGGCCTGATGTCGATCACCGGCGAGCCGGGCCGCGGACCGATGCGCGTGGGCGTGCCGATTGCCGACCTCTCGGCGGGGCTGTTCGCCGCGCTCGGCATCCTGGTGGCGCTGCTGGAGCGCGAGCAATCGGGCAAGGGCCAGGAGGTGACGACCTCGCTGCTGCAGGCGCAGATCTTCATGCTCGATTTCCAGGCCTCGCGCTGGCTCAATGCGCAGGAGGTGCCGCCGCAGGCCGGCAACAACCACCCCACCAGCATTCCGACCGGCGTGTTCAAGACCAGCGACGGGCACATCAACATCGCCGCCGTCGGCGGGGCGATGTGGGAGAAGTTCTGCCGCGAGATCGGCGCCGAAGCGCTGATGAACCACCCCGACTATGCCAACGCCGCCCAGCGCCTGAAGAACCGCGACGCGCTCAACGAGGCGATCGGCCGCTACCTGGCGGATCGCCCCAGCGCGGAATGGATCGAGCGGCTGAACGCGGCCGGCGTGCCGTGCGGGCCGATCTATACCATCGACAAGGTGTTCGCCGACCCGCAGGTGGAGCACCTGGGCATCGTGCAGGAGATCGACACCGGCACGCGCGGGACCCTGCGCGTGGTCGGCCAGCCGGTGACGCTCTCGCGCACGCCGAGCGCCCTGGTCGCCCGGCCGCCCGAGCGGGGCGAGCACACGGAGGACGTGCTGCGCGAGTTCGGCTTCTCGGCCGCCGAGATCGCAGGCTTGCGCGAAGCGAAGGTGATTTGAACGGAGCAGGGCATGACCACCACGGACAAGATCTTGAGCCGCAAGGAGGGGCGGGTCGGCACCCTCGTCTTCAACAATCCCGCCCGGCACAACGCCGTGTCGCTGGATATGTGGGAGGCGGCGAGCGCGGTGCTGGCGAAGTTCGCCAAGGACGACGACGTGCGCGTGCTGGTGGTCACCGGCGCCGGCGGCAAGGCGTTCGTGTCGGGTGCCGACATCTCCAAGTTCGAGGACGAGCGCGCCACCCAGGCCGCCGTCGAGCGCTACAACACCATCGCGCAGGGCTTCTACGGCGGCCTCTACGAGTTTCCAAAGCCGACCATCGCCGAGATCCACGGCTACTGCATCGGCGGGGGGCTGAACCTCGCCATCGGCTGCGACCTGCGCTTCTGCACGGAAGCCTCGCGCTTCGCCCTGCCCGCGGCCAAGCTCGGCCTTGGCTACGGCTACTCCGGGCTGCGGCGCTTCATCGACACCATCGGGCCGTCGCACACCAAGGACATCTTCTTCTCCGGCCGCCAGTTCGGCGCGGCAGAAGCGTTCCACATGGGCATCGTCAATAGGGTGCTGCCCGAGGCGGAGCTCGCCCAGTTCGTCAAGGACTATGCCAACACCGTGGCCAGCAACGCGCCGCTGACCATCGCCGCCATCAAGGCCACCGCCATCGAGGCGCTGAAGCCGGAAAGCGAGCGCGACCTGAAGCGTTCCGCCGACATGGTTGCCCGCTGTTTTGCCAGCGAGGATTATGAGGAGGGGCGAAAAGCGTTCATGGAGAAACGCAAGCCGGTCTTCAAGGGCCGATAGGGCCGGCAACGGGCCGCTGCGACCTCGGGGGAGGAGCTGGGTGTCGAGTGTCGTTCTGCGCGGGCTGACGAAGCGTTTCGGCGCGCAGACCGCGCTCGACAACGCCTCGCTCTCCATTGCCCACGGCCAGCTCGTGTGCCTGCTGGGGCCGTCGGGCTGCGGCAAGACCACGGCGCTGCGCCTGCTGGCGGGATTCATGGAGCCGACCGCCGGCGAGATCGTGCTGGGCGATCGCGTGGTGTCGAGCCCCAAGCGCACGCTGCCGCCGGAGCAGCGCAACGTGTCGATGGTGTTCCAGAGCTACGCGCTGTGGCCGCATATGACGGTGGCGCAGAACGTCGGCTACGGGCTGGAGCTGAGGAAGCTCGGGACCGCCGAGGTCAGCCGCCGCGTTGCGGCCATCCTGGCTACCACCCAGCTTGCGCCGCTGGCCGACCGCTACCCCGCGGAGCTGTCGGGCGGCCAGCAGCAGCGCGTATCGCTGGCGCGCGCGCTGGTGGTGGAGCCCGACGTGCTGCTGCTCGATGAGCCGCTCTCCAACCTCGACGCCAACCTGCGCGAGGAAATGCGCTTCGAGGTGCGCCGCCTGCACGACACCTACCGCTACACCACCGTCTACGTCACGCACGACCAGGGCGAGGCGATGACCACCGCCGACCTGATCGCGGTGATGAATGCGGGGCGCATCGAGCAGCTCGGGACGCCGCGCGAGGTCTACGACGCCCCGCGCTCGGAGTTCGTCGCCCGCTTCCTCGGCGGCAGCAACATTCTGAAGGGCAGGGCGCTGGATGGCGCCAGCGTGGAAGTGGCGGGCGCGCCGGTGCGCTGCCACGGCGCGCCGCTGACAGCGGGCGCCGGCGCCGCCCTCTCCGTGCGCCAGCACGACATCCGCCTGTCGCCACCCGATGGCGCCATTCCCGCGCAAAACACGCTTCCGGGACGGGTGATCCGCAACGTCTTTCTTGGCCATGCCCGCGACTATATTGTCGAGATCGGCGACGGCACGCAGGTCCGCGTCACCGCCCCACCGGCCGACGACTTCGCCGCCGGCGCCAGCGTGCGGCTGATGCTGCCGCCTGAGCGCTGCCGGGCGCTTGCCACCTGAATCACAAGGCCGCTGCAACGGGAGGAAACACCATGCAGGACCATGCACTGACGAGGCGACACGTTCTGCAGGGCGTCGGGGCCCTATCGCTGGCCGGCGCGCTGCCATCCGCACCGGCGGCGGCCGCCGCGCCCGCGCCCACCAAGGTCACGCCGGAGCTGATCGCTGCCGCGCAGAAGGAAGGCAAGGTGGTGTGGTACACCGCCGTCGACCTGCCGGTGGCCGAACGCATCGCCAAGGCGTTCGAGGCGAGATATCCCGGTATCGCCATGCGGGTGGAACGCTCCGGCGGCGAGCGCATCTTCCAGCGCATCGGCCAGGAGTATGCCAGCAAGATCCACGCCGTGGATGTGGTCAACAGCTCGGACGCGGCGCACTTCATCATCTGGAAGCGCGAGGGCATCCTGGCGCCGTTCGTTCCCGACGACGTGGCGCAGCACTACCCTGCCGAGCACCGCGATCCCGACGGGCTCTATGCGACCTGGCGGAGCTGGCTGTGCGTGATCGGCTACAACACCAAGCTGGTGAAGGCGGAGGAGGCGCCGAAGAGCTACGCCGACCTGCTCGATCCCAAGTGGACCGGCAAGATCGTCAAGGCGCATCCCGGCTACAGCGGCACCATCATGACCGCCACCTTCCAGATCTCGCGCGACATCGGCTGGGACTTCTTTGAGAAGCTCGCCAAGCAGAAGATCATGCAGGTGCAGTCTTCCGCCGATCCGCCGAAGAAGCTGGCGCTGGGCGAGCGCGCCATCATGGCCGACGGCAACGAGTACAACATGTTCCGCCTGAAGGAGAAGGGCGACCCGGTCGAGATCGTCTATCCCACGGAAGGCACGCCCGTGATCGTGGGGCCCTCGGGCGTGCTGAAAGACGCGCCGAACCCCAATGCGGCGCGGCTCGCGCAGTGCTTCATGTTCTCGCCCGAGTGCCAGCAACTCATGGTCGACTGGGGCGGGCTGCGCTCGTTCCACGCGCTGGTGAAGGACAAGCCGGGACGCAAGCCGCTGAAAGAGATCAAGCTGATGAAGGACGATGCGGCGGCCGTGGAGAAGCAGGCCGACGAGATCAAGGCGCACTACACGCGCATCTTCAAGGTGTGATCCGCTGATCCGGCGGGCGGCCCTGCGCCGCCCGCCTCCACGCTCCTCCCATTCAGGTCGATCCCGCATGCACAGCCGCTGGGCGGTTCTCGCCCTCCTCTTCACCGTGCGCGCCACCATGGCATTCCAGTTCCAGAGCGTGGCGGCGGTATCGCCTCTGCTGCAGCACGACCTTGGCGTGAACATCGCCGATATCGGCACCCTGATCGGCCTCTACTTCGCGCCCGGCATCGTGCTCGCGCTGCCGGGCGGCGCGCTGGGCAAGAGGTTCGGCGACAAGGCGGTCGTGCTGATCGGGCTCGGCCTGATGCTGGCAGGCGGCCTCCTCATGGCGGCTGCTGGCTGGTGGGACGCACAGATCGCCGGCCGGCTGATCTCGGGGACGGGCGGCGTGCTTCTCAACGTCGTGATGACGAAGATGGTGGCCGACTGGTTCGCGGGCCGCGAGATTTCGACGGCGATGGCGATCTTCGTGAATTCGTGGCCGTTCGGGATCGCCATCTCCCTGCTGCTGCTGCCGGTGATCGGCGTGTCCGGCGGCGTCGCCATGGTGCATCTGTTCGTGGCGGGTCTCGTCGGCGCAGGCCTGCTGTTGCTGGCGGCCGCCTACCGCGCGCCCGCCGCCGCGCTCCAGTCCGCCGCCGCCTCGCGGCTTGGCGGCCGCGCGGCGGTTTCGGTTGTGACCGCGGGCCTGATCTGGGGGTTCTACAACGTGGCGTTCGCCATGATCTTCAGTTTCGGGCCGCTGATGCTGGCGGAGCGCGGCTGGTCAGTCACCGCTGCCGGATCGGCGATCAGCGTCGTGCTGTGGCTGACATCGGCGTCGGTGCCGCTCGGCGGGTTTCTCGCCGACCGCAGCGGGCGGAACGATGCCGTGCTGGTCGGCGGCTGCGTGGCGTTCGCGCTGTTGATGATCTTGGCCACGCGCATCCCGCTTGTCGTGCCGGCGATGGTCGCGCTCGGTCTTGTGTGCGGGTTGGCGGCGGGTCCGATCATGGCCTTGCCGGCGCGGGTGCTCGAGCCGGGAACGCGCGCGATCGGCATGGGCATCTTCTACTTCGTCTTCTACGCCAGCATGATGCTGGGTCCGCCGCTGGGCGGCCGCGTCGCGATGTGGGCGGGCACGCCGCGCTCCGCGTTCGATTTCGGCGCCGGGATGCTGGCGATATGCGTGGTGCTGGTGGGGCTGTTCCGGCGCAGGCAGCCGGCGGCCGCGGCCGCGCCCGTCACGCCCTGACGTTCGGCGGCGGCCGGCGTCTCACAGCATGCCGAGCACGCGCGGCAGCCAGAGCGAGATCTCCGGCACGTAGGTCACCAGCACCAGGAAGCACAGCATGGTCAGCAGCCACGGCCACACGGCGACGGTGAGCTCGGTGATGCCCATCTTGGCGATGCCGGAGGCCACGTAGAGATTGAGCCCCACCGGCGGGTGGCACAGCCCGACCTCCATGTTGACCGTGATCAGGATGCCGAAATGGATCGGGTCGATGCCGAGCTTGATCGCGACCGGAAACAGGATTGGCGCCATGATCAGGATGATCGAGGACGGCTCCATCACGTTGCCGGCCAGCAGCAGCAGGATGTTGACGACCAGCAGGAACTCGATCCAGCCCAGCCCTTGCGAGGTCATCCAGTTGGCCAGCGCCTGCGGGATGTTCTCGTGCGTCATCAGGAAGGAGAACAGCACCGCGTTGGTGATGATGTAGAGCAGCATCGCGCTCAGGTTGGCGGAGGCGAGCAGCACGCCCGGCACGTCCCTGAGCTTCAGGTCGCGGTAGACGAACACGGCGACGATGAAGGAGTAGACGGCGCTCATGGCGGCGGCTTCGGTCGGCGTGAAGACGCCGCCGTAGATGCCGCCGACCACGATGACGATCAGCAGCAGGCCCCAGAAGGCGTTGAAGAAGGCGCGCAGGCGCTCGGCCCAGCTTGCCTTCGGAAGGCGCGGGTAGTCGTTCTTGTAGGCGATGCGCCAGGTGGTGAAGCCGAGCAGGGTCGCCAGCATAATGCCGGGCACGATGCCGGCGATGAACAGTTTGCCGACCGAAGAGTTGGTCGCCACCGCATAGATCACCATCGGGATCGACGGCGGAATGAGAATGCCGAGCGAGCCGGAGGTCGTGATGACGCCGGCGCCGAATCGGTTGGGGAAGCCCTGCTTGACCATCGCCGGCAGCAGGATCGAGCCGATCGCCACGACGGTGGCGGGGCTGGAGCCGGAGACGGCGGCGAACAGCGCGCAGGCTATCACGCCGGCGAGCGCCAGGCCGCCATACCAGTGGCCGACCATGGCGGTGGCGAAAACGATCATGCGCCGCGCGACGCCGCCGTGGGTGAGAAAATTGCCGGCCAGGATGAAGAACGGGATCGCCATGATCTCGAAGCTCTCGATCCCGGTGAACAGCTTCAGGGCCACCGCCTCGACCGGCACCTGGGTGAGGGTGAACAGGAAGGTGAGCACGCTCAGGCCGAGCGCGATCGAGACGGGCATGCCCGTCACCATCAGCGCGAACAGCAGGGCGAAAATCAGGGTGCCGCGCGCGCCGGGACCGAGCTCCACCACGCCGTACTTGCCGGCGAAGCACAGTGCGATCAGCGCCAGCGGCACCAGGATGAGCAGCCACGACACCGCGCGTCCGGCGCGCGGATGCGGCTCGACCCTCTCGGCCCTCCCCGATGCGGTCATGACGCCCGCGCGGTCAGGTTGGCTTGTTCCTCGAGTCCCTTGACCACCGCGTGGTCGTGGCTCGGCAGCTCGCCCGTTTGTTTGAAAGCGTAAGCCACCTGCAGGAAGCGGAAGCACATCAGGTAGGACCCGAGCGGGACGCACAGGTAGACGAGCCACATCGGCGCCTCGAGGTCCTGCGAGACCTGCCCGATCTGGCCGATATGCCAGACCAGGTAGGCGCCGAGCGAGCCGACCACCGCGGTGAAGACCGCGCCCGCCAGCAGGCCGAACAGGATGACGCTGCGCCGCGGCTCAACTCCCAGCAGGTTGATGAAAACATCGACCCCGACGTGGATGCCCGTGCGCACGCCGTAGGCGGCGCCGAACTTGCACATCCACACGAACATGTAGATGCACAGCTCCTGCGCCCAGGTCAGGTCGAAGCCGATCGCGTAGGGGTAGAGCGCCGGCACCCCGACGGCATACCTCTGCGCGATGGCGCAAAAAATGATCAGCGTTGCCGCGCCCATCAGAAACGCGATCAGCGTCTCCTCGAGCCGGTCGAGAATGCGCAGCAGCACAGGCGTTCGCTCCCCAAATACACGACGCGCCGGGGAACCAACGGACCCCGGCGCGCCTCCGATCCCTTGACCGTTGTTGGCGGCTATTGTGTCACGCCGGCTTGAAGTCCACCACCTTATAGAGCTGGGCAATAGTGTCCTTGCCGACCCGCTTCTCCATTTCCTTGTGCACGGGCAGCACGGCCTCAACCCACGACTTGCGGTCTTCCGCGCTCAGCGGGTAGATCTCCATCTTGCCCGTCTTGCGCATGTTTTCCATGGCGTCGTCGTTGTCTTTCTTGGCGACCTGGTCGAAGTAGTCGGACGACTCCTTGATCGCCTTCTCCAGGCCCGGCTTGATGTCCGGCGACAGGCCGTCCCAGAACTTGGCGTTGGTCACCAGCGCGTACGACAGGTGGCCGTGGTGGGAGACCGCCATGTACTTCACCACCTCGTAGAACTTCTGCGTCCAGAAGTTGGAGGGCACGTTCTCCAGCCCGTCGACAACGCCCGTCTGCAGCGCGTGATAGACCTCCGAGAAGGCCATCACCTGCGGGATGGCGCCCCACGCCTTGGTGGTCGCCTCCAGCACCTTGGAGCCCTGGATGCGCAGCTTGAGGCCGCGGAAGTCCTTCACATTCTGGATCTTCTTGTTGCAGCCCATGTTGTGGAAACCGTTGTTGAGGTAGGAGAGGCCCTTGACCCCCTTGGTCTCCAGCTTGGCGAACATCTGCTTGCCGAGGTCGCTCTCGGCGAACGCGGTGAAGCTCGCGTCGTCGCGGAACATGAACGGCAGGTCGAGCGCCTCGAACTCGGTGAAGCCGAGCGGGCCGAACTTGGAGGTGGACGGCGCCAGGATGTGCACCGCGCCGAGCTGCAGCGCTTCAAGCTCTTCCTTGTCCTTGTAGAGCGAGGAGTTGGCGTAAACCTCAACCTTGACCTTGCCGCCGGTGTACTTCTCGGCGAGTTCGGCGAACTTGATGGCGGCCTTGCCCTTCGGCGCGTCGGTGGCCACCACGTGACTGTATTTTATGACAAGCGGGTTCTGCGCGCTGGCCGGTTTTATGCCGACCGCAGCCGCCGCAGCGAGCGCGGCTGAACTCTTCAACACCTCGCGACGATTCATTCCTGTTCACTCCTCAAAGAAGCCGGTTCCGGCGTGCGATGACCCGGACGGCGCCATAAACCCGGCGCCAGACTGGAAGTCAATGCAATGCCCGCACAAACAGGCTTTTTGAGGCCGGGCCATGCCTGTGGCCTGATTGGTAAAGGCGGCGGCAACCCCATCAAACCGCTGGTGGCGGCGGCAGGGTTCGCGTCAGCCCTTGCGCTGCGTGCAAGGCAGGTATGGCGAGAGTGTATCTCTTTCAGCCGCGCGTCATGGATCGCGCCGGCTGCCTCGATGTCGATCCGCCGCAGCGCTAGCGCGCGAACGCGCGCAGTCGCTCGGTCGTTTCCCGCCCCAGCCGTTCCACCAGCTCGGCCGCGGTCGTATCGCGGGCCAGCGCCGCCGACTGCCCGGCAAACAGGGCGGTCATCTCCCGGTTGCCGGTGTCGCCCAGCGGGCCGGTGACGCTGAGCTGCCCCGGAAACGCGATCGGTTCCAGGCCCGAGGCAACCAGGTCGTCGAGCAGCCGGTTCCGGATGAACCGCGATGGGCGGCCGCTGATCATGTCGGTGACGACGGTGCAGGAGTCATCGGCTTGGCGCAGCGCAGCCCGGTGCGCGTCGAGCACGTTGGCTTCCTCGCAGCGCAAGAAGGCGGTTCCCATCTGCACCGCGCTCGCCCCCAGCATGAAGGCGGCCGCCACCGTGCGCGCGTCGGCAATGCCACCGGCGGCGATCACCGGCACGCGCACCGCGTCCACCACCTGCGGCAGAAGGGAAAGCAGGCCCGGCTGCATGGCCATCGGCACCCCCGTGAAGGTGGCGCGATGGCCGCCCGCCTCCGCGCCCTGGGCGATGATGGCGTCCACGCCCGCGGCCTCGAGCTGCCGCGCTTCAGCAACGGTGGTGGCGCTCGAAATGATGAAAATGCCGGCCTGCTTGATCGCCTCGATGATGGCCGCGTCCGGCAGTCCGAAATGGAAGCTGACGAGTTCGGGCTTCACCCGCTGCAACATGTCGAGGTGCTCGGGGCTGACGGCGCTGGCGGCTCCTTGCGGCTCGGGCACCGGTCCGAGGTTGCCGGCGTCGTAGTAGGGCTGCAGGCGCTCGCGCATCGCCGCGCTGGCGGCGGCGGAGAACGTGGGCTTTGGCCACAGCGGATAGTTGACGTTGAGGCTGCCGCCGCTCTGCTGGCGAAACCCGGCCACGCGCCGCTCGGCGTCCTCCGCCGAAAACCCCCACATCCCGAGCCCGCCCAGCCCCCCGGCGTTGCTGACGGCGGCGGCCAGCGCCGGCGTGCTGAGCCATCCCATCGGCGCCTGCAGGATGGGCCACTTGAGGTTGAGCCGCTCGGTGAACGCATTGCGGGGCCACATTCGCGCCTCCCTCAGCTCAGGATGTCCGGCTGTCCCTTCTTAGCGCGCGGCGCGGCGCCTTGTCGCCTGTGCGTTGCCAGGAACCTGCCCCGCAGAGCTGCGTTATTGCCACTGGCGAGACCGGGGCCGTTGGGAGCAGCGCCCATGGCAGACGTAGTTGTCGGCTCCATCCCCGAAGACGAACATCGCATCCAGCTCCGGCGGGCCGTCATCGCCAGCACGATCGGCACGGCCATCGAGTGGTACGACTTCTTCCTCTACAGTACCGTCACCGGACTGGTGTTCGCCAGGCTGTTCTTTCCGCATTCCGATCCCCTGGTCGGCACGCTCGAGGCATTCGCTATCTACGCCGTCGGCTTCGCCGCCCGCCCGATCGGCGCGGCGATCTTCGGCCACTACGGCGACCGCATCGGCCGCAAGGCGACGCTCATCGCCACCTTGATGCTGATGGGCATCGCCACCTTCCTGGTGGCGCTGGTTCCGAGCTATGAGAGCATCGGCATCTGGGGTGCCGTCATCCTTACCGTTCTGCGCTTCGTGCAGGGCGTCGGCGTGGGCGGCGAATGGGGCGGCTCGGTGCTGCTGTCGATGGAGTGGGCGCGCACCCACGGCTCGCGCGGGCTGGTCGCCTCCTGGCCGCAGTTCGGCGTGCCGTGCGGCCTGTTCCTTGCCAACCTCGCGGTGCTGGCCTTCAGCCAGATGTCCGGCGACCAGTTCGTGGAGTGGGGCTGGCGCATCCCGTTCGCGCTCAGCATCATCCTGGTCGGCATCGGGCTCTACATCCGCCTCGGCATTCTCGAGACGCCGGCCTTCGCCCGCCTGCAGGCGACCGAGCGCATCGAGCGCGTGCCGGTCGCCGCCGTGTTCCGCGAGCACCCCGGCGAGATCATCCTCAGCGCCTTCGCGCGCATGGCCGAGCAGGCGCCGTTCTACATCTTCACCGCTTTCGTGTTCGCCTACGCGGTCGGCACGCTGAAAGTGCCGCGCGACTTTGTTTTGACCGCGGTGCTGGCGGCTTCCGTCGTCTCGTTCGTTACCATCCCGCTGTTCGGGCACCTCTCCGACCGCTTCGGCCGCAAGAGGACCTACATGTTCGGCGCGGCACTTACCGGCGTGTTCGGCTTCGTCTACTTCGTCATGCTCGGCACCGGCTCGCTGCCGCTGATCTTTTTCGCCGTCATCCTGTCGCTCGTTCCCCACGACATCATGTACGGCCCGCAGGCGGCCCTGATTGCCGAGCAGTTCCCGAGCCGCCTGCGCTATAGCGGCGCCTCGCTCGGCTATCAGCTCGCTTCCGTGATTGCCGGCGGGCCGGCGCCGCTGATCGCCACCTGGCTGTTCGCCACCACCGGCACGCCCTACGCGATTGCCCTCTACATCCTCGCCTGCGCCATCCTCAGCCTGGTCGCCACGGCCCTGATGCGCGACTACACGGGCAAGATGCTGCGCGACTGAGCGTTTGAGGCCTTTGCGCCGGCGCAGCGCCCCGGTTCACCCGGCGGAATGTGCATTCCGCGGGGGGGCTCGAGGTAACCATCCTGCGAGGAGGGCGGCCGCCGTTGCTGCCCGGCCTCCCTGCCCAAAGCCGTTTTGCGCTACAAACGCCATGGGCGACCCGCCAGCAAGAGCGGGCGCCCGGCAAGGGTGGGCCGTCACAGCGCCCAGCGTGTTCAATGAGACGCCAGCCACGGCTGCGCCGGGTTCTATTTGCCGCGCTCGCGATCGGCGTGCTCGCCTTTGCGGGGGTCACCGCGCGGCTGTTCGTGTGGCCGGACCTGACGCCCCTGCCGCCCGAGGTCGATGCCATCGTCGAGCTCGGCGGCCCCGGCATCCGCGACGGCGCTGCCCTTGCCCTGGCGCGCGCGCACCGCGCCCCCGTGCTGATCCAGTCGACCGTCGCCTCGGAGGCAGGTACCCGCCGATGCCTGCCGCCGGTCCCCGGCGTGACCATTCGCTGCTTCCACCCCGACCCCGACACCACGCGCGGAGAGGCGCGCTACATCGGCGAGATGGCGCGTCAACAGCACTGGCGCTCGGTCGCCATCGTCACCACGCCCGACCACGCCTGGCGCGCGCGGCTGCGGGTGGCGCGCTGCTTTCCCGGCGAGATCTACGTCGCCACCAGTCCTTTGCCGCGGCGGTATTGGCTGGTCCAGATCCCCTACCAGTGGGCTGCGACCGTCAAGGCGCTGCTGTTCGAGCGCGACTGCTGAACCGCGACCGCCGGCAGTCGGTCGCCTAGCGCGGCGGCGCGCGAAAGCGCCGGTAGAGCCAGGCCAGCATGGCGAGCGTCGGCACCAGGATCAGCGCCAGCACCAGCGGCAGGCTGAGCGCGAAGTGCGGCGGGTCGATCAGGTTGGCGTTCAGCGCCGCGGTGGCGACGGCGGCCACCGCCGCCAGCACCGCCACCACGAACCAGCGGAACCAGTCGCGCAGCACCTCCATGGAGGCCGCGCGCCGTCCGGGCGCCAGCCAGTAGGCGCGGTTGGGTAGGTTCAGGTAGCGGTCGGGCAGGCGGTCCAGCCAGCCCGCGCCTGCAAACAGCAGGGCGAACGCCGCCAGTAGCCCGCCGATCTGCAAAGCGAGGCTGGCGCGGCCGGCCCAGCCGTCGGGTTCGCCGGCGGCATTGAAGTGCACGGCCACGCGGTCGGGCAGCAGCGGCCAGGTCAGGAGCAGCTTGCCCGCGAGCCACGCGGCGACCACCGCGAAGGCGAGCAGGGGAAGGCGGCGGATCGGCATGATCGGCTCCGGCGGAGGTGCGGCGTTGGCGACTCGACATCCCACGGAGCCGCCAGAATTGACTGTTTCCTCGGCCGCGGCAATGTGGGCCTGGGCTGCTGCCCACGAGCACGCGCGGCGTCTCGCAAGACCTTGCGCTCTTGAGACGGGCGGCAGGACCCTGCCGCATCGCCGCAACATCTTCGCCGCCCGGTCGGACGGCAAATCCTGCAACGACCCCGCGGATTGCGCTAGCCTGCGGCCATGCGCGCGCAACGTGTGAAACGGATCATTTTCCGCATCGGCACCGGCCTCATGGTGGTCTGCGCGCTGCTTGCGCTTTTCAACTTGTTCGACTCGAGCCCCAGGGCTGCGCGCAATGCCGTCGAGCTTCTGGCGATGGGCGCGGGCCTCTATGTCGCGGCGGTCTGCGCCGGCTGGCTCGCCGCAAGGATGCTTGCCGGCGGCAGCAGGGATCCGGGGTCATCCGCGCGCTGATTGGCGCCGCCGGCTCTATCCTGGTAGTTCGTATGCCCTCGGCGGTTAGTCGATTGGCGCGCGGCGCGCAAACCTGCTTTAGTCCTCGCTCATCGTTCAACCGAGAGCCCTCCGTGACCGCCGAGGCTGTTTCCGCTGCCACGCCCGCCCTGGCCCCGCGCCGGGCGCGCCTCGACCTGTCGGCCCCGGTGATCGGCCTGTTCGCGGTGGCGCTCTGCATCCTCGTCCTGCTGCCGATCGGCTGGCTCGTGGTGTTTGCGCTGAGCGACCGCGCCGGCCACCCCACCCTCGGCAACTTCGCCGCCCTCTTCACCGACCCCGCCTTCGTCGATCCGCTCTTCACCACGCTGGCGCTCGCCGTCTCGGTCAGCCTCATCTGCTGCCTGGTCGCCGCGCCGATGGGCTGGATCGTCGCCCGCACCGACATGCCGTTCCGGCGCGGCGTGCGCCTGCTGGTGATGGCCTCGTTCGTGACGCCGCCGTTTCTCGGCGCCATCGCCTGGGAGCTGCTGGCGGCGCCCAACAGCGGGCTCCTCAACCAGCTCTACCGCGGCCTCACCGGCTCCGAGGAGGCGCTGTTCGACATCTACACCCTCACCGGCCTCGTGTTCGTGATGTCCTGCTACACCTTTCCGTACGTGTTCGTGCTGGTCGCCAACGCGCTCGACCGCATCCCGGGCGAGCTGGAGGATGCCTCGTCGATGCTGGGCGGCAGCGCCTGGCGCACCGCGCGCAAGGTGACGATACCGCTCGCCCTGCCGGCGCTGGCGGCGGGCGCGCTGGTGGCCTTCCTGCAGGCGATGACCCTGTTCGGCTCGCCGGCGATCCTGGCGCTGCCCGCCGGCTTCCACACCATGACCACCAAGATCTGGAGCCTGTTCCAGTATCCGCCGAAGCCGGAGCTGGCAGCCGCCGCCTCGCTGCCGCTGCTCATTCTCACCGTCATCCTGCTGCGCGCGCAGTCCGCTGTCCTCGGCCGGCGCGGCTATACCGTGGTCGGCGGCAAGTCGGGACCGCCGCGCCCGGTCCGCCTCGGCGCGCTGCGCTGGCCTGCGCTCGCCGTCTGCCTCGCCGTGTTGAGCCTCGCCGTACTCCTGCCCTATGGCGCGCTGCTCAACGCGGCGTTCTCGCGCAGCGCCAGCCAGCTTCTGACGCCCGCCACCTTCACCCTGCGCAACCTGCACTTTGTATTCTTCGAGGTGTCGGCCACCCAGCTCGCCCTCAAGAACACCTTCCTGCTCGGACTGATGGCCGCCACCGGCGGCACTGCGCTGGCGCTGGTGGTGGCCTACCTCTCCGCGCGCGGGCAGGGCAGGGGACCGCGCCTGCTCGGCTTCCTCGCCACCGCGCCCATCGCCATTCCCGGCATCGTGCTCGGCGTCGGCCTGTTTCTCGCCTACACGCGCGGGCCAATCGTGCTCTACGGCACGCTGTGGGTGCTGCTGCTCGCCTACATGACGATCGAGCTGCCCGCCGCCTACCAGCAGCTCAACTCAGCCTTCCGCTCGCTGTCGCCGGAGCTGGAGGAGGCGAGCCGGGTGCTCGGCGCCTCGCGGCTCAGAAGCCTGCGCGACGTCACCGCGCCGCTGCTGGGCCCCAGCCTGGTGGCGACCTGGTGCTTCATCTTCGTCGCCGTGGTGCGCGAGCTGTCCGCCGCCGTCATCCTGTTCACCTCGCAGACCAAGGTGCTCTCGGTGCTGATCTTCGACCTGAAGGAGAGCGGCGACCTCGCCGCCATCGCCGTGCTCGGCCTCACCATGCTGATCCTGACCGCCGCGGTCAT
>DASZQG010000110.1:0-2882 GCA_035550075.1 Hyphomicrobiaceae bacterium | reverse complement strand
CCTTGCGATCGTACCACTCAACCCACTCCGTATCTGAGCCAAAAGACAACCCCGTTAATCTGTTGAGTGCGTACCGTAGGGCTTCGCTCTGACCTTCGGCAACCGTCCCATTACGCAACCATCCGATGCAGAGTTCAACGGCCCTTCTGTCCATGGTCAGAACAGAATGCATGATCCAGCGGCCGACCCAGGTAAACTCCGTACCAAACCAGCCGATCCATTTCCAACTACCCCAAAAAAGGTGGCTGTCAAAAGGTCGGAGGTCAGGGTAGCCGTTCACAGGGCGGTGAAAAACTGGTCTTCGCGCAATCGGCGATTTGGGCGACACCTTGGGTATGTCGCTCGATGGGATTACCGAGGAACTGATCGCCCGGCAGACGCCGGAGGCACAGGTTATCATTCGGCTGCTGCTGGCCAAGATCGCCGAGTTGGAAGCACGGCTCAACAAGACGCCGCAGAATTCTTCGCAGCCCCCGAGCACGCAGCATCCGCATGCCAAGCCCGTGCCCAAGCAGCCCAAGTCGAAGAGGAAGCGGGGCGGACAACCTGGACACCCGAAGCACAGCAGGCCGTTGTTGCCGACCGACCGCTGCGACGAACTGCACATCCTGAAGCCGACGGAATGCCGCCGCTGCGGTAGTAACTTGGCCGGCTGCGATCCCGAACCATTGCGACATCAGGTTTGGGAACTCCCGGAAATCAGGCCGCATGTGAGCGAATACCAACGGCACCGCCTGAGGTGCGGCGACTGTGGCGAGACCACCTGCGCGGCGCTCCCGGCGGGTGTACCGCAGGGCCAATCCGGTCCCAGGCTGATCGCTTTCAGCGGGCTGTTGATGGCCTACTTCCGCCAGAGCAAACGCCGCACGGCACTATTCTTGGAAGCGTTGTTGAACCAACCTTGCTGTGCCGCCTTGACCGTCAAGATGCAACAGCAAGTTACTCGTGCACTACGGCCGCCTTACGACGAACTGGTCGAGCAGCTGCCCACCCAGCCCCAACTGGGCATGGACGAATCACCGACCAAGGAAGGTACGAGCAAGGCTTGGTTGTGGACGGCGGTCGCCAGCGCGTTCACGGTGTTTGGAGTGCGTTTGTCGCGAGCTGCCACACTCCTCGATGACTGGCTGGGCGAGGCGTTCGATGGCGTGATCACCTGCGATCGTGCCAAGATGTATTGGGCACATGGTCGCTTGCAGTGGTGTTGGGCCCATTTGAAACGTGACTTTCAAGCACTGGCGGATTCAAGCGATGGAAAGGCCAAACGACTTGGGCACGACTTGCTGCGGCCCACTCGCCAGCTCTTTCATCACTGGGCCCGCTATCGCGACGGCACACTCACGCGTGGCAGTTGGCTTCGACGGATGCGGCCGATCCGCCAAGAGATCGACGCCTTGCTGCTGCGCGGCGCCTTCAGCGATAACGATCGGATCCAGGGTATGTGCGGCCCACTCTACGACTATCGTGACCGCCTCTGGACGTTTCTCGAAGTCGAGGGCATCGAGCCAACCAACAACTCGAGCGAGCGTGCCTTACGTCATGCGGTCATCTGGCGGAAACTCTCCTTCGGCACGCAGAGCGGGGCCGGTAGCCGATTCGTGGAAACGATGCTTACCGCCATTGAAACCTGCCGCCAGCAAAACCGTAGCGCCTTGGACTTCGTCACCCAAGCCGTCACCGCTCATTTCGCTGGCCAAAACGTCCCGTCTCTGCTCCCCAGGCTGTGACCGGTTACCCTCGAGTGCAGCGTGAAGTGGACCCCGAAAACTGGACAGGGCAATAAGGTGTAGACTCCTCGCAGGAGGCAAGCAGGAGGAGGGCCTGAATAGTGAGCAGGAAGCGTCGAGTGTTCGGGGCATCGTTCAAGGCGCAGGTGGCGCTGTCGGCGGTTCGTGGGGAGCAGACGACGGCGGAGCTGGCCTCGAAGTACGGCGTGCATTCGAGCCAGGTGACGGCGTGGAAGAAGCAGTTCTTGGATCAAGCGGCGGAGCTGTTCGAGGACGGTCGGAGAAGAGCCGCGATGAGTTGTCGGCGAAAGAGGAGGAACTCTACGAGCAGATCGGTCGCCTGAAGATGGAGGTCGAATGGTTGAAAAAAAAAATCTGCGCAGCTCGGTGGCTGAGCGGCGGAGGTTGATCGACGAGAGCCACAGGAGGCTGAGCGTGTCGCGACAATGCGAGTTGCTCGGTTTGCCTCGGAGCACGTGGTACTACGAAGGACGTGGCGAAACGGAGGTGAATCTGGAACTGATGCGTCGGATCGACGTCCAGTACACGAAGACGCCGTTTTACGGCAGCCGGAGGATGGCGGAGGTGTTGTCGGTGAACCGCAAGCGCATCCAACGTCTGATGCGTTTGATGGGGATCGAGGCGATTTACCCGAAGCGTCGCACGACGCGTCCCGGTGCGGGCCACAAGATTTACCCGTATTTGTTGCGAGGGGTTGAAATCACGCGGCCGGACCAGGTGTGGAGCACGGACATCACCTACATTCCGCTGAGGCATGGCTTCCTGTACCTGGTGGCGATCATGGATTGGTGGAGTCGGTACGTGTTGTCGTGGCGGTTGTCGAACACTCTTGACGGCAGGTTCTGCCAGGAGGCACTGGATCAAGCATTGAGCGTGGGGCGTCCGGAGATTTTCAACAGCGACCAAGGCTCGCAGTTCACGGCGGAAGCGTTCACTTCGCGGCTCACCTCGCGCGGAATCGCAATCAGCATGGATGGGCGAGGGCGGGCGCTGGACAACGTGTTCATCGAGCGTCTGTGGCGGACGGTCAAGTACGAGGAGGTGTACATCAAGGACTACGCCAACGGTTGGGAGGCGGAGCGTTCGTTGTCGAGCTACTTCCGCTTTTACTGCGAGGAGCGCGTGTAACCGGTC
>DASZQG010000109.1:0-6462 GCA_035550075.1 Hyphomicrobiaceae bacterium | reverse complement strand
ATAGGAAACCATCATGCGTGCTTCCCTGTCGCTTCGCAGCTTGATCATCCTTGCGCTATTCGCCGGCATCTCCGCTGCAAGCGCGCAGACGCCGGGGTCCAAGTCCGCCGCGCCCGCAACCGCCATTTTCGCCGGAGGCTGCTTCTGGTGCGTGGAGGAGGCCTTCGAAAAAGTGCCCGGCGTGATCTCGGCCGTCTCCGGCTATACCGGCGGGTCGGTGCCAAACCCGTCTTACGAGCTCGTCTCGTCCCACAAGACGGGCCACGCTGAATCCGTGCGCGTCACCTTCGATCCGGCCAAGGTCAGCTACAGCCAGCTCGTCGATTGGTTCTGGCACAACATCGACCCCACCCAGACGAACGGCCAGTTCTGCGACCACGGCAGCCCGTATCGCACGGCGATCTTCTACGCCACCGACGAGCAGAAGCAGATTGCCGAGCAGTCCAAGAAGACGCTGGAGGCCTCAGGCGTGCTCAAGGCGCCGATCGTGACAGAGATCACGCCGGCCGGACCGTTCTACGAGGCCGAGGACTATCACCAGGACTATTACAAGAAGAACCCGCACCGCTACAGCTTCTACAAGCACGGCTGCGGCCGCGCCCAGCGCCTGGAGCAGATCTGGGGCAAGCCCACCGCGCCACCCGGCGGGGCGACGCACTAGCCCTCAGGTCGCTCCTTCCCAGATCGCCAAAGCCTGCCGCGTCGCCGCAACGTCGTGGACGCGCAGGATCTGCACACCCTGCTGCACGCCGTGCAGCGCCGCCGCCAGCGAACCCGCGAGCCGATCACGCATGGCGCCGGCTCCCGTCAGGCGTGCGATGAAGCTCTTGCGCGAGGCGCCCAGCATCACCGCGCAGCCGAGCCCGTGCAGCATGCTCAAGGCGCCGATCAGCGCGAGGTTGTGTGCCGGCGTCTTGCCGAAGCCGATGCCTGGGTCGACGACCAAGCGTCCGCGCTCGATGCCCGCTGACTCGCAGGCGGCGATGCGCGCTACCAGCGCGTCGTAGACGTCCAGCACGACGTCCTCATAAACCGGATTGTCCTGCATGGTGCGCGGATCGCCGCGCGTATGCATCAGCACGACGGGCAGCCCTGTCGCTGCCGCCGCGCGCAGGCTGTCGGGATCGTGGGAGAGAGCGGACACGTCATTGATCATGTGCACGCCGGCGGCCGCTGCGCGCCGCATCGTCTCGCCATTGCGCGTGTCGATGGACAGCCTGGCGCGTGTGCGGCCGGCCAGGCGCGTCAGCACCGGCTCGCATCGCCGCCATTCCTCCGCCGTCCCGATGGGTTCCGCGCCGGGCCGCGTCGATTCCGCGCCGATGTCGATGATGTCCGCACCCTCCGCATCCAGCCGCAGCGCATGCGCGACCGCCGCATCGGGGTCCAGGAACTCGCCGCCGTCGGAGAAGCTGTCCGGCGTCACGTTGACGATGCCCATGATGCGCGGACGGTCGAGGCTGAGCCCTGCGATCGCGCCCCGCGGCGCCGCGAGCCGGACCAACAATCTTCGTACCTCGGGGTCGGCGCTGGCACGAACGTCAGCCGCCGTGTGCACGGTCCGGTGGATGTTACCGTTCCGGCGCTCGATCACCTCGGCGGCCGCGAAGGCCAGGTGATCCTGGCCGGCAACGCGCAGCAGATCCCGGCGCGATAGCGCGGCGGGAGCGGTCAGGCCGCCGAGGGGCCGAAGATAGGTGGCGGAAGTCACGTGAGGGCTGCGGGCGGCGCTGCAGTCCGCCCGCCCTTGCGGGATGGCCTGCCGGCGACCCTAGGCCAAGGGCCGGCGCATGCGCAACGGATCGATCAGGTCTGAGGCTGCGGCTCCAGCCCGCCCGTGCCAGGCTCCGGCCGCGGAGGACGCAGCTTGCCGGCTGCGGGCACCGCAGGCCCGGCCGGACCCTTGGTTTCCTCGTCGTCCGGCGTACGCACGATCTTCTCGCCCCGGATCAAAGACTTCACCTCGTCGCCGCTGATCGTCTCGTACTCCATCAGCGCCTGCGTGATGGCCTCGAGCTTGTCGCGGTTGGAGGAAAGCACTTCGCGCGCCTTGCGCTCGCCTTCGGTGACGATGCGCCGGATCTCCTCGTCGATCAGCCGCGCCGTGTCCTCGGACATGTTCTGGCGCTGCGTGATGGCGTGGCCGAGGAAGACCTCCTGCTGGTTCTCGTTGTAGCGTAGCGGACCGAGCTTATCGCTCATACCCCACTCGGTCACCATGCGGCGCGCAAGCTCCGTGGCCTGCATGATGTCGTTGGAGGCGCCGGTGTTGAGGTGGTCCTCGCCGTAGATGAGCTGTTCGGCGACGCGGCCGCCGAACATTGTGGCCACCCGCGCCTCGCACCACTGCTTGGAGTAGGAGAGCTTGTCGCGCTCGGGCAGGCTCATGGTCACGCCCAGCGCGCGCCCGCGCGGGATGATCGTCACCTTGTGCAGCGGGTCGCTGCCCGGCACCAACAGATTGACGAGCGCATGCCCAGCCTCGTGATAGGCGGTGGCGAGCTTCTCCTCCTCCGTCATGATCATGGACCGCCGCTCGGCGCCCATCATGACCTTGTCCTTGGAATCCTCGAACTCGGCCTGCGTCACAAGCCGCTTGTTGCGGCGCGCGGCGAGCAGTGCCGCCTCGTTGACGAGGTTGGCAAGGTCGGCGCCAGAGAAGCCGGGGGTGCCACGTGCGATCACCTTTGCGTCCACGTCGGGCGCCAGCGGCACCTTGCGCATGTGCACGCGCAGGATCTTCTCGCGCCCGGCGACATCCGGGTTCGGCACGATGATCTGCCGGTCGAAGCGGCCCGGCCGCAGCAGCGCGGGATCGAGCACGTCCGGACGGTTGGTGGCGGCGATCAGGATGATGCCCTCGTTCGCCTCGAAGCCGTCCATCTCCACCAGAAGCTGGTTCAGGGTCTGCTCACGCTCGTCGTTGCCGCCGCCAAGGCCGGCGCCGCGATGGCGGCCGACTGCGTCGATTTCGTCGATGAAGATGATGCACGGCGCGTTCTTCTTCGCTTGCTCGAACATGTCGCGCACGCGGCTGGCGCCGACGCCGACGAACATCTCGACGAAGTCGGAGCCCGAGATGGTGAAGAACGGCACGTTGGCTTCGCCGGCAATGGCACGCGCCAGCAGCGTCTTGCCAGTGCCGGGCGGGCCGACCAGCAGTGCGCCTCTCGGAATGCGTCCGCCGAGGCGCTGGAACTTCTGCGGGTCGCGCAGGAATTCGACAATCTCCTGCAGGTCAGACTTGGCCTCATCCACGCCTGCCACGTCCTCGAAGGTGACGCGGCCGTGGCGCTCTGTCAGCAGCTTGGCCTTCGACTTGCCGAACCCCATGGCCCGGCCGCCGCCCGACTGCATCTGGCGCATGAAAAACACCCACACGCCGATCAGCAGGAGCATCGGGAACCAGTTGACGAGCACGCCCAGGATCGAGGGCACGTCCTCATCCGGCGGCCGCACGGTGATCTTGACGTCCTTCTTGGTCAGGTGGCTGACGAGGTTGGGATCGTCCGGCGCGACCGTTGTAAACGTTGAGCTTTTGTCCCGGTAGGTGCCCGTGATCCGGTGCTTGGCGATCGTGACGTCGGAAACGGAGCCGGAATCCACGGCCGTCAGGAAGTCGGTGTAGCTGATCTCGTTGCGGCCGCGGGTCTGGCTTGGGCTCTGGAACAAATTGAACAGAGCCATCAGCAGAAGGCCGATCACCACCCAGATGGCAAGGTTCCGGAAGTTGGAATTCATTGGGAGTCCTTTGTGCCCCTGCGATCCCTTGTGCCGCCGCGATCCGGAGCGTTTTATGCCTGCACCGCGCGAGATTTCCGCCGGGGCCCACAATTGCTTTGTAACATAGGTGTGTGGAGGAAGTTTGCCAAGCTTGGGGGCCGTTGCAAAAGGCCTGAGAGACCTGCAATTTCGGCGACTTTGGCCCTTTCAGAATGCGGGTTGTTCCGCCTCAGGGTTGTAGTGAAGACCCGTGAATTCCGCGTAAACGACCTTCCGCAGCGGCTCGTCCTGCCAGAAGCCCGCACACGGAACGGCGCGCAGCTCATCCCCGCTCCAGAATGACGGCGCCAGGCGCAATCTGCGGCTGGGCCGCGCCCCCGCAGCCCGGCGACGCAACTCCGCCAATCCCTGCGTCTCGAGCGCGCGCACCTGCAGCTCGCCACCGAACTCCTTGGCGACGCCGACGCGGAAGCGACCGTCCCACAAGGCCTCGCTCCCCGCAGCAAGCGTCATTCGCGGCAACGGCTGCCTCCCAGGCTCTCGCTCGACCTCGATGGCATTGGCGCTCGCGGTGATTTTGGCACGCGCCAGCGTCCAGGTGCCGGTTTCTCCGCGCTGGAGGGCTGCAGCGATGACTTCCAGTTTCGCGAGCGATACCCACTCGCCGGTTCCTCCCGCCAGCGCAATGCAACGCCCGAGCACGCGAAGAAAGACCTCGGACGCGGCCGGCATGCGCCCGCGGTCGATCCGGAGGACGCCGAACGGATACGCGTGGACCACTCCTGCGGCGGGATGGAAATAGTGGTCGGCAAGGTCGGACACTGCCGCGCGCGCCCGCCGCAGCCGTCGCGCACTGGAGGCAATCATTTCATCGGTCAGTCCAAGCGCGTGCAGCTGCTCACGCGCAGCGCGCCAGCGAACTCGCTCAAAGGCGGTCGACTGGTTGCTAGGGTCCTCGACCCAGCCGATGCCGCGCTCCGCCAGCGTGGCGCGCAGGCGCGCCTTCGGCACGTCGAGGAACGGGCGGACGATGACCAGCGGCCTTGGGTCGCCAGCCTCGCCGGTCGAGACGACGGGCGACATCGCCGACAGCCCGTCAAGTCCGCTGCCGCGCGCCAGCCGCATCAGGAATGTTTCCGCCTGGTCGTCGAGGGTGTGCGCGGTCACGAGCGTGTTGCAGCCGTGCGCCCGCAGGTGATCGCGCATCAGCTGGTAGCGTGCGTGCCGGGCCGCAGCCTGCAGGCCGGTGCTCGGCTTCGGCCCCTCCCAGGCCAGGATTGTGTGGCGAAAGCCGAGGAACGTTGCGCGCGCGGCAACCGCCTGTGCCTCAGCCGTCGACTCAGGGCGCAGCCGGTGATCCACCGTGAGAACCATGTGCGCGCCGATCTCGCCGCCCTCGCCACGCAGCCACTCCGCAAACAGCACCATGAGCGCCGTGCTGTCGCTGCCGCCCGACACGGCAAGCCCGCACGGCCGGCGAAGCCGGTCGCGATGCGCGCCAAATAAGGATGCGGTGTCTACAGAACCGAGTGGCTTGCGGGACTCACGCATGCGCCACCGCCTTCAGCAGCCGAGCCGCTGACGCTCCGTCTGCGCCGACGTCTTCACGTGAGAGGGCGCGCTGGGGAATTTCGTCACCAGCTCGTTGTAGGACGAGCAGGCGGCATCTTTCTGCCCCAGCCGCTGCAGCGACATCGCCAGCTTCCAAAGACTCTCCGGCGCCTTCTGGCTCTTGCCGTAGGTCTGGTAGCCCTTGAGGAAGGCGCCGGCGGCCGACCGGTACTGGCCCCGGACGAAAAACGACTCGCCCAGCCAGTATTGCGCGTTGCCCGCGAGCGGATCGTTCGGATGCCGGCGCAGGAAATCCTCAAAAGCCGACTCGGCCGCGCCGTAGTCGCGCTGCAGCAGGTATCCGTAGGCGGTCTCGTAGAGCTCCTTCGACGACCCGTCATCCGATTCGGCCGGGTTCGGAACGGGCGGCATGGCCGCGACCGGGCGCCCGGGTGCACCGGGAGGACCCGTCGGCGGCACATCGCTCAACCGGTTACCTCCACCGAGGTCGCCCGGCTGCGGCGACACGGTGACGGTGCCAAACCCCGAGTGCGACGGCGGCCGGCCCGGCGTGCCCTCCTCGGGCCTCGGCACAGGTGGACTGGCGGCAAACGTGGACGTGGATGGAACCGAGCCGCTGCGCCCACCCAGCGTGCGAATTTGCTCCGACATCTGTTCGACCTGTGCGGTCAGCGCACGGATCTGGGTTTCCAGGGCATCGATTCGGCCGGCGTCCGCGCCACCAAGCGCGGCACCCATGCCCGCACCGCCGCGCGCGCCGCCGGCGGGCGCGGTCGTCCCCCTGGCCAGGGACTCCAGGGTGCCGATGACCACTTGCATGTCGACGAGCTGCGCCTCGAGCTGCTCCACGCGCCGGCGCAGGTCGGCATCGCCGCCACCTGCATCGGTTCGCGCTGCCGCCGGCCGCGCCGGGGCGGCCGCAGGCGGCCGCTGCTGGGCTTGGATCTGCGACGCCGACAGAACGGCGACCAACACAGCGCCGGCTGCTATCGGCCACAGACGGACGTTTGCAATCATAGACTTGCTCGCGACTCGATTCTGCCGCGGGCATCGCCGCAGCCGGTCCGGTTTCTGCTTCTCTTCATCACGAGTTTGGAGGGCAAGCAAGGCACATCTGGGTGCTTGTCGCACAAGGTATGGCCTGGCTGACCACGAGATCCCCTGCTC
>DASZQG010000108.1:0-11069 GCA_035550075.1 Hyphomicrobiaceae bacterium | reverse complement strand
CGCCGCGAGTGTGGACCGCGGAGCGCGACCGCGCCATGTGGCAGGCTTTGCAGGGCTAGGGCAGACTTTCCCGGAAATTCAACCCGTCAGGCTTCGACGATCTTCCAGTAGGAATCCTTGGCGATCACCAACTCGCCGCGGAAGGTGTAGAAATCGCACCCGCGCACCTGCAATCGCTTGCCCTCCCGCGTCGTGCCGGTCAGCAGCCACTTGGACATGCCGGTCTGGCGAGCGGCATCCACGAAATGCTCCGCATCGGCGTAGTGCACGTCCGGGAGGCCTTGGAAGCGCGAGGCGAGGCCTTCGCGCACGGCCGGCTTGCCCTGGTAGCGGCCGCCCCAGGGGTGCGGGCCGCGCGGCATCTCGAGCACGCAATCGTCGGCAAAGAAATCCATGACCCGGTCGAGGTCGTGCGCGTTGAAGGCTTCGCAAAGCCCAACGAGTTTTGCCCTGATGTCGGCCATCTCTCCTCCTGACCCGCGGCGAGCCAACCGGGCCTGTTATAGCCGACTGAGCCGATCCTGGCATGCTTCGGCAGCTGCGGAGGCCAGAACGGAGGCACTGGAATCCGCCGTGACCTTGTGATGTTGTGGCCCGGTCTGGCGCCTCTCTTTCGCTGGGCCACGCGCTGCACATGACCGACATTCGCACCATCACCTTTCAACACCGCCGCTCCGAGGACCAGGGCCGCGCGCAGCCTGCGCATCACCCGGTGGTTGTTGTCGGCGCGGGCCCCGTGGGGCTGGTGGCGGCGCTCGACCTCGCCGGCAAAGGCCATCCCGTCGTCGTCCTCGACCGCAAGCAGAGTCTCTCGGAGGGCAGCAAGGCAATCTGCTGGGCTAAGCGCACGCTCGAAATCATGGACCGGCTCGGCGTCGGCCAGCGGCTGGTCGATAAGGGGGTGACCTGGAAGAACGGCAAGGTGTTCTTCGACACGCGACAGGTGTTCGCCTTCGACCTGCTGCCTGAGGCCGGGCACCGGCGGCCCGCCTTCATCAACCTGCAGCAGTATTATTTCGAGCACGCCTGCATCGAGGCGGCGGCCGCCACCGGGCTGATCGATATCCGCTGGCAGGAGGAGGTGCAGGCCCTCGAGCAGACGAGCGACGGTGTGCGGCTCGGCATCGGCACGCCGGCCGGCAGCTACGACATCCTGGCCGACTGGGTGATCGCCGCCGACGGGGCGCGCTCGTCCGTGCGGCGGCTGATGGGGCTCGGCTTCGAGGGCCGCGTGTTCCAGGACCAGTTCCTGATCTGCGACATCAAGATGAAGCTGGAGCGGCCCGTCGAGCGCTGGTTCTGGTTCGATCCGCCCTTCAACCGCGGCCGCTCGGCGCTCCTGCACAAGCAGGCCGACGACGTGTGGCGGCTCGACTTCCAGGTGGGCGCGGAGGCCGACCGGGAGGCGGAGGTGAAGCCAGAGAACGCCGCCCGGCGCGTGCGCGCGATGCTGGGCGAGGACCTCGATTTCGCCTTCGAATGGATCAGCCTCTACCGCTTCCAGTCGCGGCGCCTGCAGAAGTTTCGCCACGGCCGGGTGCTGTTTGCCGGCGACTCCGCGCACCAGATGTCAGCGTTCGGGGCGCGCGGGGGCAACAGCGGCATCCAGGATGCAGACAACCTGGTGTGGAAGCTCGACCTTGTGATGCGCGGGCTCGCGCCCGACAGGCTGCTCGACAGCTACGATGCGGAGCGCATTGCCGCGGCGGACGAGAACCTGCTGCACACAACGCGGTCGACCGATTTCATTGCGCCGAAGAGTCCCATCAGCCGGGTGTTCCGCGACGGCGCCCTGGCGCTGGCGGAGACCGAGCCGTTCGCCCGCCGTCTGATCAATTCGGGGCGGCTGTCGGTGGCGGCGGCCTATGACACCTCACCGCTCAACGGTCCGGACGAGCTTGGCCCTCGGCAGGCCGCAGGAGCCCGCCCAGGGGCCGCGGCGCCGGATGCCCCACTGGACCCGCCCGAAGGCAAATGGCTGCTGGGCGCGCTTGGCGGCGGTTTTACGGGGGTCTGGTTCAGCCGCTGGCAGCGCCTCGCAGGCCTCCCAGGCAAGTCCGCGGCGCTGGCCGCCAACCGCATTCCCATTAACCAGATACTTGATGTTTCACATGAAACAGCCTGCGCCCGCTACGGCGCGGCGGAGGCCCCCGCCTTCTACCTGTTTCGTCCCGACCAGCACGTTGCGGCGCGCTGGCGGAGCTTCGAGACGGCCGAGGTGGCGCGGGCGCTGGCCGTCGCCGCCGGCGCACCTTGATACCGGAGGCGACAGATGCCCCTGCAGCGCGAAACCAACTCGCCCGATCCCGACGCGCTCTACGCCGCCATCATCGCCGCCCACGAGGGATTGTCGGAGGCTGACAGCGTGGCGCTCAACGCCCGCCTGGTTCTGCTGCTCGCCAACCACATCGGCGATCGCGCGGTACTGGAGGAGGCGCTCGCCACTGCGCGCCGCTCGCTCGGCAAATAGGCCGGGCAGCTTCTTCGCGAATTGCTTTTTGAAGGCCGGGCCCTAGCTGACGCCGCGCCTGGCACGCCGCGCGCTGCGCGTCGCAGAGAACCGCGGAACAAAACGGGCGAGGCCTGACGGCATGTCGCCGCGCCAGGCCAGCACGGCCAGCACGGCGGTCGCAGGGCTGAGCAGCCCGATCGCCGCAAACAGAACCGGCAGGCCGACGCCGGCCGCCTGCAGGCCGGCAACGATTGCTCCACCGCCCACCATGTAGGCCGCGTTCAGCACGTTGACCGAGGCGATCACACGCGCGCGCCGCTCCACCGGCGCCCATGCCTGCACGGCGGCGAAGGCGGGAACGACGTAAAGACCGCCGGCGGCGGCAAGGGCGAAGAGGGCGAGAAGCAAGGCCGCGCCTATGGGCGTCATCATGAAAGCGCCGGGATGGATCATGGATTGGAACGGCGTAGCCCCGGCCACGACCACGGCGATTGCCATGGCGGCAACACCCATCAGCACGGCCCCGACCGGCACCAGCACCAGGTTGGGGCTGCCATGGCTGGCGCGCGCCGCCATGATCGACCCAACTGCAATGCCGACCGTGAACGTGGTGAGGCAGAGCGTGACAACGCCTTCGCTGCCGCCAATATCCTGCTTGATGAGGGCCGGCAGCAGAGAGAGGGCCACGAACCCCACCAGCCAGAACCACGACACGATATGCGCTCCGCCCCAGAGCCGCCGATCGCCGGCCCGGAGCTCGCGCAGCAGCGTCACAGTCGAGGACCATGGATTGCGCATCACGCGCAGCTCGGGCGCGGCAGGGCGGTGCGCGGGAATGGCACGGGCCAGCAGCCACGATGCGACCGCCAGCGCCATGATGATGGTGACGATCAGGGCACCGCTTTTCGCCTCCGCGACGGCAATCCCGCCCGCGATCGTGCCCATGAGGATCGCGAGAAACGTCGCACCTTCAACGAGTGCATTGCCTGCTGACAGCTCCGCCGTCGTCAATTTCTCCGGCAGGATGCCGTATTTGACCGGCCCGAACAGTGCCGCCATCACCCCAAACAGCCCCAGTGTCACCATCAGCAGCGCAACCGAATGCAGGTAGAAGCCCGCCGCAGCGAGGGCGGCAATCGGGATCTCGGCAAGCTTGACCCTTTGTGCCACGCGCGCCTTGTCGAAGCGGTCCGCCAGCTCACCGCCGAGCCCTGACAGAATGAAAAACGGCGCGATGAAAATCACGCCCGAAGCGGTGATCAGAACGCCTGCATGGCCGCCGACGCCTCCGCGGCCCCCAAGCCCGAACAGGATGAGCATCGCCAGCGCATTCTTGAGGAAATTGTCGTTGAGCGCCGAGCAGAACTGGCACCAGAACAGCGGCGCGAACCGCCGCGACCCCATCAGGTTTGCAAACATGTCCCCTCGCTCGGCCAGCCCTGCCCAGGGCGCGGCAGTATTCGCCCCGATGATGGCAGCAGGGTGAATGGCGTTAAGCGCAAGGCAGCGGCGCACCGCGTGCCCCTTGCGCCGGCCCCCGCTGATCGCAGATAACAACCGTAACAGACAATCGGCCCGGCCGCGATGCACCCCGAGACCCGACAGGCGACCTCCATCTACGTCAACGGCGAGCGCACCAAAACGCCGGCGCGCACGCTGGCGGAGCTGATCGAGGCGCTCGGCCACGGCGAGGGCACGGTCGCGACCGCGCTCAACGGTGCTTTCGTGCCGCGGCAGAACCGCGCCGGCATGCGGCTCGCCGAAGGCGACCGCGTCGAGGTGCTGGCACCGCGGCAGGGCGGCTGAGGCAAGGCACGCCATGAACCTGATGGAACCCCCGCGTGGGACCCGGCATGCGCTCTCGCTCTATGGCGTCGAGGTCGCCTCGCGCCTGCTGCTCGGCACCGCACGCTACCCCTCGCCCGACATCATGAGCCGCGCGGTGGCCGCTGCCCGCGCCGGCGTCGTCACCGTCTCGCTGCGCCGCGAGGCCGCGGGGGGCAAATCGGGCCAGCGCTTTTTCGACCTGATCAAGTCGCTCGGCGTGCGCGTGCTTCCCAACACCGCAGGCTGCCGCACCCCGCGCGAGGCGATCACCACCGCCCAGATGGGGCGCGAACTATTCGGCACCGACTGGGTGAAGCTTGAGGTGATCGGCAACGACGACACCCTGCAGCCCGACCCGTTCGGCCTGGTGGAGGCCGCCGGGGTGCTCGCCCGCGACGGCTTCAAGGTTTTCCCCTACACGACCGAAGACCTCATCATCGCCGAGCGCCTGCTGTCGGCCGGCTGCGCCGTGCTGATGCCGTGGGGCGCGCCGATCGGCACGGGCCGCGGCCTTGCCAACCCCTACGCGCTCTCCAGCATGCGCAAATATTTTCCCGATACGCCGCTTATCATCGACGCCGGCATCGGCGCGCCCTCGCACGCCTCCCAGGCGATGGAGATGGGCTTTGACGCGGTGTTGCTCAACACCGCCGTCGCCACCGCCGCCGACCCCGTTCGCATGGCGGCGGCGTTTGCGGGCGCCATCGATGCGGGCCGTGCTGCCTACGAGGCCGGGCTGATGGAAGTGCGCGACATGGCCGAGCCGTCGACGCCGCTCGCCGGCACGCCGTTCTTCGACCTGGACAAGCCGTGAGCGCGCCGCAAGCCGAACTCGATTTCTTCTACCCGATCGTTCCCGATCTGGCGTGGCTCAAGCGCATCGTCCCGCTGGGCGTGCGCACCGTCCAGCTCCGGCTGAAGGAGGCGTCGGCCGAGCGCATCCGCCACGAGATCGTCGGGAGTCTGGCGGTGTGCGCGGCCAACGACTGCCAGCTCATCGTCAATGACTACTGGCGCGAGGCGCTCGCGCTCGGTGCCGACTACGTCCACCTCGGCCAGGAAGACCTCGCCGCGGCCGACGTGGCTGCCATTCACGCCGCCGGCGTCCGCCTCGGCATCAGCACTCACAGCCTGGAGGAGCTCGAGATCGCGCTTGCCGCCCGGCCCGACTACGTCGCGCTCGGCCCTATCTACGAAACTCGGCTCAAGGTGATGAAATGGGCGCCTCAGGGGCTCGACCGAATCCGTACCTGGAAGACCCGCGTCGGGGCGCTACCGCTGGTTGCCATCGGCGGGTTGACCCCCGAGCGGGCGGACGCGGTGCGCGCGGCCGGTGCCTACAGCCTTGCCGTCATTACCGATTTCTTCACCCATCCCGATCCCGAGGCGCGTGTGGCCCAGTGGCTGGCGTGGGCGCGCAGGCAAAAATCGTGAGCAAAACCTGATTTTTTGCCGCAGCCGGCGCCCCCGGGGCCCGCTTCCGTGACAGGATTGTGACAGCGGCTCCTGCTAGCCTGGGCCGTGTGCGGAGGTCCCGTGGCGGCGGCCGGCGGGTCCTCAGCGACGCGGGTGATGTATGGCATTTCGATTGAAGCTTCAGGAAGATTTGTCGGAGGGCGTACGCCGCGTCGCTCTTGAGCAGGTCGAGATCGCCGAGCAGAAGCTCGCCGCCGTCGATGGCGCGCCGACTGCCATTCACGACGTGCGCCGCTGCCTCAAGCGCCTGCGCGCGTTGACGCGGCTGCTGAGGCCCGCACTCGCCGAGACCGTCTATGCCAGGGAGGCGCGCCGCCTCGCCGGAATCGGCCGGGCGCTGTCGGACGAGCGCGACCAGCAGGTGATGCGTGAAACGGTCGCCAAGCTCGAAGCCCGCTTCGGTCCGCTTCCAAGCGGTGCCGCCGCGCAGGTTCGCAAGCTGCAGAGCAACGGTGCGCGTGCCAAGGGGCGCATTACGGCCGAGCGCCGCCGCGAAGCCCTCGCGCAGCTCGCGCGCGTGCGAAAGTTTTTCAACGTCGAGCCGAAAAGCCTCTCCTTCGACGCGGTGGCCGAGGGTCTGGAGCACACGTACCGCAAGGGGCGCAAGGCGTTCCGCCACGCCTATCGCAATCCAAACGACGAAACGATGCATGCCTTGCGCAAGGCGGTGCAACTGCACTGGCGGCACATGCTGCTGCTGTCGCGCGCCTGGACAGAGGCGATGAGCGCGCGCGCCCATGAGGCCCGCGAGCTGTCGCGTCTGCTGGGTGACGACCACGACCTTGCAGTTCTCGTCGCCCATCTCCATGCCAGCAGCGGGTCGTCGAAAAATTCCGCGCAGGGCAGCGAGGCGCTGACTGGCCTTTGCACCTCGTGGCAGTCTGAAATCAGGGCACGCGCACAGCCCCACTGCGAGCGGCTGTTTGTGGATCGCGCGGGCGACCTGCGCGACCGCATCGAGACCTATTGGCATGCCGCGCGGCGCCTGCGGGTCCTAGACGACGAGCAGGAGCACGAGCAGGAGCAGGCCGTCGAGACGCCGGCTGCGGAGGCGCCTACGTCGCCGCCGCTGCCCGAGGAGGCGGCCGAGCCTCGCACATGAGGCTGCGTTCTTGCCGGACGGCGAGGCTCACCATCGCCAGCGCATTGATCGCCGCTAGGCTCATCGAGCCCATCACCCATGACTGCCACAGGCTGTAGCTGGAAGCAGCGGCCAGCGCGCCGGCGCAGAAAACGGCAAGCAGATAGGGCACCGTGTCCGGCGGGCTGCGCCCGATCGCCTGCAGCAAGGCCAGCCCGAAGCTCAGCAGCAGCAGCGCCGCGACGGCGCCGGTCTCATACCAGGCCTGCAGATAGGCGTTGTGGCTGTGCCAGCTGGTGGACAGCGCGATCTCGCTGCCCGGCGCGCGGGGTGCGTTGGGGATGCGGCCGGCCACGTGCGCCGCACCGATGCCGGCGCCGAGAATGGGAGCCTTGGGCACCTGTGCGCTGGTGTAGCCCCAGATGACGATGCGGTGCCGGAAGCTGAAAGGTAGCCAGTCGGCGCGATAGAGCCCGCTGGCGTAGAGCCCGCCGGCCATCGGGACCACCAGCAGCGTGGCGGCGGTCCAGATCACCGCGAGGGCGACGCGCGCCCTCTTCGCCGAGAAGCGGGCGACGGCGAAGACCACCGCCGCGCCGGTGATCGCCACCTGCGAGGTCGCATGCTCCGACAGCGCGATGGCGGCGGCCGCGGGCCCGAGCGTCAGCGCCAGCCGCAGGCCGGGGCGGCGGCTGTTCGGGATGCGGCTCAGCGCTAGTGCGACCGGCCAGAACAGGGCCGCGCCCGCAGCCATGTTGCGGTTGAGGAGGAACGGGTCCATATGCACGACCCAGCCGCCGCGCTCGGCCATGCCTCGCAGCGCGCCGGTGTGGAGGCGCGGAATAAGCGAGAGCGCCACGCGGTGCAGCCACAGCCCGCTGAGCTGCTCGAACAGAAGGAAGGCGCCCCCTATGGCAAACCCGGCGATGAGGCCCTGCGCTGAGGCTAGCAGCGTTTCCTCTTCGATGTGCGGCAGCGCGTTCAATGTCGTGCTGAGCGCCAGGATGAAAACCGCCAGCACGGCCGTCGCCGCAATCGCCGTTGCCGGGCTCGGCGACCAGGCGATGCTGAGCACGAGGTACGCCTCCGCAACGCACAGGATGGTCATCGGCCACGGCAGCCGGGGCGGCAGCAGGGCGCCGATCGCCGCCCCGCAAGCCGCCAGCGCAACGGCCATCACCCCGGCCATCAGGTAGGGCGCCGTCAGCGGCGCGACGATGAAAACCACGGTGCCAACCGCCGCGGCGGCCGCCGACAGCCTCGGCATGTTCGCGCTCAAGGCGGACCGCTGAACGGTGGCGCCGCGCTCAATGTAGTCCGCCATGGCGCCGCTCCGGCTGGAAGCCCTCCACGGTGCGGGCCAGGACACAGCGAATGGCGGCCTCGTCGTTGTCCGCCATGGCCACCTGCAACTCTTCCAGCGCGCGGTCGAGCTCTGCCGCACCCAGGCTCGGCTCCTGGCACTTGAAGATGCGCGGATGCTGGGTGGGCGTCGTGTGCGCACTCAGCAACAGTTCCTCCCTCAGCTTCTCGCCGGGGCGCAGGCCGATGTATTCGATGGCGATATCGCCGTCGGGATGTTCCGCGTCGCGCACCTCGAGCCCCATCAGGCGGATCATCGACCGCGCGAGATCGTCGATGCGCACTGGCTCACCCATGTCCAGTACGAACACGTCGCCGCCGGTGGCCATGGCGCCCGCCTGGATGACGAGCGCGGCCGCCTCGGGGATCGACATGAAATAGCGGACGGCGTTGCGGTCGGTGACGGTCACCGCGCGCCGTTCTTCGATCTGGCGGCGGAACCGGCGCACCACCGAACCGGAGCTGTCCAGCACGTTTCCGAACCGCACCATCGTGAAGACGGTGCCGCTGCCTTGCCGCGCGCGCGCCTGCAGCCCCAGTTCGGCGAGGCGCTTGCTGGCGCCCATGATGCTGCTCGGGCGCACCGCCTTGTCGGTCGAGATCAGCACGAACAACTCAACACCATGGGCCGCCGCCGCGTCCGCCAGCAGGGCCGTGCCGAAGGTGTTGTTGCGCAGGCCCGCCACGGCGTTCCGCTCCACGATGGGGACATGCTTGTAGGCGGCGGCGTGATAGATGGTCTGCACTTGGTGCGCCGCCAGCGTGTCGGCCAGCAGCGCCGCGTCGAGCACCGAGCCGAGCACGCTGATGATCTCCGGCGGGCTCGCGCCGTTGTGGCGGATGCCGGCACGCATCAGGTCGCCGACCTCCTCAATGATGCCGTGCAGATGCGCCTCGCCCGCGTCGAAGATCACGAGCCGGCGCGGATCGTGCTGCAGGATCTGGCGCACGAGCTCCGCTCCGATCGAGCCACCAGCCCCTGTCACCATGACCGATTTATGCCGGATGCTGCTCGCCATCAGGTTCGGATCGGGAGGGATCGGGTCGCGCCCGAGCAGGTCTTCCGCCTCCACCGGCCGCAGGTCGTTGATGGTGACGCGCCCCGCCGCCAGGTCCTCGATGGCCGGCAGCGTTCGCACCTTCACCGCCAGCGGCTCGAGGAGCTGCAGCGCAGCCTGCCGCTCGCGGCGCCGGTTCGCCGGCAGCGCCAGCAGCACTTCGCCGATGCCATGCTGGGCGATGACGTCGGCGAGTCGCCTCGGCATATGCACCTTGAGGCCGTCGACATATCGCCCCGAAAGCGCCCGGTTGGCGTCCACGAAGGCGACCGCCTGGTAGCCCGGCGCGTGGCGCAGCGCATCGCGAAGCTGCGCGCCGGCCGGGCCGGCGCCATATATGAGAACCTTGGTGGGGTCGGCCGCGCCCGGCTCCGAGGCGACGCCGGCCTCCTTGAGCAGCCACGCCGCCACCTCCCGGCTCCCCCACACGAGGCCGACGCCGAAAACCGGATAGAGAAGAATGACGGACCGCGGAATACCCGGCCATGCCGTCATGAACGCGGCCAGCGCCAGGAACAGGCTGGAGCCCGCTACCGAGACCACGATCAGCCAGACGCCGCGCATGCCGAAGAAGCGCGTGACGTGCCGGTAGGGGCCCATGAGGAAGAACATCCAGACGCTGACCAGCGGAACCAGCGCGAACAGAACGAACAGCCGCCAGTTCGGCACCCGGTACGGCTCGCCCAGCCGCAGCGACATCGCCAGCCACAGGGCAAGGTTAAGCAGCACGAGGTCGTTGGCGATGAGGATGGCGCGCTTCTGTCGCCGGCTGAGACTGGCGAGCGCGACCATCACCCGGCGCAGAAGCGAGCTGCGCGCCACAAATCCCTGCAAATTGACCAAGCGCGTTGTCCTCGAAGGCGGCGGGGAAAAACAGGTCGCCGGCCTGGACGAAGAAGCAAAACAGTTTGCAGACGAACCCCGCCGCGTATCTTATCGTCTGGCGGTTGCAGTGTGAACCAGCCACGCGTCTTGTCATGCCTGTGACAAGCGCGCGGCCAATCGCGCGGCAGGGTCGGCTCGGAGACATCACTCGAATGCACGTTGCGATGATCGGTTGCGGCTACGTCGGCCTCGTATCCGGCGCGTGCTTTGCCGATTTCGGCCACGTCGTGACGTGCGTGGACAAGGACGCCGCAAGGATAGACCGCATCAATCGGGGCGAGTTGCCGATCTTCGAGCCGGGCCTTGCCGAGATGGTGCGCACGAACGTGCGCGAAGAGCGCCTGTCCTTCACCACCGCGCTCGGGCCTGCGGTCGCCACCGCCCAGGCCGTCTTCATTGCCGTCGGCACGCCGTCGCGGCGCGGCGACGGCCACGCGGACCTCACCTATGTGTTCGATGCCGCGCGCCAGATCGCCGCCGTTCTCGACGGGTTCAAGGTCATCATCACCAAGTCGACGGTGCCGGTCGGCACCGGCGACGAAGTGGCTCGCATCATCGCCGAAGCCCGGCCGGGCGCCGATTTCGCCGTGGTCTCCAACCCGGAGTTTTTGCGCGAGGGCGCCGCCATCAACGATTTCAAGCACCCGGACCGCATCGTGATCGGCTGCGACGAGCCCCGTGCGCGCGCCGTCATGTCCGACCTCTACCGCCCGCTCTACCTGAACCGCGCTCCCATCCTGTTCACCAGCCGCCGCACCGCGGAGCTGACGAAATATGCCGCGAACGCCTTTCTCGCCACCAAGATCACCTTCATCAACGAGATCGCCGACCTCTGTGAGCAGACTGGCGCCGACGTGCAGGACGTGGCGCGCGGCATGGGGCTCGACAACAGAATCGGCCCCAAGTTCCTCAACGCGGGACCAGGCTT
>DASZQG010000107.1:0-7484 GCA_035550075.1 Hyphomicrobiaceae bacterium | reverse complement strand
CCGTTGGATGCGCGACCAGGTCGTGCACTGGGCGGGCGACAGCCGCATGCGCACGCACAACGCCTGGCACCTCGGGATGTTCGACGCCGCGGACGGCGATCCCCGCTCCGCGCTCGGCATCCTGGATGGCTGGCTCCTGCCGGCGGCCGCGCACTCGGCGCTGGAGGCTTGCGATGCCACGGCGTTGCTGTGGGAGCTGACGCGCGGCGGGCTCGAGGCCGCGGGACGCTGGCACGCGCTGTCGGACGCCTTCGAGCGTTGCCTGTGGCCCGGCTTCTGGCCATATGTCGACCTGCACGCCGCGCTAGCGCACCTGGCGGCGGGGAACCCCGATCGCGCGCGGCATCTGGCGCAGGACGTCGACCGGTGCGCGACAGGCTGCGACCACGCCGCACTGCGCGCCCGCCGGATCACGCAGCCCGGCATGCGCGCGCTGATCGCCTGGGCCGAAGGCCGCTACGCCGAGGCGTCGGCGGGCTTCGCCGCCCTTCGTCCCGTGCTGGGCGACATGGGCGGCAGCCGCGTGCAACTGGAAATCTTCACCCGCCTCGAGCGCGAGGCATCGCAGCTCGCAGTAACAGAGCGCAGGGCGGCTTGAGGGAAAGCGGCGGCCGTGGCCGGCGCGTCAGGCGGTCGCGGCCAGGCTGCCCGGCTTGCCGTTGCGCTGCTCGTACGCCGTGCGCCGCCAGCTTGCCGGCGGGGCGCCGAACTCGCGCTTGAAGGCGCGGTTGAAGGCGGCTTCCGAATCGTATCCCACGCGCTCGGCGACGACGGCGATCGGCTCGTCGTCGTGCTTGAGCGATTGCGCCGCAATCTGCAGGCGCCAGCGCGCCAGGTACTGCATGGGCGGCTGGCCGAGGAATTCCGTGAAGCGCTGCGCGAGCGCCGAGCGCGACAAGCCGACCTCGCGCGCCAGCTCATCGACCGTCCAGGCGCGCGCCGGTTGCGCGTGCAGCAGCGTAAGCGCCTTGCCGACGAAACGGTCGCGCAGGCCGGCGAGCCAGTTCTTCTCCCCCTCCGGCAAGGTTTCGATGCAGCGGCGCAAGGCCTCGACGAACAGCAGTTCGGAGAGCTTGGAAAGCACCATCGCACTGCCCGCGCGCGGACCGGCCGCTTCTTCCACGGCGAAGCGCATGGACGTCTCCAGCCAGGCGGCAGTGGCGCCGCCGTTGCGCATGTCGACCTTGAACAGGCGCGGCAGCGAGGACAGCAGCGGATTGACGTTGACGTCGTCGCAGGCGAGGAAGCCGCACACGATGCTGGTCATCGCGCCGCCGCCGCCGTGGGTGAGGCGGATGATGTCGCCCGCGGCCATGGACATGCTTTCCTGGCCGAGGACGTCGGGACGCGCCCGCGCCGCCTCGGACGAGCTCGCCATGATGTGCGGCTCGCCACGCGGCACGACCAGGATCTCGCCGGCGCGGATTTCCAGGGGCGGGTCGTCGGAGCCGGAGATCCTCGCCCAGCAGGCGCCTTCGGTGAGCAGGTGATAGGCCACGACGTGGCGCGCGAGGGGCAGGAAGGCCGCGCAGAGCAGGTCGTTGGCCGGGCCTTCGACGCACCAGGGCGCCGTCATCTCGCCCTTGAGGTAGACCGCGCCATCCAGCCGCACGGTTCGCAACACGTCCGACAAAGCATCCATGGCGATCACGGGGCCAATCCCGGCGTCCCGCGCAAGAAAGCTGGACGGTCGGGCATTCAGCCTGAAGAAGGGGCCGGGAATACTAGCATCCGTGCGCAAGCGTCACAACGCCGCCCGCCCCGTACCCCAAGAGGAGATTCGCCATGTCCGCAGTCCTGTCCACCGTCATGCCCGCGCCCGATCTCGGCGCCCTGAAAACGAAGCAGCAGATCGCCTGGTCCACCGGCAATTACGCGGTGATCGGCACCACCCTCCAGATCGTCGGCGAAAACCTCGCCGAGACCCTCGATCTTCGCGCCGGGGAGAAAGTGCTGGACGTCGCGGCCGGCAACGGCAACGCGACCCTGGCCGCTGCACGCCGCTTTTGCGACGTCACCTCCACCGACTACGTCCCGTCTCTGCTCGAAGCGGGGCGCCGCCGGGCGCTGGCGGAGGGCCACGTCATCGAGTTCCGTGAAGCCGACGCGGAAAAACTGCCGTTCGCCAACGGCGAGTTCGACGTGGTGATGTCGACCTTCGGTGTCATGTTCACGCCCGACCAGGAGAAGGCGGCCGCCGAACTGGCGCGTGTCTGCCGGCCGGGCGGGCGCATCGGCCTTGCCAACTGGACGCCGGGCAGCTTCATCGGCCAGGTGTTCAAGACCATCGGCAAGTACCTCCCCCCGGCCGCCGGCGTCAGGTCGCCTTCGCTCTGGGGCACCCCCGGGCACCTGCGCGAACTGTTCGGCGCCGCCGCGAAGACGATCCGCGCCGAAGAGCGCCAGTTCCTGTTCCGCTATCGTTCGCCCGAGCACTTCCTCGACGTCTTCCGCACCTGGTACGGGCCGATGAACAAGACCTTCGCCGCGCTGGACGCGCAGGGGCAACGCGCCTTCGCCGACGAGCTGATCGCCCTCATGAACCAGGGCAATCGCGCGAGCGGCGGCACCCTCGTGCTGCCGAGCGAATACCTGGAGGTCGTGATCGAGAAGAAGTGAAGTGAGGGGTGAGGGGTGGGGGATGGAAGCGGCCTTGTGCCGGAAGTTCCGCCCTTCCCTCACCGAAGCCGGCCTTCATCGCGCCGGGCCAACAATAGGCGCGGATGTATTCCTGTTTCGCTTCCTTCGCGATGCAATCCGGCGTCGCGCCTCAGGTCCTGTAAAAGAAGCCGAGGTAGACGTCCTCCCGCCCGGCAGTCAGCTCTTCGGGAAAGTCCTTCTCCCAATGCAGGCCGTGGTGCCAGCGGTTGTTAAATATCGCCGGCGTGCCGTTGCCTTGAACCGGCACATCGAAGATCACCATGCGCTTCACCGCATCGCGGTGCTGCGCGGCCAGCGAGAAGGCGATCAGCCCGCCCCAGTCATGGCCGACGACGAAAAAAGACTCCTCCCTGAGCATCCTGTGCATCAGGCGCCAGAGGTCGTTGGCCACGGTCTTCTTGTGGTAACCGCTTTCCGGCCGGGAGGAATCACCCAACCCGCGGATATCGGGGCGAAAACCGGATACTTGCGCGAAAGAGCGGGGATGATGTCGCGCCACATGTACTAAGTCTGGCGCCAGCCGCGGATCAGAAGGATGGCGGGACACGTGCCGGCGGCAACGTAGTGCAAACAAACGTCCCCAATTCCACCATGGCGCTGCTTTACAGATTCGCTCATTCTCAAAATTCGGCCGAGGCCGTGTTAGTAAAGGTCTCTTTAGCTCCCCATAGACGAGATACTGGAGATGAGAAAGCTGTTGCTGTTGACGTCTAGACGTCAATCGAGCTACGATACAAAAAGTTAATGCGAGGTCTAGTTTATGAAACGCCGGCCAGGAGAAGTAAGGGACGCCATTGTGGATGTGCTATCCGGACATCCATTAGGAGCTTCCATTGCCGACATCGAGGCTGGCGTTTCGGAACGGATTGGCGTAGTTCCCTCGTCCTCGATCAGATCGTACTTGCGGCTGAATACGCCGCAGTTGTTCCTCAGGACAGATCGTGCCCAGTACTCGTTGAATCTTGACGACGGGCAACAGGTTCCTACGAAGGAAGCGAAGCCAATTGCGGCGACAAATACCTTCGAATTTGGGAGCAGCATTCTGGTTAATGCTGATTGCTTCGATTGGCTTGCAAGCTGCGAGCAGAACAGCATTCACGCCATTGTTACGGACCCTCCCTACGGGCTGATCGAATATTCTCCAGAGCAGCAGGAGAAACTTAGAAACGGAAAAGGAGGAATATGGCGCATCCCGCCCTCCTTCGACGGCAACCAGAGGGCTCCTCTACCCAGGTTCACGGTGTTGACCCCCACTGACCTGAGAGCGCTAGATGAATTCTTTTTCAAATGGGCGCGAATGTTTTCGCCGGTCCTTGTCCCCGGCGCGAATGTAATCGTGGCAAGCAATCCTCTTCTTTCTCATGTTGTATCTAACGCATTGGCACGTGCGGGTTTAGAACGAAGGGGAGAGATTATTCGTCTAGTTATGACCATGCGCGGCGGCGACCGGCCGAAGGCAGCGCACGAGGAGTTTCCGGAAGTTAGCGTGATGCCCCGTTCGATGTGGGAGCCTTGGCTCGTATTTCGCAAGCCGTTGGAAGGGCGAGCACAGGACAACTTGCGAAAGTGGGGCACAGGTGGATTTCGTCGACCATCCGCGAACAAGCCATTTGGTGATGTGATTGCATCATCGCCAACGCGAGCGAGCGAACGCGCGATGGCACCGCATCCTAGCCTCAAGCCGCAAGCCTTTCTACGCCAGATTGTTCGCGGGGCATTGCCTCTCGGAAAGGGGATTGTTCTGGATCCATTTGCGGGATCAGGCTCAACCCTGGCAGCCGCGTCTGCGGTGGGCTATCACTGCATCGGTGTTGAGAAGGATCCGCGCTATTTTGAACTTGGTCGCAATTCCATACCAAAATTAGCCAAACTGCAGCTTCGGGACAGCTAAAGCCGAAATATCCAGTTCTGTCTGAGTTTCTCAATTCCATTTTTGTGCAGCGTCGCAGTCCGCGTACCTAGCTCACTGCGCGCGTTCTTCCTGAAATCTCCGATCGACACTTCGCCAAGATAGACCTCGGTGAATGAAAGTGGCTGACGAGATCGTGCCGGTTCAGTTTCGTTATCGACTTGGTAAACGAATACACACATCCATTGATTTCGCGCTCCATGAGTATCCACAGCACCGCCAGTCTTGCGGGTGGTTTTGATCTCGATGCCCTGCTCTCCGGCTTTCACACTATTCTCCGGATAGATGCCCTTCACAACCAAGTCTGGATGACCATTGAAGTATCTGTTTTCCGTCAATGTGCGGGAATGCTTTGCAATACTCGCAGTCAGCATGTCGGATAGCACTCCCGACATAATGGCCGGCCTCAGCATATCGTCGAGCCGCTCCAAGCCTTTGGCAGTCAGCCCGCTGTTTACATCAAAGAAAAAATCATAGACATCCTGCATGGCAAGCTGAAAATCCTGCAACCTCAATTCAAAAGGCAATGTCGCTGCTAGATTGAACTTCGAATGCTCTACGATATTCCTTGTTATCGGCATAGTCTTGGTCGGTTCTGAACACCAGTAGTGGAAGCTGTGCGCTAGAGAGTCTACCCGGATGACATCAACGTCGGAAAGCTCGTTCAGTTAGCACCTATTCTCAACGTCCGTTGGTCAGGCAGTTGGAACTGCCTCAGGAAGTAGAAGCCCCGAATGGGAAATGTCGGTGGTGTCAAATAGTTCACCGACAGTCTTTCTGGGTATGGGCAAACCAAGCGCGTTGGGTGAATGTCGAAAGTAAGTCTCTTGGTCTGGTCAGATCGAAAGTGGTACGTATTTCGACGCCATCACCTGGCAGCGCTTCATGAGCCGGGGCTCGTCCGGCCCGTAGTCGGCCACGGCCTGGTGGATGCAGCGGAAGTTGTCCCAGACCAGCACGTCGTGCTTCGTCCAGTGGAAGGTGTAGAGGTATTTCTCCTGCGTCTGGTGCGCGAACAGGAACGCCAGCAGTTCGTCGCTCTCGGCCTGGGGCAGCCCGTTCACGCGGATCGTGTAGCCGGGATTGGCGTACAGCGACTTGCGCCCGGAGATGGGATGCGTGATGGCCATCGGGTGCGACACGGGCGGCTTGGTGCGCCGCTGCTCGTCGGATAACGGCGGGCGGGTGCTGCCCGGACGCAGCCGCATCATGTCGTAGAACTTGGCGAAGTCGTGCAGCGCGGTGAGGCCCTCGAGCCGGCGCTGCAGGTCGGCCGGCAGGTCGTCCCAGGCCGCGGCCATGTCGCAGAACTGCGTGGCGCCCAGCGTCCTGCCTTCCCGTTGCGGCACCTCGAGCGCATAGAGCACGTTGGCGAAGGCGATGGTCCTGCTGTAGGACATGTCGGTGTGCCAGCCCTGCCCGGCATCGGGCAGGCCGATCGACTTGCCGTCGCGCACGACATTGGACAGCGTCATGACCTCGGGCATCCCCGGCTCCTGGTGCTTGCCGATGACGTTGACTTCCAGGTCGCCGAGGCGGGCGCTGAAGTCGCGCAGGTCGGCGGCCGCCAGGCGCTGGCCGGGAAAACGGATCACGCCGTGGCGGCCGAGCGCCTGGATCGCCGCTTCGGCGTCGGCATCGGAAACGGCCGCCAGGTCCAGGCCTTCGATCGTTGCCCCCAGCGTTTCGCCGGAGGGGATGATTCGCATCGACATGACACCTCCCCGCCGGGATGCTACTCCCGCCGCCGCCACCGGTGCGCCCGCCGGGCGAAAAAAAACCTGGAAGGCCGAGGCCTTCCAGGTTGCGTGGACGGGCATGCGCCGGGCGGGCCCGGCAGGCAGGCGCCCTAGAAATCCATGCCGGCGCCCGCGTGGGCATGGGCGGCCGCCTTTTCCTCCTTCGGCGCCTCGGCGACCGTCGCATCGGTGGTCAGGATGAGCCCCGCCACGGAGGCGGCGTTTTGCAGCGCGGCGCGGGTGACCTTGGTCGGGTCGATCACGCCCATCTGCAGCAGGTCGCCGTACTCGCCGGTCGAGGCGTTGTAGCCGAAGGCGCCCTTGCCTTCCTCCACCTTGGCCACGACCACGGAGGGCTCGTCGCCGGCGTTGGACACGATCGCGCGCAGCGGCTCCTCGAGGGCGCGCTGCACGATGCGGATGCCGGCGCTCTGGTCGTCGTTGGCGCCCTTGAGGCCGAGGATCGCGGCGCGGGCGCGGATCAGCGCCACGCCGCCGCCGGGGACGATGCCTTCCTCGACCGCGGCGCGGGTCGCATGCAGGGCATCATCGACGCGGTCCTTCTTTTCCTTCATCTCGACTTCGGTGGCGGCGCCGACCTTGATCACGGCCACCCCGCCGGCCAGCTTGGCCACGCGCTCCTGCAGCTTTTCCTTGTCGTAGTCCGAGGTGGATTCCTCGATCTGCAGCTGCAGGGACTTGACGCGGCCCTTGATGGCCGCCGCATCGCCGGCGCCGCCGATGATGGTGGTGTTTTCCTTCTCGACCTCGATGCGCTTGGCGCGGCCCAGGTCATTGAGCGAGGCCTTCTCGAGCTGCTTGCCGGTTTCCTCGGCGATCACGAGGCCCCCGGTGAGGATGGCGATGTCCTCCAGCATGGCCTTGCGGCGGTCGCCGAAGCCCGGCGCCTTGACGGCGGCCACCTTCAGCACGCCCCGCATCGTGTTCACGACCAGCGTGGCGAGCGCCTCGCCTTCCACGTCTTCCGCGATGATTAGCAGCGGCTTGCCGGCCTTGGCCACTTCCTCCAGGACGGGCAGCAGCTCGCGGATGTTGGAGATCTTCTTGTCGTAGAGCAGGACCAGCGCATCTTCGAGCACGGCGACCTGCTTGTCGGGATTGTTCATGAAGTAGGGGCTGATGTAGCCGCGGTCGAACTGCATGCCCTCGACCAC
>DASZQG010000106.1:0-13962 GCA_035550075.1 Hyphomicrobiaceae bacterium | reverse complement strand
AAGCCAAGCGGATGCTCGATGGCGTCGGGCGACGCGGTGAGCCCCGCCGCAGCGAGACGCGCCGCGATGACGCCGGAATGCGCCGCGCGGCCGGCGTGGTAGGGCTTGGTCATAGTGCCGAAGTTGGCGACCAGCCCGGAGCTGTGGGAGGCGCCGAGCGCGATCGCCTGCGCCGTGGTGGCGGCGTCGAGGCCGCGCAGCGAGGCGCAGGCCGCAGCGGCCCCGATGGGGCCGAATATTCCCGTGGGGTGCCATCCCTTCTGGTGGTGCTGCGCGGGATCCCTGTCGACCAGTTCCGCCCACACCTCATAGCCAGCGACATAGGCCGTCGCCATCTGCGCGCCGGTCGCGCCGAGCGACTCCGCCTCGGCCAGGATCGCCGGCACCAGCACCGTGCTCGGATGGCCGCGCAGGGCGACGTCGTCGTAGTCAAGGGCATGCGCGGCGGTGCCGTTGATCCATGCCGCCTCGGGCGCCGGCACACGTGGACCGGTGAGATACAGGCTGGCGTCGCCGGCCGGCGGGGCCAGCGCTTTGCGCAGAATGTTGGGCGGTTCCTCGATGCTGCCCGCGATCATGGTGCCAACGCAATCGGTGAAGCCGGTGCGCACCACTCCGGTCGCCTCGGCCGGAATGTCGGCAGGCCGCAGCCCGGAGACGAAGTCAGCAAGCGACTGCGTGAGGGATTGAGACATGGCCAACCTCCGTGGGACTTTGCGCGCCACCTACTTCTTACACCAAGCCGGCGACCAGGTCGCGCGCCGACAGAAGCGCAAGCTATGCGCAACCGGTGTGCGCTGCCTTCGAGCCGGATTGTGCAATAGGCTGGCCGCCCGCAAGAATCCCGCTAGCTCGAAAGAGCGGGCCGTGGCGAAGGGCAAGCCCCGCTATTGCGCAAGCCAAGCGCAGCCGGGACCGTTATAGTGACGGCAGTGTAGACTGCGGCACCCAACCTTGCGCTGCATGCGATTGATTCTTTTAAGGATGTATCGCGGCCGCTGGTGTAGGATTTGAGCCAGAGCCGCGGGCGAGCGCACAGGACATTGCTCGGAGCGAGGCCAGCGATCCGCGCAGAGTTTGGAGGACAGAATGGCGCAAAATTCGAATTTCGAGATTCCGCAGCAATTCCGCGAGCTCGCAGAACGCAACGTGGAGCAGGCGCGGGCTGCCTACGCGCAGTTCATGGACGCGATGTCGAAGGCCGCAGGCATGTGGACGGCAGCCATGCCCTCCAACGACATGACGACCGGGTTCAAGGCATTCCAGGAGCGTGCCATCCGTTTTGCAAAGCAGAACGCGGAAGCGGGGTTTGCACTTGCCAGCGAACTCGCGAGCGCGCGCGATTTCCAGGACGTGATCGCGATCCAGAGCCGCTACGCGCAGACGCAGATGCAGGCGTACGCGCTGCAGGCGCAGGAGCTGGGCCGCCTGATGGCGGAAGCGACACAGAGCAGTATGCAGCCGAAAAGCTGACCGCCGCCGCACCACAAAGGCGTTTGCCGGCAGCCTGCCTTCTGCAATCATACGCAGCTGAGCAACGGCAGGCACGGGTGGCAAACGAATGAGTAAGTCGGCACGCTGGAAATCCCGCCCCGACAATTCGACGTGGGGCGACTACGGCGCGGACGATCAGCTCGGGCGGATGAACGAGTTGACGGCCGAGAAGGTCAGGCAGGGCGTCGCCGAGGTGCGGGAGGGAAAGACCTTCTGCCTGTCGCTGCCGCTCGACTACCCCGGCGGCAATGTGCTGAACCCACGCCGCCATCCGCCGCAGCTAAGGCCCACCACCAGGGTCGACAAGCCCAACTGGCTCTACCGCACCGAGTGGGAAAAGCCGGGCATGACCGACGTCATCAACGACGATCTCGTGGTGATGCACCTGCAGTATTCCACGCAGTGGGATTCGCTGGCGCATGTCGGCGCGCTGTTCGATGCCGACGGCGACGGCACGGCCGAAGCCGTCTTCTATAACGGCTACCGCGGCGGCGCCGACCTCGCCGGCCCCACGGACCCGAAGGACGCGGGCGGCGTGCCCGGCAGCCTGGTGGAAGCGAAAACCACCTCGACCGCCAAGGCGCTGAGCGTCGAGAACATGGCCGTAAAGTGCCTGCAGGGCCGCGCCGTGATGATCGACCTTGCCGCGCACCATGGGCGCGACCGCAAGGCCATCGGCTACGACGAGCTGATGCGCGTGATGGCCGCGGACGGCGTGACGGTGGAGGCAGGCGACTTCGTGTGCTTGCGTACCGGCTTCGACGAGCTGGTGCTGGAATGCGGCCGCAGACCGGATAAGCGAGTGCATTCCATGTGCACCGGCCTCGACGGCAACGACCGCCGCCTGCAGCAATGGGTGACCGAGAGCAAGCTGGTGGCGCTGATCTCAGACAATTACGCGGTGGAGCTGTCGGGCGGCGAGCCGGCGCCCGGGCAGTGCGCGATGCTGCCGCTGCACCAGCACTGCCTGTTCCGCACGGGCGTCAACCTGGGCGAGCTGTGGCGGCTGTCGGAACTCGCCGACTGGCTGAGGCGCAACAACCGCAGCAGATTCCTTCTGACTGCGCCGCCACTGAGGCTGCCGGGCGCGGTGGGTTCGCCGGCAACCCCGGTTGCAACCGTCTAGCTATTTGCCGACGCTGCCGTCGACGATCACGTCGAGCAGCTTGGGGCCGGGCGTGGAGAACGCTCGGCGCAGCGCCGGGCCGAGTTCGGCAGGGTCGGAAATGCGTTCCGCCGGCACGCCCAGTGACCGCGACAGCGCCGTGAAATCGATCGAGGGCTCTTTGAAGTCCATGCCAACGTAGTTGTCGTCGCCGTGGAAGGCGAGCAGGCGCTGCTTGATGATGCGGTAGCCGCCGTTGTTGGCGATGACGAAGGTGATCGGCAGCTTGGCGTTGGCGGCCGTCCACAGCGACTGGATCGAGTACATGGCGCTGCCGTCGCCGGAGAAGCAGACGACGGGCCGCGGAGCCTGCGCCATGGCGACGCCGATGGCCGCCGGCAAGCCCCAGCCGATGCCGCCGGACGCCAGCGCGTGATAGCTGTAGCGGTCGCGGTAGGGCACCAGATCGGGGATGAAGCGCGCGGAGGTGAGGCCTTCGTTGACCATCACGGCATCGCGCGGCATGGCCTCCGCCACCTGCAGCGACAGCCAGTCCGGGTCGATCGGCGTCGCCGCCTTGCGGGCCTCGATGCGCTTGGCGAGCTGGACGCGCCTGGCGCTCCAGTTGCGCTCGGCGAGCTGAGCCAGCGATGCCTTGGCGCGCGCCGCCAGGCGATCGCCGCCCTGCCGGCCGATCAGCGGTGTGAGCGCCAGGAGGGTTTCGCGCACGTCGGCACGGACTGCCAGCTCGGCCGGGAAGTTCTTGCCCATCTCCCAATCGAGCTGGCCCACGTGTACGATGGGGAGCGTTTCCGGCAGCGGCTCCACCTCGCTCCACACGGACATGCGCAGCGGATCCGCACCGATCACGATCAGCAGATCGTAGGGCGTAAGGAGGTCGCGCACCTGTTTCTGCTCGCGCGAGAGCGAGCCGATGTAGCAGGGATGTTCGGAGAGGAAATGCGACCCGTACGGGGCGCTCTGCTGATAGACCGGGCTGCCCAGCGCCTGGGCAAAGGCGCCGGCCGCCTCAAGGGCGTCGCTCTTGACCACCTCGTCGCCCACAATGATGACCGGCCGCTCCGCCCGAAGGATGCGCTTTGCGAGCCGATCGAGCAGGGCATCGGAGGGACGCGCGGCGGTTTCCACCCGGGTGGAGGCGCCGAGGTCGATGCCGGCCTCGGCGTTGAGGATGTCGCCGGGCAGCGAGATGAATACCGGGCCGGTGGGTGGCGTCATCGCCACCTTGGCGGCGCGGCGCACGATACGCGGCAGGTCTTCAAGACGCGTCACCTCGACCGCCCATTTGACGAGTGGTTGCGCCATCGGCACGAGCGAATGATAGAGCAGCGGCTCGGTGAGCCCGTGCCCTTGCTCTTGCTGCCCGGCCGTGAGGATCATCGGGGTGCCGGTGAACTTCGCATTGTAGAGGGAGCCCATCGCGTTGCCGAGGCCGGGCGCCACGTGCACGTTGCAGGCGACCAGCCTGCCGCTGGCGCGCGAGTAGCCATCGGCCATCGCCACCACCAGGGCCTCCTGCAGGCCGAGCACGTACGTGAGGTCGGGGTGGTCCTTGAGCGCATGCATGATGGGCAGCTCGGTGGTGCCGGGATTGCCGAACAGATGCGTGATCCCCTCATCCTTGAGGAGGGCAAGAAACGCCGAGCGGCCGGTGATGCGGTTCATGAGCAGACCTGACGGGAACAGAGGAAAAAGCGCGGAGCGGCATCATGCCTATAAAGCGCGGCCAACTTCAATGCCCGGGAGCCGCACGCTATGATCCATCTGACGCATGAGTGAATTGCTCGCAATGCAAGGGAACACGCGATGACCGCGATCGAGCTCGCTGCAACCCCCTCGTTCCGCCTGGAGGGCAGGCGCGCGCTGGTGACCGGCGCGGGACGCGGGATCGGGTTGGCGGCGGCGTCGGCGCTGGCGCAGGCGGGGGCGCACGTGACCCTGGCCGCCCGCACGGCGGCCGAGATCGAGCAGGCAGCAGAGGCGATCCGCGTGCGCGGTGGGCAGGCCGAGGCGCTGAGGCTTGACGTCACCGATCTCGAGGCCATGCAGGACGCCATCGCGCGGGCCGCGCCGTTCCACATCCTCGTCAACAACGCGGGGACCAACCGGCCGAAGCCCGCGGTGGAGGTGACGGTTGAGGACTTCGACGCGATCATCGGGTTGAACCTGCGCGCCGCCTATTTCGTGGCGCAGGCCGTGGCGCGGCGGCTGATGGCGGCCAAAGAGCCGGGCTCGATCATCAACATCTCCTCGCAGATGGGCCACGTCGGCGCTGCGCGGCGGAGCGTGTACTGCGCCTCCAAGCACGCGATGGAAGGCTTCACGAAGGCGATGGCCATCGAGCTGGCGCCGCACCGCATCCGCGTCAACACGCTGGGCCCAACCTTCCTCGAGACGCCGATGACGCGGCCGTTCTTTCAGAACGAGGCATTTCTGAAGGACACCCTGTCGCGCATCAAGCTGGGGCGGCTCGGGACCGTGGAGGACCTGACGGGGGCCATCGTGTTCCTGGCCTCCGACGCATCCGCCCTGATGACCGGCACGGCGCTGGTGGTCGATGGCGGCTGGACGGCGGAATAGGCGCGGTTTACGGCCCCGGGACCGCAGTGCTTTTCACGGACAGGGCGGGCACAGTAAGGTGTGCGCAGCCAAACGTATTCCGCCGAGGAAGGCCGCATGTATTCCCAGGCACTAAACGTGAAGGACCAGGGGCCGCGACGCGTGGAAGACCCCGAGAAGCTCGCGCGCTTCCAGGCCAAGGTCGACGCCGAGGACAAGATCGAGCCGAACGACTGGATGCCGGAAGCGTACCGGCGCACGCTGGTGCGTCAAATCTCCCAGCATGCGCACTCCGAGATCATCGGCATGCAGCCGGAGGGCAATTGGATCACGCGCGCGCCGTCGCTGCGGCGCAAGGCGGGGCTGCTCGCCAAGGTGCAGGATGAGGCAGGGCACGGGCTATATCTGTACGCCGCGGCCGAGACGCTCGGCGTTTCGCGCGAGGAGATGTACGAGCAGCTCCTCTCCGGCAAGGCCAAGTATTCCTCGATCTTCAACTATCCTACCCTATCGTGGGCGGACATCGGCGCCATCGGCTGGCTGGTCGACGGTGCGGCGATCATGAATCAGATCCCGCTGTGCCGCTGCAGCTACGGCCCCTATGCGCGCGCCATGATCCGCATCTGCAAGGAGGAAAGCTTCCACCAGCGTCAGGGCTACGAGATCATGGTAACACTGTGCAACGGTACGGCCGAGCAGAAGGCAATGGCGCAGGACGCGCTGAACCGCTGGTGGTGGCCGTCACTGATGATGTTCGGCCCCTCCGACAAGGAGAGCCTGCACTCGGCCGACACGATGAAGTGGAAGATCAAGCGCTTCTCCAACGACGACCTGCGCCAGAAGTTCATCGACGCGACGGTGCCGCAGGGCAAATACCTTGGGCTGGAGTTTCCCGATCCCGAGCTGAGGTTCGACGAGGCCAGCGGGCACTGGCATATCGGTGAGATCGACTGGAGCGAGTTCAAGCGCGTGCTGGCCGGGGACGGCCCTTGCAACCGCCAGCGCATGGCAACGCGCACCAGGACGCAGGAGGACGGGGCGTGGGTGCGCGAGGCGGTGCTTGCGCACGCGAGCAAGCGCGCAGCCCCGCGCGTCGCGGCAGAGTAGATGCAGATGCGCGATCAGCCCGCAGCCACCCATCTCGCCCAGCTCAACGTCGGCCATATCCGCTACCCGACCGACGACCCGCGCATGGCGGAGTTCATGCGCGCGCTCGATGCGGTCAACGCGCTGGCCGAGCGCAGTCCCGGCTTCGTGTGGCGCTTCAAGGACGATGCCAGCAACAACGCCACCAACGTGCTGGTTACGCCGGATCCCACCTTCCTGATCAACATGAGTGTGTGGGAGACGCCGGCGCAGCTCGAGCACTTCGTGTGGAATACGGTGCACAAGCGCTTCTACATGAAGAAGGGCAACTGGTTCGCGCCGATGGACAAGCCGCATTTCGTGATGTGGTGGGTGCCGGCCGGCCACCTGCCGACGCCGGACGAGGCGCTTCTCCGGCTCGAGCAGCTGACCAACCACGGACCGAGCGATCATGCCTTTGGTTGGGAGAGCCTGCCGGGCGTGAGCCGCATCATGCAGCAGCGCTGCGCGTGAGGCCGCTTAAAGGATAAGGGACGTGTCCGAAGCACCGATGCCGCTGTGGGAAGTGTTCATCCGCAACCGGTCGGGCATGCCGCATCGGCATTGCGGCAGCGTGCATGCCCCCGACGCGACGATGGCCCTGCAGGCCGCACGCGACGTTTACACACGGCGCGGGGAGAGCGTGTCGGTATGGGTGGTGCCGTCGGAGTCGATCACGGCGTCCGACCCGGCCGACAAGGGCGAGCTGTTCGAGCCGACCGGCACCAAGATCTATCGCCACCCGACGTTCTACAAGGTGCCGGATGACGTCGGGCACATGTAAGTTTTGGTCGACGCCGGCGCGGCACCGACGATCCCTTTGCCCGCAAGCAGGGACAGGGAGAAGTTGGCCCCCGTCTCCATCCCCTCCTAGCAGGGTGGTGGGGGGACAGACGCGGCCGTCGGGCGGAGTCTTGCAATGAGCATACCGCGCGCCGCCAAGAAACCGGCAACGGCTGTCGAAGCTGCCGCTCTCTTCTCGTTCGTCCTCGGCCTCGCCGATGACGCGCTGGTGCTGGGCCACCGGCTGTCGGAATGGTCGGGCAAGGCGCCGATGCTCGAGGAGGACATCGCGCTCTCCAACCTCGGGCTGGACCTGATTGGGCAGGCTCGCTTCTTCTACGCCTATGCCGGCGAGATCGAGGGCAAGGGGCGTAACGAGGATGCGCTCGCCTACCTGCGCGACGAGCACGCCTACACCAACCTGCTACTGGTCGAGCAGTTGAACGGCGATTTTGCGGTGACCATGGTGCGCCACCTGCTCTATGCCGCGTTCATGCATCCCTACTACGAGGCGATGAAGGCCTCCAGGGACGCGCGTCTGGCGGAAATCGCGGCGAAGGCCGAGAAGGAAATGGCGTATCATGTGCGCCATGCCGGCGAATGGGTGATCCGGCTGGGCGACGGCACCGCGAAGAGCCACGCCCGCGCCCAGGCCGCGCTCGAGGATCTGTGGATGTATGCCGGTGAGCTTTTCGAGATGGGCGAGAGCGAGCAGGCGCTGGTGCGCGCAGGCGTGGCGGCCGATCGTTGCGCGCTGCGGGGCACGTGGGGCAACACCCTCGATCGCGTGCTCGCCGCGGCGACGCTGAAGCGGCCCGCCGACCGCTGGATGCAGACGGGCGGACGCGCCGGGCGGCATACCGAGCACCTGGGCCGCATGCTGGCCGAGATGCAGGTGTTGCACCGGGCGCATCCCGGTGCGGTATGGTGAGCGGGTTGGATCAGCCATGACAGCCGCCCCCGCCGACAGCCCGCCTGCGAAACGGCCCGTGCAGGAGAACGCGGAAAATCCCTATATCGGACTTGCGCGCGCGCACCGCATCGCGGCGGCTGTGGTCGATCCCGAAATCCCGGTGCTGACGCTGGAGGACCTGGGCGTGCTGCGGGGGGTGGAGTGGCGCCAGGGCCAGCTGGTCGTCAAGATCACGCCGACCTACAGCGGCTGCCCGGCGACGCAGGCGATCCAGCTCGCAGTGCAGACGGCGCTCGCCAAGGGTGGGCTGCCAGACGCGCGGGTCGAGACAGTGCTGTCCCCGCCGTGGACGACCGACCAGATCACGGCCAGCGGTCGGCGCAAGCTGCAGTCGTTCGGCATCGCGCCGCCGGCCGGCAAGAAGTCCATCCGCGCGATGTTCGGCGAGGAAACGGTGGCGTGTCCGAAGTGCGGATCGACCGAGACGCGGCGCATTTCCGAGTTCGGCTCGACGGCCTGCAAGGCGCTGTGGAAGTGCGAAAGTTGCGCCGAGCCGTTCGATTACTTCAAATGTCTCTGAGCCGCGGCCCGCGATGCACGACTACAGGCCGCTGAGGATCGCCGAGGTCGCCCGCGACACGCCCGACGCCATCGTGGTGTCGCTGGAGGTGCCGGAGGATGCACGCGAGGCGTTCCGCTTCCGGCCCGGCCAGCATTTGCCCGTGCGGGCAACGATCGGCGGGGAGGAACTGCGCCGCACCTATTCGATCTGCTCGGGGCCGGACGAAGACCGCCTGCGGATCGCCATCAAGCGCGTGGCCGACGGACGCTTTTCGCAATGGGCCAACGACACGCTGAGGGCAGGCGACACCCTGGAGGCGATGCCGCCGGCCGGGCGCTTCGTGCTGCCCGAAGGCGAGGGCAGCCCCCGCCGGATCGTAGCGGTGGCGGCAGGGGTCGGCATTACGCCCATAATCGCCATGGCCAGGCACGCGCTAGCGCAGGATGCCACAACGAGCTTCATGCTGATCTACGGCAATCGCATGCCGCAGACGATCCTGTTCCGCGAGGAGCTGGAGGACCTGAAGGACCGCCACCTCGGCCGCTTCACGCTGCTGCACGTGCTCTCCCGCAACGACGAGAGCGGCAGCCCGCTGTTCGAGGGCCGCATCAGCCCCGACAAGATCCGCGCGTTTGCCGCCACGCTGTTCAAGCCGGGCGAGGTGGCGCACGTATTCCTGTGCGGACCAGGGTCGCTGATCAAGGAGACCCGCAACGCGCTGTTCGAGCTGGGCGTACCGCGCGAACGCGTTCACCACGAGTTTTTCGCGCCAAGCGGCGGCGCCTACCGCAAGCCGAGGACCACCGAAGCGCCGCCCGCCCCCGCCGAGACGGCAGGAGGGACCGAGGCGATCGCCATTCTCGACGGCATCCGCCACCGCTTTACCGTGCCACCGGGCGGGCACGTGGTGGATGCGGCGCTGGAGGCCGGCGTGCGCGTGCCCTACTCGTGCAAGGGCGGCATGTGCTGCACGTGTCGCGCCAAGCTGGTGGAGGGCAAGGCGGAGATGACGATCAACTACTCGCTGGAGCCCTGGGAGATCGAGCGCGGCTTCATTCTGACCTGCCAGGCGGTGCCGAAGTCGGACCGGATCGTGCTCGACTACGACCAGATGTGAGGGTGCTCTTCTTCCGCCTGTCATTTCCGACGAAGATCGGGACCAGGCCGCGGCGCAACGCGGCTCGCTGACCTGGGTGCCGGCCTGCGTCGGCATGACGTCTCATGTGCCTTGGTTTTTTTTGCGCAAAGAGAACGGCCCCGCGAGGCGCTAGCCGTCCAGCGTCTGCACGCGGCGCAATTCGGGGAACAGCCACATCCACAGCAGCGCCACGGCAATGGTGCCGCAGCCGCCGATCACCACCGAGGCCACCGCTCCGGCCAGCGCTGCCACCACACCCGACTCGAAATCGCCGAGCTGATTCGAGGTGCCGATAAACAGCGCGTTGACCGCGCTGACCCGGCCGCGCATGTCGTCCGGCGTCTGAAGCTGCACCAGCGAGAAGCGGATCACAACGCTGACCACGTCTGCGGCGCCCAGCGCGAACAGGGCGCCGAGTGACAGCGGCAGCCACGTCGAGAGGCCGAATATGATGGTGGCGAGGCCGAAGGCGATCACCGCCGAGAACAGGAGAGGGCCGACCCGGCCCGTCAGCGGGAAGCGCGCGAGCACCATCGACATGCTGAACGCGCCCACGGCGGGCGCGGCACGCAGCAGGCCGAGACCCCAGGGGCCCGTGAGCAGAATATCGCGCGCATAGACCGGCAGCAGCGCCACGGCGCCGCCGAACAGCACGGCGAACAGGTCGAGCGACAGCACGCCGAGCAGCAGGCGGCGCGAGTAGACGAACGCGAAGCCCGAGAACAGCGAGCTCAAGCCGGCCGTCGCCGGCGGCCGGGGCGGCTGCCGGAAGGCGATCTGGGTGGTCATGGCCGCCGACAGGAGGAAGAGCGCGCTCGGGGTGACGAACGCCAGCGCCGGCAGCACCGCATAGAGCAGCCCGCCGAGCGCGGGCCCGCCGACCTGGGCGAGCTGGTTGGCGGAGGTGGACCAGGCCGTTGCCACCGGCAGCGCCTCGCGCGAGACGAGCGAGGGCAGCAGCGCCGCCATCGACGGCCACTCGAAGGCGCGGGCCGAGGCACCCGCAGCCACCAGGATGAAAATCCACGCCGGGTCGAGCCAACCCATCATCGTGCCGGCGGCGAGCGCGGCGGAGGCCAGGCCCTGCACGCACTGGCACAGCACCGCGATGCGCTGCCGGCTGTAGCGGTCTGCGGCGTGGCCGACAGCCAGGGTCAGCAGCACAGTGGGCGCGAACTGCACCAGGCCGAGCAGGCCGAGGTCGAGCGCGCTCCCGGTGAGCGCGTAGAGGTGCCAGCCGACGGCTACGCCCTGCCCGGCAAAGGCGACGACCGAGAAGATGCGCGCGAGCCAGTAGAACAGGAACGCGGGATGGCGCAGCGGCATGGCCGGCGTGGCGGCCGGGGCGCGCACAGCCGCAGCGCCTCCGCCCACCGGCGAAGGGTCCGGTTCGCCTTGCGTGCTGCCCATGGCGGCCTTCTGCTGTCCCCCGATTCCCTCGCGCATTGTACTCGCGCGGGAGCATGTGGCGTGATCGAACGATTGTCATCCTGGCGCAGCACAGCAGCGAGCGGTCGGCGACGTGCGATTGTGTCGCCGGCCCCGGCCTCGGGATCATCGCGTGCGCAAAAGCGGGATGACGAGAGCGGCTCGAGCGCCCACGCGGGCCGCCAGCGCAGCGCGCCTATGCCTTATTGGCGGCCTCGATCTCCTCTTCCACCTCGCGCAGGCGGTCCTTGCCGAAGAACATCTCCTTGCCCACGAACACGGTCGGCGCGCCGAACACGCCGCGCGCCACGGCCGCCTCAGTGCTCTTGAGCAGCTTGTCCTTGATGTCCTGCTGCTGGATGCGTTCGAGCGTGTGGGCGCCGTCGAGGCCGGCTTCATCGAGCGTACTGCGGATCACTTCGCCGTCGGCCATGTTGCGCCCCTCTTCCCAGATCGCGCGGAACACGGTGTCGATATAGGGCTTGGCCTTGCCGTCCTCGCCGGCCGCGATCGCCCCGCGCATCACCTGCACGGTATTGACCGGAAAATGCGGGTTCCACTTGAAAGCGGTGAGCTTGTGTTTCTTGATGAAGCGCGCCACCTCGAGCCGCATGTAGTCGCGCTTGGCCGGCACGTCCTTGAAGGCGACGAGGGGCGGCTGGTTGTTGGTGAGCTTGAACACGCCGCCGAGCAGCATCGGCACATAGGTGACTGCGGCGCCGGTGCGCTGCTCGATCTCGGGAATGACCTTGTGCACGAAGTAGGCATTGGGACTGCCGAAGTCGTAGAGGAACTCGACGGTGGGGATCATGGCTGCGACTCTCCTTGCACGGCACACCAGATAGACTCGGGACAAAGCTGAATACCTGGCGGCAAGGACGGCCGTCGCCCTGACGCCGATGCTCCCCCCGCGGCCGGGGAGAAGCCCTCTCTCCTACCATGTTTCAATCCACGGCCGCAGGTCCAGCTCGTGTGTCCATGCACTCCTCGGCTGGATATGGAGCTGCCAGTAGTTCTCGGCGATGGCCTCGGGATTGAGAATGCCGTCTCGATCTTTCAACGCGGCGCGCTCCGGAAAATTCTCTCGGATGAACGCGGTGTCGATGGCGCCGTCGATGACGACATGGGCGACGTGGATGCCCTGCGGGCCCAGCTCGCGCGCCATGGATTGCGCGAGCGCGCGCAGCGCGTGCTTGCCGCCGGCGAACGCCGCGAAGCCCGCGCCGCCGCGCACGCTGGCCGTGGCGCCGGTGAAGAGGATGGTGCCGCGCCCGCGCGGAACCATCACCCTAGCGGCTTCGCGTCCCATCAGGAATCCGGCGAAGGCACACATCTCCCACACCTTGCGATAGACGCGCGCGGTGGTCTCGCGGATCGGGAAGCGCACGTTGCCGCCGATATTGAAGACGGCGACCTCGATGGGGCCGACGTCCCGCTCGATGGTGTCGACGAGACCCGCCATCTGCTCCTCCTGGCGAGCGTCTGAGGCGAAGGCGCGCGCCGTGCCGCCCTCGCTTTCGATGCCCGCAACGAGAGGCGCGAGCTTGTCCGCCGTACGGCGGGTCACGCAGGCGGTGAATCCTTCGCGCGCGAAGCGGCGGGCGATGGCGCCGCCCGTGGCGTCGCCTGCGCCGATCACCAGGGCCACCTTCGATCCGGCCATCGGCTCATTCCTTCGGACGCTTGTCGACGACGCGGCGCGCCTTGCCTTGGCTGCGTTCCACGCCGCCCGGCTCGGTGACGGTGACCCTGGCGGTGATGCCGATCAGGCTCTTGATGCGGTGCGCCAGCGCCGCAGCGTTGGTCTGGCGCGAGGCTGCATCGGCGCTGGCCGGCGCGGCCTCGACCAGCACCACCATTTCGTCCATGCGCCCCTCGCGGGTCAGCACGACCTGATAATGCGGCGCCAGCCCAGCGACGTGCAGGATCTGCTCCTCGATCTGGGTGGGGAATACGTTGACGCCGCGCACGATCATCATGTCGTCGGAGCGGCCGGTGACCTTCTCCATGCGCCGCATGCTGCGGGCAGTGCCGGGCAGCAGGCGAGTGAGGTCGCGCGTGCGGTAGCGGATCACCGGCATGCCCTCCTTGGTGAGGGTGGTGAACACCAGCTCGCCGCGCTCGCCGTCGGGAAGCACCTTGCCCGTCACGGGGTCGATGATCTCGGGATAGAAATGGTCTTCCCAGACATGCAACCCGTCCTTGGTCTCCACGCACTCGTTGGCGACGCCGGGGCCGATCACTTCCGACAGGCCGTAGATGTCGACGGCGTGCATGTCGAAGGCCTGCTCGATCTCGCCGCGCATCGAGTTGGTCCAGGGCTCGGCGCCGAAAATGCCAACCTTGAGCGAGGTGGCGCGCGGGTCCAGCCCAACGCGGCGGAATTCGTCGAGGATCGCCAGCATGTAGGAGGGCGTGACGGTGATGATGTCGGGCTTGAAGTCAGCGATGAGTTGCACCTGCCGCTCGGTCATGCCGCCGGAGACGGGAACGACGGTGACGCCGAGCTTCTCCGCGCCATAGTGCAGGCCGAGGCCGCCGGTGAAGAGGCCATAGCCGTACGCGTTGTGCAGGATCATGCCGCGGCGGCCGCCGGAGGCGCGGATCGAGCGCGCCACCACCTGCGACCATACCTCGATGTCGCCCTGCGTGTAGCCGACCACAGTGGGCTTGCCAGTGGTGCCGGAGGAGGCGTGGATGCGCACCATCTCCTCGCGCGGGGCCGCGAACAGGCCGTAGGGATAGTTGGCGCGCAGGTCGGCCTTGGTGGTGAACGGGAAGCGGGCAAGGTCGGGCAGTGTTTTCAAATCGCCGGGATGGGCACCGACAGCGTC
>DASZQG010000105.1:0-10108 GCA_035550075.1 Hyphomicrobiaceae bacterium | reverse complement strand
GTCCGCAGAGCGCGAAGCCGGACGGCGGCACTGCGCTCGAGCAGACCGCGCCTGTGCCGCAACCGCTCCCGGACTGGGCCAGGCGGCCCGCGCCGCCCGAGCCGATGCTGACCATGCCGCTCGCCCCCTCGCGGCTGGCTCCGCTGCACATGGAGGCGGACGACGAACCGGCGGGCCGCGGCAGTCCGCGGGCCGCACGGCCACCGCGCGACCAGGCCCCGCTTCCGCCGCTGGCGCTCGCCGACGACAGCCGCTTCCTGCGCGGGATCCTCACGCACGCGCTATTGGAGCATCTGCCGAACTGGCCGCACGGCGACTGGCCGGACGCCGCCCGCCGCTTTCTCGACGCGCGCGGCCATGCGCTGCCGGAAGCCGCACGCAAGGCGATTGCCGAGGAGACGCTGGCAGTCCTCCGCGAGAGCGCCTTCGCGCAGGTGTTCGGCCCCGACAGCCGCGCCGAGGTGGCGATCGTGGCGGAAATCGCGCGCCCCGAGGGCCAGGGCCCGCCGCTGCGACTCGCCGGCAAGATCGACCGGTTGGCGGTGACCGGTGAATCGGTGCTGATCGTGGACTACAAGACCAACCGCCCGCCGCCCGCGGATGCCGCCCACGTTGCAGACGCCTACCTTCTGCAACTTGCCGCCTACCGCCTTGCGGTGCAGCGAATCTTCACCCGCGCGCATGTCAGGGCTGCAATACTTTGGACCGATGGGCCGCAACTGATGGAGATACCGGAGGAAAGCCTGAAGCTCCATCAACACCGGCTCTGGCAGCTCGACCCGGCCAACCTTGACGCTTGATCCCCGCCTCCCTACGTTCCGCTCTACTTCTCGCGCTGCCGGGACGACGCAGCACCACAAAGGAGACCAAGGTCATGGGCGCAGATACTCTGGCCGTTACGGACGCCAGCTTCGACAAGGATGTGCTGAAATCGTCCGAGCCCGTGGTCGTGGACTTCTTCGCCGAATGGTGCGGACCCTGCAAGGCAATGGCCCCCGCGCTTGAGCAGGTGGCCACGGAGATGAAGGGCAAGATCAAGGTGGCGAAGATCGACGTCGACGCCAACCCGGAGATCACCCAGCGCTACCGCATCCAGGCCATGCCGACTCTGATGATCTTCAAGGATGGCAAGGTGGCGGCGCAGCGCGTTGGCGCGCTCGTGCAGAAGAAGCAGCTTCAAGACTGGATCGACGGCTCCATCACCGCCTGAGGCGCCTGCCCGCAAGCGACCGGTTTCTGCCTGCAAAAGCATCACTCCCGGCCCCGCCACGCTGCGGGGCCGGCGCGTTTTTGCGCGCCCGCATTCCTTAAGTCGCGGGACACAAAGGCGAACCGGGACGGCCCGGGTTTGGCGCGCAGATTGCAATCACGTGCCAGTCAACGCGGGGCACCGACCACCGATCGCCGAAAAAGGAGGCGCACCATGATTCTGGGGATGTCACCCGAGGACCTGACGACAACGCACGTCATCCTGAGCCTGACAGGCATCGCCTCGGGCGTGTTCGTGATGATCGGCCTCGCCGCCGGCAACAAGTCGGATGGATTGAACGTGGTATTCCTGCTTTCGACGCTGGGCGCCGCCATCACCGGCTTCCTGTTTCCGTTCGACCACCTGCTGCCTTCGCACATTGTCGGGTTTATTACGCTCGGCGCGCTGGCGATCGCCATCCTTGCCCTCTACGGCTTCCACCTCGTCGGAGCGTGGCGGCTGGTGTTTGTCGTTGGGGCGTCGGCGGCATTCTACCTGAACGTGTTCATCGGCGTCGTGCAGGCATTCCAGAAGATTGCCGTCCTGCGCCCGCTGGCGCCGACCCAGTCCGAGCCGTTGTTTCTGGGTGCTGAGATCGTGCTGCTGGTGATCACGCTGGCGTTCATGGTGGCGGCGTTCCGGCGCTTCCACCCGACGTCGGGGCCTTACGGCGTCTAGTTCGCCTGCGCCTGCACGCCTTCCTGCAGCGCCAGCACCTGGCCGGCGAGATAGAGCGAGCCGCAGATCAGGATGCGCTGCGGGCCCGGCTCGAGTTGGCGCAGGCGGCGCAAAGCCGCCGTCACATCGCTTGCGGCCTCGGCCGCGAAGCCGCAGCCGGCGGCGATGGCCGCGAGCGTGGATGGATCGCGGGGGGCTTCATGCGTGCCCGGCACCGGCACGGTGACGACGCGGCGTGCAAGGCCGCGAAAGTTGCCCAGGAATCCGGCCGCGTCCTTCTGGCCCATCATGCCGACGATCAAGGCGATCGGCTTGGGTGCGCGCTCCTCGAGCTCAGCGAGCGTCTGCGAGATCGCCTGGCCGCCGGCGGGATTGTGGCCACCGTCGAGCCAAAGCTCCGAGCCGGGCGCCAGCAGCCGCGACAGCGGACCATTGCTGATCGGCTGCATCCGCGCCGGCCAGCGCACCTCCAACAGGCCGCGCTCGATGGCCTCGTCGCCCGGCACTAGGCCGGACGGCAGGTGGAGCGCAGCGGCAATGGCCGTGCCGGCGTTGGTCATCTGATGGCGGCCGATCAGCGCCGGCAGCGGCAGGTCGAGCAGGCGCCCCTCGCTCTGGTAGACGAGGCGGCCGCGCTGCTCGAATGCCTCGAAGTCCTCGCCCCAGACCAGCAACGGCGCCTCCAGGATGGCGGCGACGCCGCGAATGGCATCCATCGCCTCCTGCGGCTGGGGAGCGATGACCGCGGCAACACGTTTCTTCAGGATGCCTGCCTTCTCGCCGGCGATGGCGGCGACGGTGTCGCCGAGCTTGTCGGCGTGATCCATCGACACCGGTGTGATCACGCACAGCGCCGGGCGATCGACGACGTTGGTGGCATCCAGCCGGCCGCCCAGGCCCACCTCGAGAACGAGGGCGTCGGCCGGGTGATCGGCGAAGGCCTGCAGGGCCGCGGCGGTGGTGATCTCGAAGAACGTCATCGGATCGCCGGCATTGACGCGCTGGACGGCGCGCAGGCGCTCCACCAGCTCGGCCTCGCCGATGGGGTGCGTTTTGCCGTCGGGCCCGGCGAGCGCGATCCGTTCGTGAAAGCGCACCAGGTGAGGCGAGGTGTAGACGTGCACGCGCCGGCCGGCGGCCTGCAGCATTGCGGCCAGCATGGCGCACACCGAGCCCTTGCCGTTGGTGCCGGCGACGTGGATGACCGGCGGCAGGCGATCCTGCGGATTGCCAAGCTTGGCGAGCAGACCACGGATGCGGTCCAGCGACAGGTCGATGAGCCGCGGATGCAAGGTCCTGAGATCGGCCAGAAGCTGGTCGCTGGTGGGCATTCACGTTCCTAGCACACGCAGAGGGCGGACGTATGGGCCGCAGATATTCGCCCGGTTGGAAGGAGGTTGGGAGGAGGGGGCCGCGGCGCCTCAGTTGCGCGCGTCGCGCGACCCGGGCTTGGTCTTTGCCTCGAAGCGGTCGTCGTCGTCGACCGGCTCGGGGTCGATGGCGTCGGGCGCGCGCGCCAGCGTCTCGATGGTGCGCCCGTCGACGGCGCTGCCGTTCATGTAGGAGCCATCCCGCGCGTGGGTCACAGCCGGGGCGACCACCGGGTGGGCAACGGCGACGTTGTGGGTCAGCAGGGAGCACAGGTTGGCCAGCGTCTCGCGCAGCTTGTGGCGATGGACGACCATGTCGACCATGCCGTGCGCCAGCAGGTACTCGGCTTTCTGGAACCCTTCCGGAAGCTGCTCGCGGATGGTCTGCTGGATGACGCGCGGCCCCGCAAAACAGATCAGCGCGCCGGGCTCCGCGATGTGGATATCGCCCAGCATGGCGTAGGAGGCGGTGACGCCGCCGGTGGTGGGGTCGGTGAGGACGACCAGGTAGGGCAGGCGCGCCTCGCGCAGCTTCTGCACGGCGATGGTGGTGCGCGGCATCTGCATCAGCGATAGGATGCCTTCCTGCATGCGGGCGCCGCCGGAGGCCGCGAACAGGATGAAGGGTGCGTGCCGCTCGACCGCGCGCAGCATGCCCGCGATCACCGCCTCGCCGGCGGCCATGCCGAGCGAGCCGGCCATGAAGCGGAAGTCCTGCGCCGCGGCGATCACTTCGCGGCCTTCAAGCAGGCCCTGGCCGATCAGCACCGCGTCATCGAGCTCGGTCTCGCCCTTGGCGGTCTTGAGCCGCTCGGTGTAGCGGCGGCCGTCGCGGAATTTCAGCGGATCCTGCGCGACCTCGCGTACCGGCACCTTCTCGTATTCGCCGCCATCGAACAGGTGCAGGAGCCGCTGCTGCGCGCTCATGCGCATATGATAGTCGGAGCCGGGGATGACGAACTGGTTCGCCTCGACGTCCTTGTAGAACACCATCTGCCCGGTTTCCGGGCATTTGACCCACAGGTTCTCCTTGATCTCCCGCCTGTTGGAGAGCAGGGACCGGATCTTCGGGCGAATGTTGTTGATCCAATTCACTCAACATGCTCCTACAGTACCGGTCCTGGACCCGCAACCCAGCGCAGATTTCTCGTTAAGTTCCACCCACTTGGGCGGCCTTGCCGGCAGGGCCGGTCTGCGCCTGCTTCAGGGCGCGCGCAATGCCTGCGCGAGACTTTTCACCAGATCTAAGACACTGGACACTGTTTTTCCAGTCGCCTTGCCGTTCCGATCCAGGTTGTCGCGGATGGCGTTAACCAGTGCGGAGCCGACCACCACGCCGTCGGCGCCGGCCGCGATGGCCCTGGCCTGCTCGGGCGTGCGCACTCCGAAGCCGACCGCCACCGGCAGATCGGTCGAGCGCTTGATGCGGGCGACGTGGGCGTGCACGTCAGCCACGTCCGGCGCCGCGGCGCCGGTAATGCCGGTGATGGAGACGTAGTAGAGAAAGCCGGACGTGTTGGCGAGCACGGCCGGGAGGCGTTTGGCATCTGTGGTGGGAGTCGCCAGCCGGATGAAATTGAGGCCGCGCGCCACCGCCGGCAGGCACAGCTCGTCGTCCGCCTCCGGCGGCACATCGACGATGATCAGGCCGTCCACGCCGGCGGCCACCGCATCGTCGAGAAACGTCTCGGCGGGATAGACGTAGATCGGATTGTAGTAGCCCATCAGCACGATGGGGGTCGCGTCGTCCTTTGCGCGAAATGCTCGCACGAGCTCCAAGGTGCGCCTGGTGGTCTGCCCTGCCTTCAGCGCCCGCAGCGAGGAAGCCTGCACGGCCGGGCCGTCGGCCATCGGGTCGGAGAACGGCATGCCCAGTTCGATGACGTCGGCGCCGGCGGCGGGCAGGCCGAACAGCACCTGCCGGGAGGTTTCGAAGTCGGGATCGCCGGCGGTGACAAACGTCACCAGCGCCTTGCGGCCCTGCGCCTTCAATTCGGCAAAGCGGCGGTCGATGCGGGATGGCGTCGTCACATCTTCATCCCGAGATGGTCGGCGACGGCGAAGATGTCCTTGTCGCCGCGGCCGCACATGTTCATCACCAGCAGGTTGTCCTTGGGCAGCGTCGGCGCCAGCCTGGTCACGAACGCCAGCGCGTGCGCCGGCTCCAGCGCCGGGATGATGCCTTCGAGCCGCGTGCAAAGCTGGAAAGCTTCAAGTGCCTCCTTGTCGGTGGCGGAGGCATAGGTCACGCGGCCGGTATCCTTGAGCCAGGAATGCTCGGGGCCGACGCCGGGATAGTCGAGCCCCGCCGAAATCGAATGGCCTTCCAGGATCTGCCCGTCCGCGTCCTGCAGCAGGTAGGTGCGGTTGCCGTGGAGCACGCCGGGGCGGCCGCCGTTCATCGAGGCGGCGTGCCCGTTCGGCACCTTGAGACCATGGCCGGCGGCCTCCACGCCGTAGATCGCCACGCTCTTGTCGTCGAGGAAGGGATGGAACAGGCCGATGGCGTTGGAGCCGCCGCCGATGCACGCCACCAGGGTGTCGGGCAGCCGGCCCTCCGCCTCCTGCATCTGCTCGCGCACCTCGTTGCCGATCACCGACTGGAAGTCGCGCACCATGGCTGGATAGGGGTGCGGGCCGGCCGCCGTGCCGATGATGTAATAGGTGTCGCGCACGTTGGTGACCCAGTCGCGCAGCGCCTCGTTCATGGCGTCTTTCAGCGTGCGCGCGCCGGACGTCACGGCGTTGACCTTGGCGCCGAGCAGCTTCATGCGGAACACGTTGGGCTTCTGGCGCTCGACATCGACCGCGCCCATGAAAATCTCGCACGGCAGGCCGAAGCGGGCGCACACCGTCGCCACCGCCACCCCGTGCTGGCCGGCGCCGGTCTCGGCGATGATGCGCGTCTTGCCCATGCGGCGCGCGAGCTGGATCTGGCCGAGGCAATTGTTGATCTTGTGGCTGCCGGTGTGATTGAGCTCGTCGCGCTTGAAATACACCTTGGCGCCGCCGAGGTGCTGTGTGAGCCGCTCGGCGAAATAGAGCGGGCTCGGCCGGCCGCCGTAGTGGGCGTTGAGGTCGGTCAGCTCGCGCTGGAAGGAGGGATCGCGCCGGGCCTCGTCGTAGGCGCGCTCCAGGTCGAGGATCAGCGGCATCAGGGTTTCGGCGACGTAGCGGCCGCCGAAGATGCCGAAGAAGCCCTTGTCGTCGGGGCCGCCGCGGTAGGTGTTGAGTTTCGTCTCGGTGCTTTTCTGTTCGGATGCCATCACACGCCGTTCCGGCGAACCCTGGACGCGGGTGCAAACCGCGCCCGCTGCTAGTCCTGCTTAACGCCCTTTGCCGCCTGAAGGAAGCGGCGGATCAGGGCCAAATCCTTCTCGCCCGGCCGGCTTTCGACGCCGGAGGAGACGTCCACCATCGCGACGCCGGTTGCACGGATGGCCTCGGCGACGTTGTCCGGGGTGAGGCCCCCGGAAAGCATGACGGGCCGGCTGCACGTGACGCCGTGCAGAAGCTGCCAGTCGAAGACGGCGCCGTGGCCGCCGGGCCGGGTGCTGGCGGGGGGTGGCTTGGCATCGAACAGGATCAGGTCGGCGCTTTTCTCGTAGCGGCGCGCCTCGGCGACGTCGCCGGCGGCAGCGACCTTGATCGCCTTCATTACACGGCGGCCGAAGCGGGTACGGATTTCAGCCACGCGCTCGGGCGGCTCATCGCCGTGAAGCTGGAAGATGTCCGGGGCGAGCGCGGCATCGATCTCGGCCAGCAGGTCGTCGCCAGGGTCGACCACCAGCGCCACCACCTGGGCGCGGCCCTTGGCGCGGGCAGCCAGCGGCCGGGCGTCGGCCGGCGTGATGTGGCGCGGGCTCGGCGGGAAGATCACGAAGCCGACGTAGTCTGCTCCGCCGTCGAGCGCGGCGTCGAGCGCAGCCTCGGTCTTCAGTCCGCAGATTTTGGCTTTGGTGGTCATGGCTGTCCGGCGGTGCGCGCAACTTAGTCGCGGGGGCCGCAATTGCAAGCGCGCGGGGGCCCTCCCCCTCCCCACGCCAGGCTGCCCGCGAAGCGATTGCCACCAGCGTGGGGAGGGGGCTGGGGTGAGCGGCGGCCACACAAGCAGCGGTGGCGTGGCGTCTGCCGCTCACCGTGCCCCTCTCCCCGCGAGCGGGGAGAGGGGACGGGCGGCACGGGTCGAGAAACACGCGATTCACCAATGCGCGAAAGCGCGCGGGCGGCGCAGGCCGCGCGGCGGACCGGTTCATTCACTTGTCAAAGAGCGCAGGACCTTTTGGGCCCTGGTTCCCGCCGAAGCGGGGTTTGGACACCCGCCGCGGCTGAACAAGCGCAGTATGCGCCCGTGGCAGGGGGGCGGGGATAAGCCCGGCGCTGTTTTTTGCCTGGGCGGGCGGCCCGGCGCTTCAGCGGCCTTCGGGCGCCGACAGCGGCAGGCCGAGCGCGACGCGGCGCTTCAACCATGGGTTGGGCCGATAGCGCGGCTCGCCATAGAATGCCTGCAAGCGCTCGAGGATGAACAGCACGCGCCCCGCGCCGAGGCGCTCGCCCCACTCGAGCGGACCGAACGGGTAGCCGAGGCCGAGCTTGGTGCCCTTGTCGATGTCGGCCGGCGTGGCGATGTTGCGCTGGGCAACCCCGCAGCCGATGTTGATGATCATCGCGACCACGCGCTGCGCCACGAAGCCGGGGCTGTCGTTGATGACCACCACCGGCTGGCCGTCGCTGCCGAGCAGGCCGCGCGCGGCCTCCCGCATCTCGGGATCGATGGCCGGCGTCACCATCAGCGTGCGCGGACCCTTGAGGCCGAACAGCACATCGACGGCAACCGTGCGGCGCGCGTCGAGCTTCAGGTCGGCGCAGGCGGTGGACAGGTCCCAGCCGACCGGCGTCAGCACGATCAGTGCGCCGGCGCTCGGCCGGTCACCGGGTTCGACCTCGACGCCGGATTTGCGGAACAGCTCGATCAGCGGTGCCTGCAGATCCGGGTGATGCTCGCTGGGACGCACCCACACCGATTTCGGCCGTGCCGCCGGCGGCGGGGCTGCGGGCGGCACGATCGGCTTGCCGGCCTCGTCGTAGCGATACCAGCCGGCACCCGTCTTGCGGCCGAGCAGCCCGCCGGCGACGCGCAGCGCGGACAGGTTCATCGGCGCAAACGCCGGCTCGCCGTAGAACTGGGCGAAAACCGATTCCATCACGCCGTGCTGGATGTCGATGCCGACCATGTCGGCGAGCGCGAACGGCCCCTGCCGGAAGCCGGGCGCGCCGGTGAGGATGCGGTCGATGTCCTCGGCGCCGGCGATGTTCTCGGTCAGGATGCGCTGCGCCTCCGGCACGAACGCGCGGCCCACGTGGTTGACGAGGAAGGCGGGGCTGTCCGTGCACAGCACCGGCTCACGCGTCATGCGCCGGCCCAGCGCCATCATCGCCTCGGTGACCCAGGGCGCGGTCTTCAGGCCGGGGATGATCTCGACCAGCCGCATCAGCGGCACCGGATTGAAGAAATGCATGCCGCCGACGCGCTCGGGGCGCTTGCAGGCCGCCGCGATGGCGGTGATCGGAATCGAGGACGTGTTGGAGGCGATGATGGTGTCGGGCCCGACGATCTCCTCCACCCGCGCAAACAGCGCCTGCTTGGCGTCGAGCCTCTCCACGATCGCCTCGATGACGACGGCGGCGCCGGCCAGTTCGGCCATGCCGGCCGCGACGCGGATGCGTGCGGTGGCGGCCTCCGCCTCGCCCGGCGGCAGGCTGCCTTTGGCGGCAACCCGCGCCAGCATGCCGGCGACGTAATCACGCGCAGCCTGGGCAGCACCCTGCTTCTCGTCGAAGGCCAGCACCTGCATGCCGCCCTGGGCGCAGACCTGCATGATGCCGCGCCCCATGGTGCCTGTGCCGATGACGGCGACGGTGAGATCGGCGGCGTTCGGATCGATCGGCATGGCGTGGCGGTTCCCTGGGGCGGCGCGCGGGCGGCGCGCGATTGACCCCGAAAACTAGGCCGTGCCATGGTCCGCCCGCAATAGCCGCGCGGCTGCCGGCATGCGGCCCGCGGTCCAGGACGACAGGAAACCCCCGCCATGATGAGCGTCGAGGAGGCCATTACCGGCCGGCGCAGCAACCGCGCGTTTCTGCCCAAGCCCGTACCGCGCGAGCTGATCGAACGCATCCTGCGCACCGCGGGCCGCGCGCCCTCGGGCAGCAACGTGCAGCCGTGGCGGGTGTGGGTGCTGCAAGGCGCGGTGCGCGACGCGCTGGTGGCCGAGCTGATGCAGATCTACGACTCCGGGGCCATGTCGAAGCGCGAGTACAATTATTACCCCGAGAAGTGGCGCGAGCCGTATCTGGCGCGGCGGCGCGCGTGCGGCTGGGGCCTCTATGGGCTGCTCGGCATCGGCCGCCAGGACAAGGACAAGATGCACGCCCAGCACGGGCGCAACTACAAGTTCTTCGACGCGCCGGTGGGCCTGATCTTCTCCATCGATCGCGATCTCGACCTCGGCTCGTGGCTCGACTACGGCATGTTCCTGCAGTCGATCATGATCGCCGCGCGCGAGTTCGGACTGGAAACCTGCCCGCAGGCCGCGTTCCTCACCGTCCACGACGTGCTGCAGCGGCGGCTCGGCATACCGCCCGAGCAGATGGTGGTGTGCGGCATGGCGCTCGGCTATCCCGACCCCAACGAGAAGGTCAACACCTTCTCCCCCGAACGCATTCCGCTCAGTGAATTCGTGACCTGGGTGACGGAGCTGAAGGAGTAGGGTACGCGCCAAATCCGCCAGCCGCGTCCCTTGCGGCGCGC
>DASZQG010000104.1:0-21427 GCA_035550075.1 Hyphomicrobiaceae bacterium | reverse complement strand
CGGCCAAGGAGGCCGACCTGCACCTCGCCTCTGTGCGTGTCCAGGGCACCGACACGATCTTCGACGCGGAACTTGGCGCGCGCATGCGCGGTGGGGCGCGCAGCCTCAAGGGCTGGAGCGTGCCGCTGCCTGGCCACCACAACGCCCTCAATGCGCTCGCCGCCATCGCTGCCGCCGGCGAAGCCGGGATCCCCGACGAGGCGATCCGCAAAGCGCTCGCGACCTTCTCCGGCGTCAAGCGGCGCTTCCAGCTCACCGGCACCTGGAACGGCGTCAATATCTATGACGACTACGGCCACCACCCCGTCGAGATCGCCGCCGTGCTGAAAGCGGCGCGCGCGGGAGCGCGTGGGCGCATCATTGCGGTCGTCGAGCCTCACCGCTACACGCGCGTGCATGATCTGTTCGGTGAGTTTTCCGCCTGCTTCGGCGACGCCGACAGCATTGTCGTGACGCCGCTCTATTCGGCGGGCGAGCCGCCGCTCGAGGGCGTCGACCACATTGCGCTGGCGAAGGGCATCCGCGCCGCCGGCAGCCGCAGCGTCACCGCCGTCGACAGCGAGCGCGACATTGCCCCCGTGCTGCGCCGGCTGGCGCGAACCGGCGACATCGTCATCTGCTTCGGCGCCGGCAACAGCAGCGAATGGGCGCACGCGCTGCCGGAGTGGCTGGCCGTCGAGCCGGCGCGCGCGGGAGGCGCGCTGTGAGATTTCCCGACCTGGTGCCCGAGCTGAAGGCGGCGCTGCCGCAGTTGCGCGGCCGCCTGTCTGCCAACAGCCTGATGGCGGACGTCACCTGGTTCCGTGTCGGCGGCCCGGCGCAGGTGCTGTTCACACCGGCAGACGAGGCCGATCTTGCCTACTTTCTCAAAGCCATGCCGTCCCGGCTCCCGGTCACGGTGGTCGGGCTGGGCTCCAACCTGCTGGTGCGCGACGGCGGCGTGCCGGGCATTGTGATCCGCCTCGGCCGCGGCTTTTTCACGATTGCACCGGAAGAGGATCATCACATTCGCGCCGGCGCGGCCGTTCCCGACGCCAAGCTCGCGCGCGCAGCCGCGGACGCCGGCATCGCCGGCCTCGCCTTCTATCGCGGGATCCCCGGCTCGGTTGGCGGCGCGCTGCGCATGAACGCCGGCGCGCACGGCACCGAGACCGCCGACGTACTGGTCGAGGCGCGCGCGGTCGACCGCCAGGGCAACGTCCATGTGCTCTCGCGGTCCGACATGGGCTTCTCCTACCGTCACAGCGGCGTGCCGGATGACTGGATTTTCACGCAAGCCCTCTATCGCGGCACGCCGGGCGAGCCTTCGGACATCCTCAAGCAAATGGGCGAGGTCGCCGACTATCGCGAGGCCAACCAGCCGGTGAAGGAGCGCACCGGCGGCTCAACTTTCAAGAACCCGCCGGGCGCCAGCGCCTGGAAGCTGATCGACGCTGCCGGCTGCCGCGGCTTGCGGGTGGGTGGCGCCAAGGTGTCGGAGATGCACTGCAACTTCCTCATCAACGACGGCAATGCCACCGCCGAAGACATCGAGCGTCTGGGCGAGACCGTGCGCGCGCGGGTGGCGGCGGCGACCGGCACGCGGCTCGAGTGGGAGATCATTCGCCTCGGCCTGCCGCTCGAAGGCCGTCCGGTGGGGGCGATGCTGGCGGAGGCACGCGTGCCATGACGATGTCGGCCAGTGCGCGCAAGTTCCATCACGTCGCCGTGCTGATGGGCGGCTTGTCAGCCGAGCGCGAGGTCAGCCTCAATTCGGGCCGCGCCTGCGCCGACGCCCTGGAACAGGCCGGCTACCGCGTCACGCGCCTCGATGCCGGCCGCGACGTGGCGCAGCGGCTTGCCGAGATCGCCCCCGATGCCGTCTTCAACGCGCTGCACGGGCGCTGGGGCGAGGACGGCTGCGTCCAGGGGCTGCTTGAACTGCTCGCAATCCCCTACACGCATTCCGGCGTGCTCTCCTCTGCGCTGGCGATGCACAAGCAACGCGCCAAGGACGTGCTGCAGGCGGCGGGCGTACCTGTTCCGGGAGGCAGAATCGTCACCCGCGCCGAGGCCGCGCGCAAGCATGCCCTGCCGCGCCCCTATGTGCTCAAGCCCATCGCCGAGGGGTCGAGCGTCGGGGTGTTCATCGTCGGCAAGGATCACGCGCATCCGCCCCAGGAGCTCAACGATCCCGCCTGGGCGTTCGGCGAAGAAATCATGGCCGAGCCTTTCATCCCCGGCCGCGAACTCACCTGCGCCGTGATGGGCGAGCGGGTGTTCGGGGTCACCGAGATCATCCCCGCGGAGTCGCTTGGCTTCTACAACTATGAATCAAAGTACGTGGAAGGCGGCTCTCGCCACGTGCTGCCAGCCCCGCTTTCATCGAAAGTTTACGAATTGGTGCAGAAGTTAACGTTGACGGCTCATAAAGCATTGGGATGTCGCGGGGTTTCGCGAGCCGACTTTCGCTTGGACGACACACCGGGTGGTACGGGAGAGTTGGTTTGCCTGGAGGTGAACACGCAGCCTGGCATGACAGCGACCTCTCTCGTACCGGAGCTGGCGCAACACGCTGGCCTTTCGCTCGCCGACCTCGTGAGCTGGATGGTCGAGGACGCGAGCTGCAACCGGTAGACGCGGGGGCGGAGCTGTGGACGCACGCCGAGCCGCTCAAGCCCTCTGAAGCTTCCACCGGCATTCTGTCCCGCATCTTTGCCGGCGATCCACCTCCGCCCCGCAGCCGTTCGCATTCCCGCATCGGCCTTGCCGTGCTCGGGGCGGCCTGTGCCGTGTTCATGCTCGTCGCCGTCACCCGGTCGAGCGCGTCGATCATGGACCGCATCGAGCGCCTCGCCGAGGTTGCGGGCTTCGGCCTGATGCAGGTTGCGGTCAGCGGCCAACGCTACACGTCCGACAGCGATATCTACGACGCCCTGGATTTTGCTCGCGCCCGCACGCTGCTCAGCTTCGACAGCGGTGCCGCCCAGAAGCGCATCGAAGGCCTGCCCTGGGTGGCGCATGCCAGCATCGACCGCGTTTTTCCCGACCGTCTCGATGTGCGCATCACCGAGCGGGCCCCGTTTGCCGCCTGGCACATCGACGGTAGTGAGCTGCTGATCGACAGCATGGGCCGCGTGCTCGGGCCGATGCCGGCAAACCTCACCCAGCCGTTGCCGCGCATTGCCGGCGCCGGCGCCTCCACGCAGGCCGCCGCGCTGTTTGCCATGCTTCGTGAATTTCCCGTGCTGGCACAGCAGCTCGCCGTCGCCGAGCGTGTCGGCCGCCGCCGCTGGACTTTGCGCCTCGCCACCGGGCTGGTGATCGCGCTGCCGGCCGAAGGGGAACCTGCCGCCTTGCGCCGCGCCGCGGCACTGATGGAAGCCGGATTTGGCGCCGGCGAGGAAATCGATCTCCGGGTGCCGGATCGGGTCCTGCTGCGCGAAGTATCGGCCCCAGTCCCTGCGGCGACAGCCGCCGTGCCGGCCGTGCCTGCTCGCCTCGCCGCGAGCGAGGTCGCCGCGTGTAGCGGGAGCGCGTGCCATGACCAGTAAGCCCGGACACCAGCAGACCTCCGAAATCATCGGCGTGCTCGATGTGGGCACGAGCAAGACCGTGTGCCTGATCGTGGCCGCGCCGGCGGGAGCGCGCCGCCGGATCGATCGCGCGCAGCTCCTGGGCATCGGCCAGCAGCCGACCCGCGGCCTGAAGGCAGGTGTGGTGATCGAGCTTGACGAGGCCGAGGAGGCCATTCGCGAAGCTGTTGCTCAGGCCGAGCGCATGTCCGGCATAACGCTGGAGCGGGTGTTCGTCGCCGTCGCCTGCGGCCGGCTGAAATCGGCCACGCTGACGGCCGAGCGCGGGATCGAAGACGGCCTTGTCAGCGCCACCGACATCGATCAGCTCACCGATGCCGGCCGCAACTACGCGGAGCTGCACGGACGCACGCTCCTGCACCTCAACCACCTCTCCTATCGGCTGGACGGCGTCGCCGGTGCGCGCAACCCGTGCGGCATGGCGGCGCGCGTTCTGTCAGCCGACATGCACGTCGTCACCGCGGACGATCCGCCGCTCAACAACCTGCTGCATACCATCGAGCGGGCCTACATCTCCGCGGCGGGCCTCGCGCCTGCGCCGCTCGCCAGCGGACTTGCGGCGACCACGGAGGAAGAGCGCCGGCTGGGCGTGCTTTGCGCCGACATCGGTGCCGGCACGACGACGCTCTCCGTGTTCGCGGAAGGACAGTTGCTTGCGGTGGACGCCGTGCTGGTGGGCGGAAACCACGCCACGATGGACATCGCGCGTGCCCTGTCGGTTCCCCTGTCCGAGGCCGAGCGAATCAAAAAGGAATATGGCACACTGGAGCCCGGCGGAGCCGACGATACCGAGGTGATTTCCTATACGCGCGCCGGCGAGGAGGACGATCCGCTGCTGCTCCAGGTCACCAGGGGCCATATCCGCGAGATCGTGAGAAGCCGCATGTCGAGCCTCTTCGGTCACGTCGCGGAGCGGGTCGAACGGCTCGGCGTTGCGCGCTATGCCACCCAGCGGGCTGTGCTGACGGGAGGCGCCAGCGATTTGGCCGGCATGAGCCGGCTGGGCGCGGAGATACTTGGCCGCCCGGCCCGGCAAAGCGGTCCTCCCCATCTGAATGGCCTGCCGCCGGAGCTGTGCTCTCCCGCGCTCTCCACTGCGGTCGGCCTTGTACATGTCGCTCTTGATGCGTCCGCCGGCGTGCGCGCCGGCATCCGCGACCTGGCCGCGATTCCCAGTGGCTATCTGCAGCGCGTCGGCCAGTGGCTCAAGGAAAGCTTTTGAAAGTCCGACATCCGCATCTCGAGATGGACACACCCGTTACATGTTGAAGGTCACCGACATGAAACCCCGCATCACCGTCATCGGCGTCGGCGGCGCCGGCGGCAACGCCGTCAACAACATGATCGCGGCCGGTTTGTCCGGCGCCGAGTTCGTCGTCGCCAACACGGACGCGCAGGCACTGGCGGCCTCGGCCACCGAGCGCCGCATCCAGCTTGGTGCCAATCTCACCGAGGGTCTCGGTGCGGGCTCCAAGCCCGACATCGGCGAGGCGGCCGCGGAGGAGGCCGTCGAGGATATCCGCGCGGCGATTGCGGATTCGCATCTGCTGTTCATCGCGGCAGGCATGGGCGGAGGCACCGGCACCGGGGCGGCATCGGTCATTGCCCGCGAGGCTCGGCGCCTCAACATTCTCACTGTCGCCGTGGTGACGAAGCCGTTCCAGTTCGAAGGTTCCCGCCGCATGCGGGTCGCAGAGGCCGGCGTGAACGAGCTCAAGCAGCATGTCGACACGCTGCTGGTGATTCCGAATCAGAACCTGTTCACCGTCTCCACCGAGCGGACCACCTTCGCGGAGGCCTTCGTCATGGCCGACCAGGTGCTCTATTCGGGCATCGCCTGCATTGTCGACCTAGTGCTGAAGGAGGGGCTGATCAACCTCGACCTCGCGGACGTCAAGACGGTGCTGGCCGGCATGGGCACGGCGATGATGGGCACGGGTGAGGCGTCCGGCGAGCAGCGCGCCATCGTCGCGGCCGAGGAGGCGATCGTGAACCCGCTGCTCGACGGCGTGACCTTGAAGGGCGCCAAGAATCTCCTGCTGTCCATTACCGGCGGCCGCGGCCTGACACTGTGGGAGGTGGAGAAGGCGGCCGAGCGGGTGAGCAACGAAGTCGACCCCGACGCCAACATCATCGTCGGCGCCACCTTCGATGAAACCCTTGGGGACAAGGTCCGCGTGTCGATTGTCGCCTCGGGCATGGCCGTGGTTCGCAACGGTCGGGCGCCGGCCCAGCCGCAGGCGGCCCCCGAACAGGATTTCCGCGATCGGCTCGGGCAGGCGATGGGCGAAGCCCCGGCCTACGAAGATCCAGCCCCGCCGCCTGGCCCGCAGGACGGTTGGCGGGCGCCGAACAACGTGCTCATCAGAGAGGCGACGCCGCACTTGGGGATACAGCCTGGCGCGCCCCGTGGGCATGCAGCGCCGGCCAGCCCGCCGGGCCCGCCGCGTCATCCGCTGACGCCGCCACTGAGGGCCGAGAAGGTCTGGGGTCGTAGTGGCAACGCCCGCTCTGGTGACTCGGCTTTCGCCTATCACCAGCAACCCGAATCAGCTATTCCCCGGAAGGGACTACTGCAGCGCTTGACAAACGCCGCGCGCGGCATGCGGCGCGATCCTGCGGAGGCAGCCGGCGGCCAGCCGCTCCACCCAGAGGCGCGTGAAGAAGTTGAAATGCCGGTGTTTTTCAGTCGCAAGAGAAAGTAGCTGGGGCTCGGATGGAAGTGATGCATCGCGGTAATAGAGTGTAAGAAACCGTGATTTGTCCCCAATCAGCACAGCACAGTATCGTTTGATTCATAATCCCACGCGGGATCGCAAAATTCGGCCACGGGGGCACTCCGAAAGGCCGGGCTACAGGGGCAGTTCCGCGAAAGGGAGATGGGGGCACGGGGTGCCGGACTACTGGCACCCTTGCCGATGAGGGGACTGAGGGACACTGATGTCCAAGCGATTTATCGGATCGCGACAGACGACGATCGGTCGCGAGATCGAGTTGTCGGGGACGGGGGTTCATAGCGGCGCACCGGTGTCGCTGGTGCTGCACCCCGCAGAGGCGGATACCGGCTTTCGCTTCCTGGTTACCAAGCGCGGCCGCATCATTTCAGAAATTCCCGCTGACGTCCGCTATGTGAAGAATCTCACGCTTTGCACTGTTCTGGGTGATGATTCCGGCGTGACGGTGGGCACCGTCGAGCATCTTCTGGCCGCCCTGAGGGGACTGAACGTCGATAACTGCTACATCGAGATTGACGCACGCGAAGTTCCCATCATGGACGGCAGCGCTGCCGCATTCGTCGCGGCCATTGACGGCGTTGGCATCCGCGAGCTCTCGCATCCCCGCAAATTCCTGAAGGTCCTGCGCCCCATCCGCGTCGAAGACGGCGACAGCTGGGGCGAGCTGGCCCCGCACAGCAGCTTCCATCTCGACGTCGAGATCGATTTCGAGAGCCCGCTGATCGGCCGCCAGCGCCTTGCGCTCGACATGAACGCCGGCGCCTTCCGCAACGAAATCTCCCGCGCCCGCACCTTCGGCTTCATGCGCGATGTAGAATCGCTCTGGAAAGCCGGGCTGGCGCTCGGTGCCTCGCTCGACAACACCATCGCGCTGGGCGACGAGAAGATCATGAATGCCGAGGGCCTGCGCTATCCGCAGGAATTCGTCCGCCACAAGATGCTGGACGCGGTGGGCGATCTCGCCCTGGCCGGCGCCCCCATCGTGGGCTCCTACCGCTCGGTCCGGGGCGGCCACAAGCTGAATGCGCGGGTCCTGCAGGCCCTGTTCGCCGACGCCGAGGCCTGGACCATGGTGCGCGCGCCTTGGGTCCGCGAGACGGTGCCGATGGACGTGTCGCTCGGGGTCGCGGCCGTCACCTACGCAGCCGACCGCACGTGATTGCGGACGGGGCTGCCCCAGCGGGTGGCCCTGTCGAACTCGCCTTCTGGTAGCAACGTTGAGCCGATGGCGAGCCGCCTCCCTCTCCATAATTTTGCACCAAAGCGGGCAGAGCGTGCTGGTCCCTTTGGCGATTCGCATGCTAGGGGCTGGTGAACGGGCCATCCGGCCCGAGCCTGAAAATGACCCGGCGCAAGAACCGGGCCGATACGGGGACTAAGGGCGTATGGTAATCGGGGCGACCGGGCGGCTCTTGAAGACAGGCGCGGCAGTGCGTCTGGCGGCCTGTATCGCTCTCCTGGCTGGCGCGATGTTCGCCGGCTGCGCTTCGACGAACGATGCGGCCAAGGCGGCCCTCAACCCCGATCCCCCGGCGAAGATGTATGCCGATGCGGATGACATGCTTTCGCGCGGCCAGTACTCCGACGCGGCAAAGAAATTCGAGGACGTCGACCGCAATCATCCCTATTCGCCGGAAGCGCGCCGCGCCATCGTGATGGCGGCGTATGCCTACTATAAGGCCGGCAAGTATCCCGAAGCGGTGGCGTCGGCGCAGCGCTACGCCACCATGCATCCGGGCACCAAGGACGCGGCGCTGGCGCATCACATCATTGCCTCGGCCAGCTTCGACGAGATCAAGGACCCGGCTCGCGACCAGACGGCCACGCGCAAGGCACTGGCCGAGCTGAAGGTCATGGTGCAGCAATACCCGGACAGCCCCTACACCAAGCAGGCACAGAACCGCATTCGCATCGCGGAGGATGTGCTGGCGGCTTCCGAGATGAACGTCGGGCGTTACTACCTCAAGCGCAACAACCACGTGGCGGCGATCAACCGTTTCAAGACCGTGGTTTCCGAATACCAGACCACCCCGCAGGTCGAGGAAGCACTCTACCGCATCGTGGAAGCGAACATGGCGCTCGGCGTCATTCCCGAGGCACAGGCGGCGGGTGCCGTGCTCGGGCACAACTTCCCGAACTCGGAGTGGTACAAGCGCGCCTACGCGCTGCTGAAATCCGGCGGTGTCAGCCCGCAGCTCAACGGCGACTCCTGGTTCACCAAGGTGCTGAAGACGCTTTCGCCCGGTGCCAAGAAACCTGCGCCTGCCCCGGCTGCCGCCCCGCCGGCGCCCGGGCAGCCCGCACCGGAGGACATGCCGGCCCCGCGCGTGCCGAGCAACGTGCCGACCGCAAGCACAACCGCACGCCCGCCGATGGGCTTTGCGCAGAACACGAACTAGCCACCGAAGTTCTTCACGCGGAGGCTGGCTTTCGCCGCCCGGCGGAGGCAAATTCGCCGCCATGAAAGCCAAAGATCTGAGCCAAATAGCGCCGGACAAGCTCAGCCCGGCGCAAGCCAAGGCGGAGCTCGCGCGGCTGGCTGCCGAGATCGCGCACCACGATGCGCTCTACTACCGCAAGGATGCGCCCGAAATCTCGGACGCCGCTTATGACGAGCTGCGTGAGCGCAATGCAGCGATCGAGGCCTGTTTTCCGGATCTGCGCCGTCCTGACAGTCCCTCGGCGCGCGTTGGGGCGCCGCCGCTGGAAGTGTTCGCCAAGGTCCGTCACGCCGTGCCAATGCTCTCTCTGGGCAACGCCTTTGCCGACGACGATGTCGCCGACTTCGTCGCCCGCGTGCGGCGGTTTCTCGGCTTGAGCGCCGACGCACCGGTCGAGTTCGCCGCGGAACCGAAGATCGACGGGTTATCCATCTCTCTCACCTACGAGAACCGCAAGCTTACGCAGGCGGCGACGCGCGGTGACGGCAGCGAGGGCGAGAACGTCACGCCCAACGTCATGACCATCCGGCAGGTCCCGCACAGCCTGTCCGCGAAGGATGTGCCCGACCTGATTGAGGTGCGCGGGGAGATTTATCTGGCGCACGCAGACTTCAGGAAGCTCAACGAGGAGCAGGCCGCCAACGGCGGCAAGGTATTCGCCAATCCGAGAAACGCGGCGGCCGGCTCGCTGCGTCAGCTCGACTCTTCGATCACGGCAAAGCGCCCGCTGCAGTTTTTCGCCTACGCCTGGGGCGCCACCGGCACGTTGCCCGCCGACACCCAATCCGGCGTCATCCAGGCCTTCAAGCGCTGGGGACTGCCCGTCAATCCGCTGATGCGTTTGTGCACGAACGTCGAGGAGATGCTGGCGTACCACCGCAGCATGCAGGCGCAACGATCGTCGCTCGGCTATGACATCGACGGCGTCGTCTACAAGGTCAATCGCCTCGACTGGCAGGAGCGGCTCGGCTTCGTCTCGCGCGCGCCTCGCTGGGCGATTGCGCACAAATTCCCGGCCGAGGAGGTGACAACCCGCCTGCTCGGCATCGAGATCCAGGTCGGGCGCACCGGCGCTCTCACCCCGGCTGCCAAGCTCGAGCCCGTGACCGTCGGCGGCGTCGTGGTGTCAAACGCTACCCTGCACAACGAGGACGAGATCGCACGCAAGGATATCCGCGTCGGCGATACGGTGATCGTGCGCCGCGCCGGCGATGTCATCCCGCAGGTGATGGGCGTGGTTCTGGAGAAGCGTCCCAAGGGCACCAGGCGCTTCAAGATGCCTGAGGTCTGCCCCGTGTGCGCCAGCAAGGCGGTGCGCGAGATCGACCAGAAGACCGGCCGCGAGGACGTCGTGCGGCGCTGCACGGGCGGCCTCATCTGTGCCGCGCAGATCAAGGAGCGCCTGAAGCATTTCGTCTCCCGCAATGCCTTTGACATCGAAGGCTTGGGCGAAAAGCAGATCGAGGCCTTCTATGATGCACCCGACGGCGAAGTGAACATCAGGCAGCCGGCAGACATTTTCACGCTCCAGGAGCGTGACGCAGCCGCCCCGAGGAAGCTCGCCGACAAGAAGGGTTTCGGGCAGAAGTCAGTGGAAAATCTGTTCAGGGCCATCGAGGCACGGCGCAAAGTCCCGCTGGACCGCTTCATCTATGCGCTGGGAATTCGCCATGTCGGCGAGACGACGGCACGCGACCTCGCCAAGGCCCTCGGCACCATCGATGGCTTCCGTGCCACCGCCATGGCGGCCGCCAAGGGTGGCCCCGACAGCGAGGCCTACCGCGAGCTCGATGACATCGAAGGGATCGGCCCGACGGTGGTTGATGCGCTGGGCGCCTTCTTCAGCGAGCCGCACAACCTCAAGGCACTCGATGAGCTGCTCGCCCAGGTCACGGTCGAACGCTTCGTGCGGACAACCGCCGCCTCGCCGATCACGGACAAGACCGTCGTCTTCACCGGCTCGCTCGAGCAGATGACGCGCGGCGAGGCCAAGGCCCTGGCGGAACGCCTCGGCGCCAAGGTGGCCGGCTCCGTATCGAAGAAAACCGATTATGTCGTCGCCGGCAGTGACGCAGGATCGAAACTCGCCAAGGCCCGCGAGGCCGGCGTGAAAATCCTCAGCGAGGACGAGTGGCTGCAGCTCGTGGGCCGCAACCGGAAATGAAAAGGGGCGCCAGCAGGCGCCCCTTCCTTCCAAGAAGCCTTGCCTCGGTTAGTTCGCGGCTTCCACCTGCTTCGGCGCTTCGCCGTTGCTGATAGCAATCGCGCGCGGCTTCAGCCGCTCCGGCACATTCCGCACCAGGTCGATGTGCAGCAGGCCATCCTTCAGGTTGGCGCCGCGCACCTCGACGTGGTCGGCAAGCTGGAAGCGCCGCTCGAAGGTGCGGGTGGCGATGCCGCGATGCAGGAACTCGCGCTTCCCCGCGTCGGCCTTCTTCTCGCCGCGGATCGTCAGGCTCTGCTCTTTGACATCGACCTTCAGCTCGTCCTGGCTGAAGCCGGCGACGGCCATCGTGATCCGGTAGTCGGCATCACCCAGTCGCTCGATGTTATAAGGCGGATAGCCGGGCTCGCTGTCGAAGCCGGATACGGATCCGAGCAGGTCGAACAGGCGATCAAAGCCGACGGTGGAACGATAGAAGGGGGCAAAATCAACGTGTCGCATCACAGGTCCTCCTTTGGAAGCGACGTGTGCTATCTGCCTGCCAGCGTGGGCAGCGTGACCTGCCCAATTGGGCCAGGCAGCTCTCAGTGCGCACCCGTTCACGGCATGCGCAGAACTTATGTAATTGCCGGAAAAGGGACTTCAAGTGGGAGGCAGCAGGCCACGGCGGTCCCGAAGCCCGGGAAGTTCAGGGCGTCCTGAGCATATCGATTTTCATTGGTCATTCAGAATTCGGCCTCCAGTGTGCCCCATTGTCTCGCGGTTGCTTGTCAGGGAGATGCAGATGAAGACCTGGGTGCTCACACTGGCTCTGGTGACCGCTGCGGCCGTTGGCCCAGCGATGGCGGCCGACCTTGAGGGTCCCGCTCCTCAGTACGGTTCGGCCTACGACGATTCCCGCTACGCCGACATTTACCGGTATCCGCCTCCGCCGCCGGCCTACCAGCCGCCCGCTCCGCGCCCTCCCGCCTATCGCGACGAGGACGATGACGACGTGTACGGAGGGCCGCAGCGCTATTCCTATCGCCCCGGCCCGCAATACAACACGTGCGTCCCACGCGAGCAGGTTCGCTACCGTCTCACCAGCGCCGGCTGGTATGACTTCCACGACGCGGCCCTGCACGGCGAGGTGGCGACGGTTCAGGCGCGGCGCCCGAATGGCCGCCTGTTCGAGCTGACCATCCATCGCTGCAGCGGGGAAATTCTCGCGGCGCGTCCGCTTGAGCCCCGCCGTGCATGGGGACCATTTGCGCGCCGTTGGGGATACGCATACTGAGGCTAAGCATGAGCGTGCCCCGGCCGGCGGGCCTGGGCCCTTCCTTTCCCGTGGTCTGCTGCGGAAACGACGCCGGTGCGCGGCTCACGCTGGCGAGTTGACCGGCGCGTTGCTATAGACCGGGTCTTCCGCGCTACGCGCCGAGGTAGGCATGGATCTCGTCAGCTTGGCCAAGAACCCGGTTCCCAGCGGCGCTCTTGCGGGCTTTTTCAAGGGCTACGACGGCATCAGCCTGCGCTTTGCGCGGTGGGACGCAACGCGCGGACCGCGCCGCGGAACGATCTGCCTGTTTCCCGGTCGCGGCGAGTGCATCGAAAAGTATTTCGAGGTGGTGGCTGATCTGCGTCGCCGCGGCTTTGCCGTTGCGGCGATGGACTGGCGCGGGCAGGGTGGGTCACAGCGGCTGCTGGCTGATCCGCGCAAGGGCCACGTGCGCTCGTTCTCTCAATACGATCGAGACCTGGCTTACTTCATGCGCGAGGTGGTGCTTCCCGACTGCCCGCCGCCCTTTGTCGCCATGGCTCATTCGATGGGCGGCAACATTCTTCTGCGCAACGCGGTTCTGCAGGGTTCCTGGTTCTCGCGCATGGTGCTGAGCGCGCCGATGATTGCGATCTCGCAAAAGCGTCTCGGGGTCCCGCGGCTGCTGTCGCGCATCTATGCGGAAGTAGCAACCGCTACCGGGTTCGGCACCTCCTACGTCTGGCAGGGCAGCGATCTTCCAATCGAGCTCGGCGCCTACGAGGACAATCCGCTTACGTCCGACCGCGAGCGCTACTTGCGCAACCGCATGATCATCGAAGCGGCGCCCGAGCTGGGGCTCGGCTCGCCGACGAATGCCTGGTTGCGAGCAGCGCTGCGCTCGAGCGCGAGACTGCTGGCGCCGGACTACCCCCTGCGCGCCGCGGTTCCTCTGCTCCTGTTTGCGGCCGGCATGGACACGATTGTTTCGACGCAGGCCATTGAGGAATTTGCGGTGCGGCTGAAGGTCGGGACGCACGTTCTTATCCCGCAGGCCCGCCACGAGATCCTGCAGGAAACCGACGAGACGCGGCGCATGTTCTGGGCAGCGTTCGACGCGTATCTGGGGGTCGACGCGCTGGCGGCTTAGCCGGCGCGTCCAAGCACTTTCAGGGCCTGCGCGTGGACCCTTGGGTCTCCGGCGGCCACGATGCGCCCGCCCGACAGGGCGGGTTCGCCCTGCCAGTCGGTAATCACGCCGCCCGCTCCTTCGATGATCGGGATCAGCGCCGCCACGTCATAGGGCTTCAGCCCGGCTTCCACGACGAGATCGACGTAGCCGGCGGCGAGCAGGCAATAGCCGTAGCAATCGCCGCCATAGCGCGTGAGCGTGGCGCGGGATTTCAGCGCCTGAAACGCCTCGGTTTCGGCCGGGTGTGAAAAGAGATCAGGATGGGTCGTGGTCAGCGTCACCTTGGCGAGGTCGCTGCACGCGCGCGTCTTGAGGCGACGGGCCTCTCCGTCGCCGACGCGCAGGTATGCCTGTCCCTGCACCGCCCAGAACCGCTCGCGCGTGAACGGCTGGTTCATCACACCGAGTATCGGCTTTCCGTCCTCGATTAACCCGATCAGGGTTCCCCACAGCGGTGAGCCCATGATGAAGGCACGTGTGCCGTCGATGGGGTCGATCATCCAGCGGTAGCGGCCTTCGCCCGGGGTTTCGCCGCCTTCCTCGCCCACGATTCCGTGCCCGGGATAGTTCGCCATGATTAGGGCACGCATGGCGTCCTCAGCCTGCCGGTCGGCCTCGGTGACCGGGTCGTACGCACCGGCGGCAGACTTGTTCTGGACGGTGAGGGATGTCCTGAAAAAGGGCGTGATCGCCTCCGCGGATGCGTCGGCAAGCCGGTGTGCGAAGCCCACCAGCCTGTCAGGCGGCACGTTCTGTCCTGGGGTCACCAATGCTGCCCTTGTTCCTGGAAAGAAAAGCCCACGGCCGGCCAGCGCCAGGCCGGATCGTGACTACACGGATAGGAGGCTGGTTTGAAGTGTGGCCACCTCCAGTTGCGCGCCAGCCACAGTCTAACAGGATTGGGCCACTTGCCGCAGGGACGGTAGTTGCACTGCACATCGAACACGCCCATATGCGACTTGGCGGTGCTGGCAGTTTGGCTGCCGCACCGTTGCCCACCTTGGGCGTTTCCTCCCTAGACTTGGGCCGTTCGACCTTCGAGCGGCCCCTTCTTTTACCCAGGCCGTCGCTTCGCGCGCGCTGCCGCGCCCCCCTCCCCTGCCGGGCAGCTATGCGAGGGGGTGATTTCTGCGATGCAAGAAAATCGGCTTGCAAATTGTGCGCTGCACATCTAAATCAACGCGTGCGGGGTGGTGAATTCTTCGCTTCCCCGCTGCCCTCCTTGGGCGTTTCCTCCCTAGACTTGGGCCGTTCGGAACTCCGGGCGGCCCCTTTTATTTTCCCCGAGCCTCCTCAAATCGGCAGCCCGGCGGGCCATCGCGACCTCGTACCGGTGTCCTTTTGCTGCGCTGCAGCATGACCTTGCTCGCTTCTCCGCGCCTATTCGGCAGCGGCGCGCCGCTCGAAGAGCAGGGGCAACGCCTCGAAAATCTTGGCAGACACTTCGGACAGGATCATCACCTGTTCGGAAAAATGGAGACTCTTGGAAAGCGTCGTCTCGTCGAGGTAGAGCGCCCGGTTGATCTCGAGCTGCAGCGCATGAACCCCCTGGGCCGGCTTGCCGTAGTATTCGGTAATGAACCCTCCGGCGTAGGGTCGGTTGACATGCACCTCAAAGCCCCGGCCTTGCAAAAGGTCCCGCACGAAGCGGGTCAGCTTGGCGTCGCAGGAGGCGCCAAACCGGTCGCCCAGGACGAAATGCGGCCGTCCGCCCGCCGGCTGGCCCATGGAGGCCGACGGCATGGAGTGGCAGTCGATCAGCACCGCCATGCCGAAACGGCGGCGCGTGCTTTCCAACAGCCCCGCAAGCGCCGTGTGGAAGGGCCGGTAAAGCCGCTCGATGCGCTCGAATGCAACCCCGACGGGTAGGCGCTCGCGGTAAATCTCCTCAGTATCTGCAACGATGCGGGCGATGGTGCCGAGGCCGCCGATCACGCGCGCCGACTGGGTGTTGGCGAAATCCGGCAACCGGCCGGTGAACAGCTCCGGATCAAGCTCGTAGGGCTCGCGGTTCACATCGAGGTAGGCCCGCGGAAAACGCGCGGCGATCAGGGGCGCGCCGAGATCAACAACCGGGGCGAACAGCTCATCGACGAAGCAATCCTCCGACTTGCGCAGCGTGTGAGCATCGAGCCTCGAGGTTTCCAGGAAAGATTTCGGATAGATGCGTCCCGAGTGCGGCGAGCAGAACACAACGGGCGATAATTGTTCTCGCGGCTTCAGCAGGAGATAGGGCGGCGTCAGTTCGGCGAGGATCGCGCGGCGTTCGCTCAGGTCCATGACTTTCTTGTTTTCCGTAGGGGCCCACGCGTTGCTGTGAGGAACGTCGCTGGCGGCACTTTGCCAAGCGCCCATCGTACTGTCCACTTTCCCACGCCCGGCTTTCGGTGGAAGAGTAGTTATGCCGGGGCAACTATTCCAATTTCATTGCCCATTTACCAAATTGGCGCCAGATTCCTCGGCCAACGCGGGAACTGGCCGTACTGTTGCATACTGCGGCACTGAGGGGCTGCCGCATCATCCTCCGGAATGCTCGACGAAACAATGACAGCCAAACCGTCTCACCTGCCTGTCAAGCGCATCCTGCTCGCCGAAGACGATGAGTCCATGCGCGGGTTCCTGGAACGGGCGCTGACGAAGGCCGGCTACGAGGTGGTGGCGTTCGCCAATGGCAAGGAAGCCTACGAACGGTTGAAGGAGGAACCGTTCACGCTGCTGCTCACCGACATCGTCATGCCGCAGATGGACGGTATCGAGCTGGCGCGGCTGGCAACCGAGCTCGATCCGGACCTCAAGGTCATGTTCATCACTGGATTTGCAGCCGTCACTCTGAACACGAACGTGCATGTGCTGAAGGACGCCCGCGTATTGTCCAAGCCCTTCCACCTGAAGGATCTTGTGCGCGAGATCGACCGGCTGCTCGGCCCGCGCTAGCCCATCCGTCCCTTGCCGGGCCACATGATTGCCGATATACGAGGGGCCGAATTATTACCGCGCGAGGGGCGCGTAGCTCAGCGGTAGAGCACTACCTTGACATGGTAGGGGTCACAGGTTCGATCCCTGTCGCGCCCACCATTGCACCCGAAAGGCGCAACGGCAATGAAAGTCCGCAATTCACTGAAGTCCCTGCGTTCGCGCCATCGCGACAACCGGCTGGTGCGCCGCAAGGGCCGCGTCTACATCATCAACAAGACCAACCGGCGCTTCAAGGCACGCCAGGGGTGAACCGCGTGTCGCAGGAGCGTCGCCACTCCCTCCTGCACGCCCTGCCGACGCCCGGGCGGCTGGCCGGCGTCCTTGTGGTGCTCCTCCTCGTCGCGGGCCTGCCCGCGCCGGTCACCGCCGCACAGACGCCGCAGCCCGGCAAGCACAGTTCGCTGCCGAAGACGCCGGAGGAGCGCGAAAAGGCGCTCTCCGATCTCTACGCGCTACTTGCCACCGCCGACAGCGAGGAAAGCGCCAAGGCCATTGCCGACAGCATCGAGCGGGTGTGGCTCTTCTCCGGCAGCCCCACCGTTGATCTGTTGATGCAGCGCGCGCTCAAGGCGATCGGGGACAAGAAACTGGACCTGGCGCTCACGCTGCTGAACCACGTCGTCGAGCAGGCGCCCGATTTCGCAGAAGGGTGGAACCAGCGCGCCTACGTCCATTTCGCCCGCAACGATCTGGGGCGCGCGCTAGGCGACCTGCGCCGGGTCTTGGCGCTGGATCCGAACCATTTCAATTCCATCGACGTATTCGCCCGCATCCTGCGCGAGATCGGCCAGAAGAAGGCGGCACTGTCGGCGTATCGGCGGCTGCTCGACGTCTATCCGTTCTGGCCCGGCGCCCGGCAGGCAGTCGACGAGTTGTCGCGTGAGGTCGAAGGCCAGGGAATCTAAAAGGCATTCTCTCGCTCTGATCCGGCGATGATGCCGGTCGCGCGCTAGCCTATCGAGGCGCCCCGGTCCGCGGCGCGGGCGCGCCTCCATCGGCCCAGCACACTTTTGCGCTCGCTTTGCAGGTGTGCTCATCGACCACGATCAGGTTGAGAAACAGCTCGCAGCTGACGTCCTTCTTGCCCACGGAATATTTCTTGATGCCGCGCGCCCTGGTCCAGTTGGCGATGTATTTGTCGAGCAGGGTCTGGGCGTCGTGCGCGGGGCCCTCTTTGCCGTAATCGTTCACGGAGAAGGCAAGCGTCGTGCAGCCGGCGCGGGCCGCACCCGGCGCGACCAGCGCGCCCGTTGCAAGGGCCAAAACGCCGATCGCTGCGAGAGACCGTACTGAACGTGCCACGTGCATCCGAGATCCTTCCCCCATACGGCCACCCTCACGCCTGGCCGCAACGCTGTCCACCGGCCCGCGCAAAGCTCAATGCAGATAGGGAGAGTCGCCGCCGCGCGGTGCAATTCCGGAGTCGAAGAAGAATCCGTGGTCGAAGGGACCTGCCGCCGTCTGCCGGTCAGTGAAAGGGTCGCGGAAGACGCTCGTGCTGCCGAACTTGGTGCGGGACTGGCCGTAGGTGTTGGTCACATCGGCCGGTTCATAAGAATAGCCGCCACGCCGCGCCGAGTAGCCATAGACGCGCGCATGCTTGCGGTGATGGCGCACTTTCGCGTGCGCGGTTTTGCCGGAGTAGGCGCCGCGTTCAGGACGTTCGCCGGCCTGGACTGTAGTCGCGCACAGTGCAAGTGCCATTGCCGCTGACGCGATCAACACTATTGCCCTCAAGTCCATGGTGCTGGTCCTGCCTTTGAAGACTGGCTTCATTCGCGCCCCACTATAGAACACGTGAAGGAAACCAATTCGTAAAAACTTCGCGCGCCCGCCCCGCCCGGAAAGACAGGCCTCCCGAGTTGCGCCCGGGAGGCCCGCCAAAGCCTTTACGAGCAGGCGCGACGGCGCGCGCGGCACTCCGCGAAAAGATCGCCGGTGCACTTGTATTGCACCTTGCCGCGCGCCTTGGCGCCCTTGGCGCTGATGGCGAAGTCGAGATTCATGTTGGCCATTTCGCGCGCCATATCCTGCGTGATACCGGCGCCCATCGCCTGCGCCCGCATGCATTTCGCAGCGGCGGCCGGGGCGCTGGTGGCCAGGGCCAGCCCCATCAGGGCCGCCGCGCCAAGCGCAACCTGCATGATTTTCTGCATCGGCTTTCTCCCAATCTGCAAATCCCCACGGCGGGAACTATGCCGTGATGGCGGGAATTTGCCGAGCGCCCAGCGTCGCGAAGGCTGTGCGGTCGGCACTTTCCGCAAACCGCCGTTGCCGATGCGTCACGGTGGTTGAAGCGACTACTTGCAGAGCTTCGCCTGCACGATGCACTCGCTTCCAAGGCCGCCGGCTTTGCAGCGCGACTTCAGGTGGCTCACCTTGTATCCAGGCGCCGACCCGTATTTCTGGCCCTGAGCCATCCACACGCTCCACATGCCCCAGTCGGTGGCCTGCAGGACCGCTTCGTAGGCCTGAGACTTGGCGCCTTCCTCTGTCGTGTTGGTGCCCTGCCCCGCCTTCACGACGCACTGGGCCGCCTGCGCTGCGCCGCCGGCGATGAGCAGGCACGCCGCTGCCGCGGGCGGCACCAGCAGTTTCCAAACCGTGTTCATGGGCTGCTCCTTTCGGGGTCGTTCAATTACGTCTTCTTGCAGAAGGTCGCGCGGCCATGGCACTCGGCGCCTACGCCACCCTTGCCACATCTGAACCGCAGTCCCTTGACGCTGTAGCCGGGCGCATCGCCAACCTTTGCGCCGCTTGCCATCCAGGCGGCCCACATGCCCCAGTCGGTTCCCTGCAGCATGGCTTCATAGGCCTGGAACTTTGCGCCTTCCGCATCCCACGCCGTGCCTTTGCCGCCGATGGTGTTGCACTGAGCCTGCGCGCCTGAACTTCCGGCGGCCACCGCGGCAACCAAAACAACGGCAGGCATCAGCGCCAGCCTGATCTTTCTCATCGCCAAGCTCCATGTAACAAAAAAAGACAGCGAACCTCGGCAGATTGCCTGAGATCGCTGTCCTTGCAACTGTCCGCGGCCGTCGCGGTCGCGCCCGCCCACAGATTCCCGCATCACGTGGCTCCACGGATACGGGGCGAGACGAATGCGTTACTGAGCCATCTGAAGATTGACGGCCTTGGGTCCCTTGCCGCGCTTGTCCGGCTCGGTTTCGAATGAGACGCGCATGCCTTCATCGAGCGGGCCGATGTTAGAGCGCTCAACGGCGGTGATGTGGACAAACACATCCTTTCCGCCCTGGTCCGGCGTGATGAAGCCAAAACCCTTCGACTGATTGAAGAACTTGACAGTTCCGTTCTGCCGCATGCGAGGTCTCCATGTCCCCGAATAGATTGCGGATCGCGTCAGCCGCAAGCGACCTGGCGCGGGTGAAGCCAAGGCAGTCTCGTCCGATGTCGGGGAACGTGAGCGCGAGATAACGGTAACGCGTCTGCGCAAATCATCTCAGGTCAGTCTCAGCAGTCTCCGCCGGGTCGATAGGCCGCCCGAACTGCGGCGGAGTATCGATGATTGCCTTTCCGCGCGCAAGGCAAATTAGCGCTTGAACTTTATGTCCTAATGCGCATACGCCGCTTTTGCGATTTGTCAGAAATTGGCGTTCTTGTCTCACTTTTTTTGACAGGCTCGAGACGGAAGGAGGCGGCCCTTTCCATGGCCATGCGCCGGCTTAGCTCGGGCATGAGAATTTCGAGCTGGCCCTGCAAGGCATAGGGCGGATTGCACACGACCAGTCCGCACCCGTTAAGGCTGTCCTGGCCGGTAGATTGGCGGACCATAAGCTCGATGCGCAGGGCCTTTGCTCCGATGCCCGCGACCGCATCGAGGAGCGAGCGCACCCGCCTGGGATCCTTGATGGGGTACCAAGCGATGAAAACCCCGCTGGCGAAGCGCTGTAGGCCGTCGGCAAGGCCGTGGGCCAGGCGGGCAAACTCGTCCTCCGCCTCGAACGGCGGATCGATCAGAACGATCCCGCGACGCTCGGGCGGCGGCAGCAGCGAGCGCACCGCCACCCACCCGTCGAGCGCCATCACTTTCGCGGCCGGAACGCGCCGTAGCAGCATGCGCAGGCTGGCGCCGTCTTCGGGATGCAACTCGTTTGCAATCAGGCGATCCTGCGGCCGCATCAGTTTGCGCGCAATCAGTGGGCTGCCCGGATAAACGGTGAGCCCGCGGCGGCCATTGCAGGCCGCCACGGCGTCGAGGTAAGGCGCCAGAATGCGCGATGCATCAGCGGACAGCGGTTCTGCATCCGGGCCGATCAGGCGGCCGATGCCGCCGCGCCATTCGCCAGTCTTTTCCGATTCCACGGAATCCAACAGGTAGCGCCCGCGCCCGGCGTGTGTGTCGATGATCCGGAACGGCGCCTCCTTGCGCTTGAGGTATTCGATGGCGAGCACGAACACCACGTGCTTCAGCACATCGGCAAAGTTTCCCGCGTGGTACGCGTGGCGGTAGTTCATTGCAGAAGCAGCGCCTCTTTCGTTCCTGTGAGATGTTGCCTCCTGCAGCCGACGTCAAATCATTTTGCGCGATTGGTGCCTTGGAAAGGCCCGATCGCCGAGCCCGCCCCTCGCTCGAGCCTGACCCGGGGTGCTAACAAAGCGTTTCATTGACACCAATTCACGAGGAGAGGCCACCGGCCCCGACTTGGCATGCGCATCGAATATCATCGCGTATTGATCGCCGATCGCGTGCGCAACGCCGCGTTCGCCGAGGCGCTGCGGCGCGTGATCGTCAAGGGACAAACGCGCGTGGCCGACATCGGCGCCGGCACGGGATATCTGGGCTTCGTGGCGGCGCGGCTCGGCGCCAGGCACGTGACCCTTTACGAGTCGGCGGAAGTTGCCGGCGTTGCGGCGCGCCTCGCCCGCCAGAACCGTCTGCGTCACTGCACCATCGTCGCGGGACGCTCGACCGAGGTCGACCGGCCGCCGCAGGCAGACGTCGTTGTTTCGGAAACGCTCGGCAACTATGTCTTCGAGGAGCACCTGATCGAGACCATCAACGATGCCCGCCAGCGCATCCTCGTCCCCGGCGGCGAATTGATCCCGCGAAGGATCAGGCAATTCGTATGTCCCGTCGTTAGCGATC
>DASZQG010000103.1:0-41622 GCA_035550075.1 Hyphomicrobiaceae bacterium | reverse complement strand
TCAGGCAGCGGCATTCCGTAGGCTTTGAGCTCGTTGAGCTGCTGCAAGATCAGTTGGTACAGCTCTCGCCGGCTTTCCGGCTCGTTCTGCATGCGCGTCAGCAGCAATCCGATCTCGGCTTTTTTGTCTTCGAATGCCATTGCCACCTCCTGTGCTGACAAACGCGGCGGATGCGCGAAGTGTTGCACGGATCGAAGCTTCAGGGTGGAGAGTTCTTTCGGACAACTCGTGAGTGTCCTCCCAGCCTGAGACATCATACTGAAAGCCGCGTTCGGGATGACGCAGAGAGCCGGGACCCAGGGCCGGCTCATGTCATCCTGGGCTTGTCCTGAGGATCCAATGCCCGCGGCGATGAGTGAGATCGGTGGAGGCGCAGTGGCGCCTGCAAGCGCGCCACGCGTTCGCGGTCGGGCTAGCGCGGCAGGTCGCTGTGGCCCATCAGGAATCGGTCGATGGCATGCGCCGCCTGCCGTCCCTCGCGTATCGCCCACACCACAAGGCTCTGTCCGCGCCGGATGTCGCCCGCCGCAAACAGCCTGGGCCGCGACCTGACGCGGTAGTCGCGCTCGTTGGCATCGAGCCCCTTGAACCGGCCCCGCGGCACCACGGCGAGCCCGAGCTCATTGAGCAGTCCCGTCTCGACCGGGCCAGAGAAGCCCATGGCGAACAGCACCAGGTCGGCCGGCAGCTCGCCCTCGCTGCCCGGCACCGGCTTCAGCGCGCCGTCGACCCGCGTGTAGAGCAGCTGTTTGACCTTGCCGTTCTTGCCAGCGAATCCGGTGGTCGATATCGAGTACTCCACCTTGGCCCCCTCCGCCTGGCTGGAGGAGACGCGCAGCTTCAGCGGCCAGTGCGGCCACGAGAGCGCCTTGTTCTCCTTCTCCGGCGGCATCGGCATGATCTCGAGCTGCGTCACCGACTTGGCGCCCTGGCGAAACGAGGTGCCGATGCAGTCGCTTCCGGTGTCGCCGCCGCCGATGACGACCACATGCTTGCCCTTGGCGGAAATCTCGCGCGCGTCGGGGAGCTGCGGCTCTCCGGAGACGCGCCGGTTCTGCTGCGGCAGGAAATCCATGGCGAAGTGCAGCCCGTCGAGGTCGCGCCCCGGCGCGTTGGCGAAGAAGTCAAACGGCTGCTCGGAGCCGCCGGCCAGCAGCAGCGCGTCGTGCTTGCCCTCCAGCTCCGCCGCCGTCACGTCCTTACCGACGTGCACGCCGCAGTGGAAGGTCACGCCCTCGGCCTCCATCTGGGCGACGCGGCGCTCGACGATGTGCTTCTCCATCTTGAAGTCGGGGATGCCGTAGCGCAGCAGGCCGCCCGGTTTGGCATTCTTTTCGTAGACGTGCACCTCATGGCCGGCGCGCGCGAGCTGCTGCGCGGCGGCGAGGCCGGCAGGCCCCGAGCCGACGATGGCTACCTTCTTGCCGGTCTTCTGCTCCGGGGGCTGCGGGACGATCCAGCCTTCCGCAAACGCCTTGTCGGCGATAGCGCACTCGATGGTCTTGATGGTGACCGGCTTGTCGTCGATGTTCAGTGTGCAGGAAGCCTCGCACGGCGCCGGGCACACGCGCCCCGTCACCTCCGGGAAATTGTTGGTGGAGTGCAGGTTGAGCGCGGCCGTCTGCCAGTGGTCGCGATAGACCAGGTCGTTCCAGTCCGGGATCTGGTTGTTCACCGGGCAGCCGGTGTGACAATAGGGGATGCCGCAGTCCATGCAGCGCGCGGCCTGCTTGGTCACCTCGTCCTTGGACAGCGGCTCGACGAATTCCTTCCAATGCTTCACGCGCTCGCTCACGGGCCGGTAGTGCCGGTCCTGGCGATCGAACTCCATGAAGCCTGTGATCTTGCCCATCGTCCGTCTCTAGTTCAGTGCCGGCTCAAGTCCAAGTGCGCTCTCGCAACGCCTGATCCACGACCGCACGCCACGCCGGGCCGACAGGTCGAAGCCGCCCTCGTGCGCCAGCCGCGTGTACGGCAGCAGGGCGATGTCCGCAATGCTTATCGCATCGCCGGCCAGCCAGTCGCGGTCGGCGAGTGTCTTCTCCAGCAGATCGAGGGCTGCCTCGCCGCCCGCGACTCGCCACGGCTCGCGCTGCTCCATGGACCGCTTGAGGTAGACGATGTGGTAGCGGGTGGTGGCCACATACGGCTCGTGGCTGTACTGCTCCCAGAACAGCCACTCGTCGATCTTGGCCTGGGCGAACGGCTCTGCGGGAAGCAGGGCGCTGCCGTGCGCGAGGTAGCGGATGATGGCGTTGGATTCGGCAAGGCGCCGCCCGTCGGCAAACTCCACCGCGGGAATGCGGCCGCGCGGGAAGCGGGCAAGAAATTCCGGTTTCCGCGTTTCGCCCTTCATGATGTCGACGGGCAGCCACGTATACGCCAGGCCCAGCCGGTCGGCCGTATACTTGACCTTGAGGCAGTTGCCCGAGCCGAGGTCGCCGTAGATCTTCATCGGTCGTTCCGTCCGCGCGCCGGGCGCGCGGTCCGACCTGCGCGCCCTGCCGGTTGCTATCCCTTCGGAGCCCTGATGCCGATCTCGAGCACCTCGAGCCCGGTCGGGTCGGCCGCCTGGTGCCTGGCCATCTCGGCCAGCGCTCGGCGGTACTCGACCGGCATCACCTTCTTGAACTTCGGCTGATAGGCCGCCCAGTTGTCGAGGATGGTGCGGGCCTTGCTCGAGTTGGTGTAGTGGGCGTGGCGCGCGATGATCTGATGCAGCCGCTCGGCGTCCTGGCGGGTCATGTCGCCCATCACGTCGACCAGCCCATGGCCTTCCAGGTCGCCGCCCTGGTTGGCGAGTTGGCGCATTACCTGCTCCTCCGCCTCCACCGGCTCCAGGTCGATCATCGCCAGGTTGCAGCGCTGCTCGAAGGTGCCGTCCTCGTCCAGCACGTAGGCGATCCCGCCGGACATGCCGGCCGCGAAGTTGCGCCCCGTCGGGCCGATCACCACCACCACGCCGCCGGTCATGTATTCACAACCGTGATCGCCGGTACCTTCCACCACCGCCACCGCGCCGGAGTTGCGCACCGCAAACCGTTCGCCGGCCACGCCGCGGAAGTAGCACTCGCCCGTGATGGCGCCATAGAGCACCGTGTTGCCGACGATGATGCTCTCCTCCGGCACGATGCCCGACTTGGGATCCGGCCGCACGATGAGCTTGCCGCCCGAGAGGCCCTTGCCGACGTAGTCGTTGGCCTCGCCCACAAGGTCGAGCGTGACGCCGTGCGCCAGCCACGCGCCGAAGCTCTGCCCCGCCGTGCCCTTGAATGACAGCCAGATGGTGTCTTCTGGCAGGCCGGCATGACCGTAGCGCTTGGCGATCTCGCCCGACAGCATGGCGCCGGTGGCGCGGTCGCGGTTGGTGATCGCCAGCTCGTGCTTGACCGCCTTCCGCTCGTCCAGGGCCGGCTTGGCGATGTCCATCAGCTTTTTATCGAGCACCTTGTCGAGGCCGTGATCCTGCCGCTCGCTATTGTAGATGGCGACGGTGTCAGACACTTCCGGCTTGTGGAACAGGTTCTCGAAGTCGAGCCCGCGCGCCTTCCAGTGGCCGATGGCGCGCTCCTTGTCGAGGCACTGCGACTGGCCGATCAGCTCGTTGAAGGTACGGTAGCCGAGCGCGGCCATGATCTCGCGCACCTCCTCGGCAACGAAGAAGAAGTAGTTGATGGCGTGCTCGGGCTGGCCCTTGAATTTTGCGCGCAGCACCGGATCCTGCGTGGCGACCCCCACCGGGCAGGTGTTGAGGTGGCACTTGCGCATCATGATGCAGCCGAGCGCGATCAGCGGCGCGGTGGAGAAACCGAACTCATCGGCGCCCAGCATCGCCCCGATCACCACGTCGCGCCCCGTGCGCACGCCGCCATCGACCTGCACGGCGATGCGGCCGCGCAACCGGTTGGCGACCAGCGTCTGGTGAGTCTCGGCGAGCCCGATCTCCCATGGCGAGCCGGCGTGCTTGATGGAGGTGAGCGGCGAGGCGCCGGTGCCGCCCTCGAAGCCCGAGATCGTCACATGGTCGGCGCGCGCCTTGGCGACGCCGGCGGCGACGGTGCCGACGCCCACCTCGGAGACGAGCTTCACCGACACGTCGGCGTCCGGGTTGACGTTCTTCAAATCGAAGATGAGCTGCGCCAGGTCCTCGATCGAATAGATGTCGTGGTGCGGTGGGGGCGAGATCAGGCCGACGCCCGGTGTCGAGTGGCGCACCTTGGCGATGGTGGCATCCACCTTGTGGCCGGGAAGCTGGCCGCCCTCGCCGGGCTTGGCGCCCTGCGCCATCTTGATCTGCATCATCGACGAGTTGGCGAGGTATTCCGCCGTCACGCCGAAGCGGCCGGACGCCACCTGCTTGATCGCCGAGCGCATGGAATCGCCGTTCGGCAGCGCCTTGAAGCGGTCTGCTTCCTCGCCGCCCTCGCCGGTGTTCGACTTGCCGCCGATGCGGTTCATGGCGATGGCCAGCGTGGTGTGGGCCTCGCGGCTGATCGAGCCGAAGCTCATGGCCCCGGTGGAAAAGCGCCTGACGATGTTGGCAGCGGGCTCCACCTCCTCGATCGGCACCGGCTTGCGCTTAAGCTCTTCCGCGCTCTTGATGCGGAACAGGCCGCGCAGCGTCATGAGCTGCTCGGACTGGTCGTTGATCTGCTTGGCGTACGAGCGGTATTTGTCTGGCAGGTTGCCGCGCACAGCGTGCTGTAGGTCGGCGACGACGGCCGGGCGCCACATGTGCGCCTCGCCCCTTATGCGGTAGGCATACTCGCCACCGACGTCGAGCGCGTTCTCCAGCACCGGCACGTCGCCGAAAGCCTGGCGGTGGCGCTCGGCCGTCTCGCGCGCGATCTGGCGAAGGCCGACGCCTTCCACCTGCGTGTGGGTGCCGGTGAAATACTTCTTCACGAACGACGACTTGAGGCCCACTGCGTCGAAGATCTGCGCGCCGCAGTACGACTGGTAAGTGGAGATGCCCATCTTGGACATCACCTTCAGCAGGCCCTTGTCGACCGCCTTTATGTAGCGCTTCTGCGCTTCCTTGTAGGTCAGCTTCTCGTCCAGCTCCGGCAGGAGCTGCTCGAGCGTCTCAAACGCGAGATATGGGTTGATCGCCTCCGCGCCGTAGCCGGCCAGCACGCAGAACTGGTGCACCTCGTGCGCCTCGCCGGTCTCCACGACCAGGCCGACCTTGGTGCGCAGGCCCTGCCGGATCAGGTGATGGTGCACGGCGGAGGTCGCGAGCAGCGAGGGAATGGGAATGCGGTCCGGCCCGGTCGCCCGGTCGGACAAGATGATGATGTTGTAGTCCTTGGAGCGCACGGCCTCCTCGGCTTCGGCGCACACCACGTCGACGGCCGCGACCATGCCGGCGGCGCCCTTTTCCGCCGGGTAGGTGATGTCGATCGTCACCGAGGAGAATTGGTTGTCCTTCACCAGACCGATCTGGCGGATGCGCTCCAGGTCCTCGTTGGCGAGAATCGGCTGGTACACCTCCAGCCGCTTCAGCTTGGCGGTGCCTTCCAGGTCGAGCAGGTTCGGGCGCGGGCCGATGAACGAGACCAGGCTCATCACCAGCTCCTCGCGGATCGAGTCGATCGGCGGGTTCGTCACCTGCGCGAAGTTCTGCTTGAAGTAGGTGTGCAGCAGCTTCGGCTTGTTGGAGAGCACCGACACCGGCGTGTCGTTGCCCATCGAGCCGACGGCCTCCTGACCCGTGTGAGCCATCGGCGCCATCAGGAACTTGAGGCTCTCCTGCGTGTAACCGAACGCCTGCTGCAGATCGAGCAGCGCCACGTTGCTGCGCTTGCGCGCGATCTTCTTCGGCAGCGGCAGGTCGCCGACCTGGATCTGGGTGCGCGTCAGCCACTGCTCATAGGGGTGGCGAGAGGCGAGATCGGCCTTCAGGTCGTCATCGGAGATGATGCGGCCCTCTTCCAAGTCGATCAGCAGCATCTTGCCCGGCTGCAGGCGCCATTTGCGAGCGATGTTCTCCTCGGCCACCGGCAGCACGCCGGCTTCCGATGACATGATGACCCGGTCATCCTTGGTGACGAGGTAGCGCGCGGGCCGCAGTCCGTTGCGGTCGAGTGTGGCGCCGATCTGGCGCCCATCTGTGAACGCCATGGCGGCGGGTCCGTCCCAGGCCTCCATCAGGCAGGCGTGGTATTCGTAGAAAGCGCGGCGCTTGGAATCCATCAGCGGATTGCCGGCCCATGCTTCGGGGATCAGCATCATGGCGGCGTGCGCCAGGCTGTAGCCGCCCATCACCAGGAACTCGAGCGCATTGTCGAAGCAGGCGGTATCCGACTGTCCCTCGTAAGAGATCGGCCACAGCTTGGTGATGTCGGAGCCGAACAGCGGGGTGGAGACGGACGCCTGCCGCGCCGCCATCCAGTTGACGTTGCCGCGCAGCGTGTTGATCTCGCCGTTGTGCGCCACCATGCGGTAGGGGTGCGCCAGTTTCCACGACGGGAACGTGTTGGTGGAGAAGCGCTGGTGCACCAGCGCCATCGCCGAGGCGAGCCGCGGGTCGGTCAGCTCCTTGTAATACTGTGGCACCTGATAGGACAGGAACATGCCCTTGTAGACCAGCGTGCGGCACGACAGCGACACCGTGTAGTGCCCGATGTCGCGATCCTTGTAGGCGAAGTGGATAGCGTTGGAGACCATCTTGCGGATCAGGTAGAGGCGCCGCTCGAACTCCTGCTCGTCCTTGATCGTGCTCGGGCGGCCGATGAAGATCTGCCGGTGCACGGGCTCGCGCGCCTTGACCATCTCGGACAGGCACGAATTGTCGACCGGAACCGAGCGCCAGCCAAGAAACTCGAGCCCCTCCTCGCGGATGATGCGCATCCACACGCGTTCGCAATGCTCGCGCAGCCGCTCGTCCTGCGGCATGAACAGGTGGCCGACCGCATACTGCCCAGGCGCCGGCAGCTTGATCTTGAGCTTGGCGCACTCTTCGGCAAGAAACTCGTGCGGGATCTGCAGCAGGACGCCGGCGCCGTCGCCCGCGATCGGGTCGGCACCCACCGCGCCTCGATGCTCGAGGTTGCACAGGATGGCCAGGGCATCCTTGACGATCTGGTGCGACTTGCCGCGCTTCAGATCGGCGATGAATCCCACGCCGCACGCGTCATACTCGCGCGCCGGGTCGAACAGCCCGCTCCGGCGGGGCAACGCGGGCACAGCTTCCGGTCGCTGCGCTGTCATGGTCGTCTCCAAGCTCGTCGCTTCTGGCCTCTGGCACGCTGTCTTTGCCGGCCCAACCCCTGCCCGCGCATCCGCCCGGTCCCGTTCCATGGCTGGAGCCGAGGCAGGCAGGCGCATATGCACGGAGCTGATCGCGCTTGCCCCGATGGCCGGCGCCACGCCCACCTGCCAGAGCCTTCGTCTCCCGGATCGGAGAAGGCGCTGCGGGCGGTGACGGGGCCGCGTTGTGGGCGGCAAAGTCAACCCTTCGTCCTGCGGACGTCCCGGGCAATCCAGGGCTGCATCCCACTGTCGGAGGGGCAGCCGGACGCCCTGCGAGCCGTCCGCACTTAAAGGACAGCATAGCTGACCTAATTGCTCCTGGCAAAGCTGAATTGCGCGGCGGGCAGCAGGCCGCGAATACACTCGCGGAGGCGCGCAAAATTGCACCAGCGGCCGCCTTTTGCCACTGTGCGCGCCATCTCTTGCTGCTGTCTCACCAATGGTCGCCAAGAAAACGCTTCCGTACGGAGCCTGGCCGTCGCCGATCACACCGGCGCTGGTGGCGCGCGGCAGCCGCCGCTTCGGCACCGTGCAGTCCGAGGGCGGCACCATTTACTGGACCGAGTCGCGGCCCGAGGAAGGCGGCCGGCAGGTGATCATGCGGGCGAAGGACAGCGCGGCGCCGAAGCCCATTCTGCCCAAGCCGTACTCCGCCCGCTCGCGCGTGCACGAATACGGCGGCGGAGAGTTTCTGGCGGCCGACGGCACGGTCTATTTCGTCAACGACAGGGATCAGCAGATCTACGCCCTGGACGCAAATGGCGGCGCCAGGCCGCGCCGCATCACGCGCGCGCCGGGCACGCGGTTTGCCGACTTCGTTCACGACGCAGCACGCCGGCGTCTGATCGCCGTCGCCGAGAGTCATGACACGGCGGCCAGGGGCGCCGGACACGCCCTGCCCCGCAATGGGCTGGTTGCGGTGCCGTTGGGCTCCGGCCGGGCCGCCACCGTGACAGCGCTCGCCTCAGGCCACGACTTCTACGCCAGCCCGCGCCTGTCGCCGGACGGCACGCGCCTGGCATTCCTCGCCTGGAACCTGCCCGACATGCCGTGGGACAGCGCGACGCTGTTTGTCGCCGAGGTGGCGGAGGACGGGAAGCTCGGCCGGGCCACGAGGCTTGCTGGCGGCGACAACAGCGCCGCCTTCCAGCCCGAGTGGGCCGCCGACGGCACGCTCACCTTCGTCTGGGACAAGGCCGGCTGGGGCGCGCTCTACCAGTGGCGCGAGGGAAAGATTTCGCTGGTGCACGCGGTTGCCGGCGCCGACCTGTCCCGCCCGCAATGGGTGTTCGGCATGCGCGCCTATGCCCTGCGGCCGCAAGGCGACATCGGTATGGTGTTTCTGGCCGGCGGTACCCCGCGGGTCGAGGTGCGCAGCCGCGACGGCAAAATCGCCACGCTGGCGCGCCCGATGCGCGCCGCGGCACGCATCGACGATATCTGCGCCGATGAACATGCGTTCGCTGCGCTGGTGAGCCGCCCGCTCGCGGCGCCGGCCGTGATGCGTGTGGACCGCGGCGGTCTTGCTGACATCGGCGCGCCGGAGCCGCTGCCGGTGGACAAGGGCTTTCTCAGCCGCGCCGTCCCGCAGACCTATCGCACGGCGCGTGGCCAGACGGCGCACGGCTTCTACTACCCACCGGCAAACGCCAAATGCCGCACGCCGAAGAGGGCTCTCCCGCCGGCGATCGTGTTCGTGCACGGCGGGCCCACCAGCATGACGGACAGTGGCTTGAAGCTGCGCATTCAGTTCTACACGAGCCGCGGCTTTGCCGCCTTCGACGTGAACTACTCGGGCAGCACCGGCTACGGCCGCGCCTATCGCAACCGGCTCGATGGGCAATGGGGCATCGCCGACGTCGCCGACTGCGCCGCCGCCGCGCGCTACCTCGCTTCGGCCGGACTTGCCGACAAGAGGCGCATCGCCATCACCGGCGGCAGCGCCGGCGGCTACACGACGCTGATGGCGCTCGCCACCACCGATGCGTTCGCCGCCGGCAGCAGCCACTACGGTGTCTCGGACCTGTCGCTGCTGATGGAGCACACGCACAAGTTCGAGTCCGGCTACCTGCATCGCCTGCTCGGCACATCGCCGCGCAATTGGCGCAAGACCTGCGCGGCGCGCTCGCCGATCAACCTGATCGACGGCATCACGGCGCCGGTGATCCTGTTCCAGGGGCTCGACGACAAGGTAGTGCCGCCGGAGCAGTCGCGCCTCATCGCCGGGACCCTGAAGCGCCGCGGCATCGACGTGGCGTTGCACGAGTTTCCGGGCGAGGCGCATGGCTTCCGCCGGGCGGAGACAATCGTCGCCGTGCTCGAGGCGGAGCTGGCCTTTTTCCGCCGCGCTCTGCAGCTCGGCTGATCGGCTACTCCAAAATCAATCCGCCGTCGTATCCGGCGGCGATGCGGCCCAGGGCGACGCGGAATCGCCGGCTGGCGAGCAGCGACTCCAGATCGGCGGGCTTCTCCGCTGCCAGCAGCGCCGGATCGGCGAGGCCGGCCAGGCGCTCCGCGTGCTCCGGTGTCAGCGCCTGCCCCGTCTCTCTGAGCCCGCGCTCCAGCATCTGCCGCACCAGCGCCGGGTCGAGCGCGGGAAGCGAGGCGAGAAACCCGTGCTGCAGCAGCTTTGCGAGCGTGTGGTCGGGATGGTTGGCCCGCTCCGCCGCGCGGCTGAAGTCCCACAGGTGCAGAACATTGCCCCATGGGGCCGGCTCGGGCGGGAAGCGGGAGATCAGCTCCTTGGCCTCGTCCGCCACGTAGAACCGGTTGAGCCTGTCGTCAAAGGCGAACGCATAGCCGTGCGCGATCAGGTCCGCCTCCCAGCCCTGCACGTTCTCGGCCATGTCGCCCGGCCGCGCCGCCTCCAGGCAGATCACACGCGGGCGGTGCCGCGTGAAATCCATGCCGGCCAGCACGTCGGCCTCGGCGCCCTCGACATCGATCTTGAGAAAGTCGATAGCCCCGAGCCCGGCATCGTCGATCAGCGAGGCCAGCGTGCGCACCGGCTTGACGATGGTGCGATAGGTCGCGCCGAACCGCCCGGCACCTTCCGCGTGCGCGCGCACGGTGGTGGAAAAGCCGTGCAGGCGCTCGACGGCATAGAACTCCGCCTCCCCGTTCATGCGGCCCGCGAGGCACGACACCACCCGATCCTCGGGCCGCAGATGCGCGTACATGTCGGCGAGGTTCTGCTGCGCCTCCACCACCAGCCCGCGCCAGCCTTTGAGGTAGAACCAGAACGACACGTTGTCGGCCAGCGGGTGGCCGCCGCCCACATCGACATAGGTGCCGGTTTTCTGGTCGCCGAACACCCCATCGAGGTGGTAGTCCTCCAAATTCTGTGAGTAGGAAAGCTGCATCGTGCCATCCGTGTGTTCGCGCCGCATCATGCGGGTTCGCCGCTTGCCGGCTCTTCAACAGCCTACTATTCCGTCCGATCCATGACGCCCCCTGTCATTTCCAGCGCCGGCCCGCTGCTGGCCCGCTACGACGCCGTCTTTTGCGACGTCTGGGGCGTGCTGCACAACGGCCGGCAGGCGCATGCGGCTGCCGGCGCGGCATTAGCGCGGTTCCGCGAACGCGGCGGAACGGTAGTCCTGGTTTCCAACGCGCCGGTGCCGCAATCGGGCGTTGAGCGGGTGCTGGAGCGCACCGGCGTGCGCCGCGACGCCTGGGACGCCATCGTCTGCTCCGGCGAAATTGCCCTCGCCCACATCGCCGAGCGGGGTTACCGGCGTCTGCACCGGATTGGCCCTGACCGGCGCGACCGCAGCCTGTTCGTCCGCCTGCCGGGACCGCAGGTGGCCCTGTCGGGCGCCGAGGCCATCGTCTGCACGGGCCTTGCCGATGAGGTTAACGAGACGGTCGAGAGCTATCGCCCTGTCATCGAAGAGGGCGTGGCCCTCAAGCTGCCGTTCGTTTGCGCGAACCCTGACCTTGTCGTCGACGTCGGCCACAGGCGGTTTCTCTGCGCGGGCAGCATCGCGGCGGAATACGAACGCCTGGGCGGCCCGGTGTTCTGGGCGGGCAAGCCGCATCCCTCGGCCTACAACTCCGCGCTGGAGAAGGCGGCCGCCGCCCGCGGCAGCGCGCCCGCGCTCCATCGCATCCTGGCCATCGGCGACGCCGTGCGCACAGACCTTGCGGCGGCGAAGGGCCTGGGCGTCGACAGCCTGTTCATCGCCTCGGGCATCCACAACGGCGAGGTGCTCGTTGATGGCGAGATCGACGCTGCCCGCCTTGCCGAGCTCTTCGCGCCGGCGGAAACGCCCCCGGCGATCGCCGCCATGACGCAGTTGCGCTGGTAACGGAGATGCAGGCACAGTCCTCGCGCGGCGCTCCGCGGCAAACTAAAACCAGTTAGCCGCAGCCGCGCACAGCAAGGAACGCGCACATGGGCCCGCTTCAAGGTATCCGCATCGTCGACCTGACTTCGATGCTGTCGGGGCCCTGGGCCACGATGATCCTCGCCGACCAGGGGGCAGACGTGATCAAGGTCGAGACCCTCGGCCAAGGCGACCACACGCGCTCGCTCGGCAACCGCAGCAACGGATTTGCAGCCCAGTTCCTCAACCTCAACCGCAACAAGCGGTCGGTCACCATCGATCTCAAGAGCAGCGAAGGGCGCGACATGCTGAAGCGCATCGCCGCGACCGCCCACGTGTTCGTGCAGAATTTCCGCCCCGGCGTCGTGGAGCGGCTCGGCATCGACGAGGCCGACATCCGCGCGGTGGCGCCCCAGATCGTTTATGTTTCGATCAGCGGCTTCGGCGAGACGGGCCCTTACGCCAACAAGCCGACCTACGATCCGGTTGTGCAGGCGCTGTCGGGGCTCACCAGCGTGCAGGGCGGATCGGACACCGCTCGCCCGCGCCTCATCCGCACCGTGCTGCCCGACAAGCTGACCGCCGTCACTGCCGCGCAGGCGATTGCCGCTGCGCTGGTGTCGCGCTTTCGCACCGGGGAGGGCCAGCACGTGCGCCTCTCCATGCTGGATGCCGTGCTGGCGTTCCTGTGGGCATCCGACATGGGCGCACAAACCTACTTTGACAAACCCGTCACAGCGCGCACCGCCGCCAGCTTCATCGATCTCATCTACGAGACCAGGGACGGCTTCATGACTGCCGCCGTCATGGGCGACAAGGAATGGGCGGCGCTGGCTCGCGCGCTGGAGCGGCCGCAGTGGCTGGAGGACCCGCGCTTCAAGACCGCCGAGCTGCGCGAGGAGAACATCAACGACCGCCTGCAGATGACGCAGGACGTCCTTATCACCCGCACGACCGCCGAATGGCTGGCGCGCCTGGAAGCGGAGGGCGTGCCCTGCGCGCCGGTGCTGACGCGGGATCAGGTGATCGCGCACCCGCAGGTGCTGGCGAGCGGCATTCTGGTGGAAAGCGAGCACCCGGTTGCTGGGCGCCTGCGGCAGGCGCGGGCGGCGGCGCGCTTTTCGGCGACGCCCACGACACTGCGCCGCGGCGCACCGCGTCTTGGCGAGCACACCCGCGAGGTGCTGCGGGAATTCGGCGTGACGGATGCGGACATCAGCCGCCTGCAGGCGAGTAAGGTTGTCGGCGGCGACGCCTGAGAGCGCTCGCGTGCCCTGCGCGGACTGAAGCGCTGAAACCTGCATCACCTGCCGGCTGCAGTGGCACCGGCGAAATCACGAAACACCATGTCGGGCGAGGAGGTGTTGTGGCGTGAAGGCGTCGTGCGACCCGCCCAAATCTCCGTCGCGGCGGCGCGCTTGAACTGCATGATCGGAGCCTCGCGCCAGCCCTTGGCCTCCGCCTCGCGCACGGCAACGCGCGCCACGTCGTTGTTGAACTCCGTCACGTACATCGAGCGCAGCGCCGCGAAGGGCCGATCCTCGACCGGCTTGTCGAATGCCACCTCCAGCGTGGTGCGGTTCTGGTCGACGGTTTCCAGCTTGATGGTGGCGCTGCCGCCGCGCGCGAAGGCGAGCGTGAACGTGCGCGTGGCCGGATCGAACGCCACCTCTCTGATCTTGACGAGGGGCCGGCCTTCCGTTTCCACCGGCCCGACCAGAAAGGAGGAGCCGAACGCGGTCGGCGCCATGCCGGCCGGCGCCAGAGGCCGGGCCCGCCAGTAGCCATCCTGCGGGTAGAGCACCAGCACCTCCTCGCCCCCCATCGGCCGGATCATCCACACCTGGAGCAGGTGCAGGCCCTTGGTCACACGGTCGCCGATGCGCACGGTTGCCGTGGCGGGCCGCCAGAATGTCGGGAAGGTGAGGCCGACCACCCATAGGTCGATCTGCTCATACAGTGTGGTGCGTTTGGGCGGTTGCGGTTTTTGCGCGGACGATGCGGCCGGATCGCCCGGCGCGGTGCAGCCGGTCCAATCGGCCTCGAAGCTGTCCCGCTGCAGCGAGCCGATGTAGGCGGGATGCGCCGCCTCGATGCGGAAGCGGCGTAAGCCGCGGCCCTGCAGGTTGAGCGTGACGTTGTCCTTCTCCGCGCACAGGACGGGCTCGCTGGCGTTGGTGACCTCGACGGCGAGGGGTGTGGCCGGTTGGGCGAAGGCGGATGGAGCGACAGTAAGCCAGGCACAAAGAACGCCGCCGGCAGCTCCTAGCAGCGCCCGCGTTCCCGCTCTCCCCGCTTGCGGGGAGATGGTCATAGCGGAGCCATGCCTCCGGCATGAGGTGAGGGGCAGCCACAAACGCCAGTGCTGGAGCGAGCTTCTGCCCCTCACCCTACCCCTCTCCCCACGGAAGAGTGGGGAGAGGGGAATCGGGCGAAATTCTCGGCTAGCCCTGAAGAACACAATAAACGTCCCCGGAATTGGCCTCGTGCGGAAGGCCTGCAATGTGCGCCGCCATCTCGTCGCCTGACAGCCATCTGCCGAACGTGAGCACCTGGCTTTCGCCGAGCGCCACGTCGAACCCGTAGCGTCCGAGCGAAGCTAGCCGATCGAGGCAGGCCAGCGCGACCTCGCGCTGGATCGTGGTGAACTCGAAGGAAAGCTTCGGCAAGGGGTGGCTCAGCCCGGCGAGCACGGTGTCCTCGAACCCCTCCACGTCGATCTTGGCGAAGGCCGGCACGCCGTGCGCGGCCACCAGCGCGTCCAGCGTTGTGCAGGGCACCTCGATGCTGCGGTCCCACACCTGCCCTTCCCAGCCGCCGGCGCCGTCGGCGGCGCGAATGAAATCGGCCGATGCCGTGGACACCGTTGGATTGGCGGAATTGATGCGCAGGGTCAGCGTGCCGGGCGCGGCGCCGCAGGCGCCTTCCACCAGCGTGACGGCGGCGTCCCCGGCGTAGATCGCCCGGATCGCGGCCGCGCACAGCGGCTGCGGCTCCAGCGCCACCACGCGCGCCCCGCAGCGGCGAAACGCGCCGATGCGGTCGCCGACATGGCTGCCGATGTCGAAGGCGAGATCGCCTGGCCGCACGAAGCGGGCATAAAGTGCATCCATCGCCGCGTCGCGCACGGGATCGCCATAGTAGACGGCGAGCGAGCGGCGCAGGGGGGCAAAGGCGGGATCGGCGCGAAGTGCAGTGACAGTTGCGTCATTCATGACGTCACCATAGCACCGACACGATCATCCCGGGGCCTGTCCCCGAGATCCATCCTTCATTTGTTCGGCCGCTTGTTGAACGCTGGAGCCGGGCAACGAGTGCCGGGATGACACGTGAACACGAGACTATCGCCCGCTTCCCATCACGGTGCGCACCTCGCGGGGTGCATGGAAATCCTCCGGAATGCCGCACAGCCCCCAGCGCTGCATCCAGCGGCCCACGGCGGGATCCGCGGTCAGCACGGCGAACGGAATGGCCAACAGGTAGCCGGCGGTCAGCGGCAGGCTCCACCAGAACACGGGCGGCGCGATGATCAGCAGCGCCCCGCACACCAGCACGCCGAACAGCGTCTGCGGCCAGAGGTTGTGCGCGGCATCCTCCCACGACAGGCGCTGCGCATCGCGCGATTGCCCGCCCCACACCACCGATTTGCCGAACAGCAGGCCGATCATGAAGATCGACGTCCGGATCGTCGACACCGCACCTTGCAGGAACGAGAACACCAATTCGACGGCCGCGCTGGGGATGAACCGCAGCCAGCCGCCGTAGCGGGCAACGCCGCCACGCGTCAGCACCGCATCGAGCAGGCCGGCGATTTTTGGGCTCAGGTACATGGCGAAGAACGTGATGTAGAGACCGGTGGCGAGCGACGTTGGGAAAACAGGCACGGCGCGCGCCTCCCAGGCCGCAATCGGCAGCAGCGCGATCATCAGCGTCCAGGCCGGAATGCCGACGAACATCAGGATCGCCCACACGAGCTGGAACCGGCTCATGGGATAGAGCCCCGGCAGGTCGAGCAGCTTCAAATACTGCATGTTGCCCTGGCACCAGCGTACGTCCCGGCGCGCGAACTCGAGCATGGTCGGCGGATTCTCTTCCCAGCTCCCGCCCTCCTGCGGCAGCACCCGCACCTCGTAGCCGGCCCGGCGCATCAGCGTCGCCTCGACCTGATCGTGGGAGAGCACGTGCCCGCCGAGCGGCGGCTTGCCGGGCAGGATAGGCAGGTCGCAGGCCTCGTAGAACGGCTTGATACGCACCACCGCGTTGTGGCCCCAGAACGGGCCGCAATCGCCCACCCACCACGCCTGCCCCATGGTGTAGGAGCGCATGCCGTGGCGCATGCCGAACTGGAAGATGCGCGCAAACGCGCTGGCCGACGGCATCCCGACCACCAGGCTCTGCAGGATGCCAAGCCGCGGATAGGCCTGCATCATGCGCACCAGGCGCACGATCTGGGCGCCCGACATGACGCTGTCAGCGTCGAGCGGCACCATCAGGGCAAAGTCCTTGCCCCAGCGCGCGCAGAACTCGCGCACGTTGCCCGCTTTGAATCCCTCGTTGCTGCTGCGCCGGCGGTAGACGATGCGCGCCCCATCCGGTTCCTCCGCCGTCCAGGCGGCCACGGCCTTCTCCTCGGCGGCCGCGACGGCCGGATCGTTCGTGTCGCTCAGAACAAAGTAGCTGAACGCGCCGCCCTGTCCGGTAGCGTCCACGCTGGCCTTGATGGTTCGCAGCCGCAGGATGGCCCGCACGGGATCCTCGTTGCGCACGGTCATGAAAACGGCGGTCGGCAGGGCTATCGGGGTCGCCGCGTCGCCCGCGGGCGCGTAGGGGGCAACCTGCGCCATCGCATCGCGGCGCACGTGCAGCAGCCACAGCCCGATCACCGCGTTCCAGAAGCCGAGCACCGTCCACGGCGTGCCGGCCGCAAAGCAGATGAACAAAATGATATCCACCCATGTCCAGCCGCCGGCACCCAGGATGCGTGCGGCCGCCCACAGCATGAGCAGGTATGTCACCGCGTTCAGGACAAAAACAATCCGCCGGCGCCGTGTCAGGTCGTCGATGGACTGGAGGCCGGTGGGTGTCGTAAGGCTGAAGGCCGTGGAGCCGACGGCTCCCGGCGAAGAGGCGTGAAGACTGTCGCTCATGCAACCTATGTCCAAAACCCCGGCGCGGGGCCTAACATGATGACGGCGCGGTCCGCCGGCAAGACCCGCGAGGCGCGTGCCCTCTGGTACGTCGCCAAAGGCATGGCCGAATTGCGTCGGAGCGCGCTGCAGAAGCTGGGACCGAATGATGCACGGGTGCGCACGCTCTTCAGCGGCATCAGCCGGGGCACCGAGCGGCTCGTGTTCAACGGTGCGGTGGTCCGGAGCGAATGGGAGCGCATGCGGGGTCCGCGGCAGGAAGGGGCGTTTCCTTTCCCCGTCAAATACGGCTATTGCGCGACCGGGGTTGTGGAGGAAGGCCCTGCGGGCCTCGTGGGCAAGACGGTATTTTGTCTGCATCCGCACCAGGACGTTTTCAACGCAACCGCCGACGAGCTGGCGATTGTTCCCGATGGGGTGCCGCCGCGGCGCGCAACCCTGGCGGCCAACATGGAAACCGCGCTCAACGCTATGTGGGATAGCGGCGCGGGTCCCGGCGACCGGATCGTCGTTGTCGGGGCCGGCGTTGTCGGGTTGCTGGTGACATCGCTTGCGGCCCGGCTGCCCAACACCAGCGTCACCACGGTTGATGTGGATGAGGCCCGCCGGCCGCTGGTGGCGGCGCTCGGTGCCGGCTTCGCGAGCCCCGAGCATGCTCCCGGCGATGCCGATGTTGTCTTCCACGCCAGTGCCACCGGTGCGGGACTGAACCTCGCCATCAATTGCGCAGGATTCGAGGGCAGCATTGTCGAAATGAGCTGGTATGGCGACAGGCCGGTGTCGGTCGATCTCGGCGGCGCGTTCCACAGCCGGCGCCTGAAGATTGTGTCTTCGCAAGTCAGCCACATCTCGCCGTCGCGGCGCGGCCGGTGGAACTATCGCCGCCGCCGCGAGGCGGCCCTCGCCCTGCTCGCCGATCCCGCGCTCGATGCACTGGTCAGCGAGGAAATCGCCTTCGACGACGCGCCGCGCGAGCTGCCGCGGATCTTCGATGCGAAGGCCAGAGGGCTCGCGCCCGTGATCCGCTACCCCGAGCCGTAGAGCCGAAGGAGTCCCCGCATGTACGCCGTCGAGGTGCGCGACGCGATCATGATCGCTCACAGCCTTCCGGACCCGTTCTTCGGGCCGGCACAGGGCAAGCATGGTGCCACGTTCGTGGTCGATGTCGCCTTCTTCCGCGAGCAGCTCACCGCGCAGAACGTGGTGGTCGATATCGGCCGCGCTATCGACGCCCTGAAGAAGATCCTCAAGCCCCTCGGCTATCAGGACCTCGATACGCTCGAGAAGTTCAAGGGCAAATTGACCACCACGGAATTCCTGTGCCGGCACATTTTCGACGAGATGGCCGTTGCCCTGCGGCGCGGCGATCTCGGACCCGGCGCCGAGGGGGTAAACAGGATACGCGTCACGCTGGGCGAGACGCATCTGGCGCGCGCGTGGTTCGAGGGACCGGTGCAAGGGACAACGGTGTGATCGAGGCGGCGTTCGCGATCCCCGGCGACATCGGCCTGCCGACCGGCGGCTATGCCTACGACCGCCACGTGCTGGCACTGCTGCCTGCTTTCGGCGTCGCTGCGCGGCATATTGCGCTTCCCGGGTCCTTTCCGCACCCGTCCACCGATGATCTGGCGGCGGCGGAGAGACTCTTGGCCGCGCTTCCCTCCCGGCAGATCGTGATGATCGACGGGCTGGCGTTCGGTGCGATGCCGGCGGCGCTGATTGCGCGCTTGCGCACCCCGATCCTGGCGCTCGTCCATCATCCCCTTTGCCTGGAGGCGGGCTTGCCGCCCGCGCGACAGAAGGAGCTGTTCTCGCTAGAGAAGGCGGCGCTGGCGTTGGCGCGGCAGATCGTCGTCACCAGCTCCACCACGGCGGAGACGCTGGCGAAGGATTTCGGCGTGCTGCCGGCCAAGGTCACCGTCGCCGAGCCCGGCACCAATCCGACGCCGCGCGCGGCCGGCGGCGGAGCGCAGCCGCATATCCTGACGGTCGGCTCTGTTGTCGCCCGCAAGGCGCACGATGTTCTGGTGCGCGCGCTAAGCGGGCTGCGCGATCAGCCCTGGCGGCTGACGATTGCCGGCGCCACCGACCGCGATCCGACTGCACTCGAAGCCTTACATGCGGCCATGCGCGAGACCGGCCTCACCGGGCGGATCACCTTGACGGGACCGCTGCCGGAGGATGGGCTTGCCCGCCTTTACGCGGAGGCCGATATCTTCGTGCTGCCCTCGCTCTACGAAGGCTATGGCATGGCGCTCGCCGAGGCACTGGCCGCCGGTCTCCCGATCGTATGCACGACCGGCGGGGCGGCGGCACGAACTGTTCCGGACACGGCGGCTTTCAAGGTTCCGCCGGGCGATGCATCCGCGCTCGGCGTGGCGCTCGGCCGATTGCTGGCAGATAGCGCACTCCGCAGACGCATGGCCGATGCCGCATGGGTGGCCGGTCAGGCGCTCCCGCGCTGGGAAGACACCGCGCGCCGGATCGCCGATGTCGTCAAGGAGCTGGCGGCATGAGCGGCTTCAGCGCGCAATGGCTCGATCTGCGCGAGCCCGCCGACCACCGCGCCCGCAACTCCAAGCTTGCGCGCCGGCTGGCGCAGCACTTCGACGGCTGGCGGCCCATCACGGTCGTCGACCTTGGATGCGGCACGGGCTCGAACCTGCGCGCTACCGCGCCGCTGCTGGGTCCCGAGCAGCAATGGACACTGGTCGACTACGAACAGGCTCTGCTTGATGCGGCGGTCGCGCGCCTCACTTCGTGGGCTGACGCGGCGGCAGAGCGCGACGCCGGGCTGGAGCTGTTCAAGGGCGCCAAGCGCATCAGCGTCAACTTTCGGCGGGCGGACCTGACGCGCGACCTGGGCGAGGCACTGGGTCTCGGCGCCAACCTCATCACCGCCTCGGCGCTATTCGACCTCGCCTCCGCGACGTTCATCGAAAGCTTCGTGGCGGAGGTCGCGGCGCGGCGTGCCGTGTTCTACACGGTCCTAACCTACGACGGCGACCAGCGCTGGACGCCGGAGCACGAGGCCGACGCCGCCATGCTCTCGGCCTTCCATGCGCACCAGGCAACAGACAAGGGCTTCGGCCCGGCGGCGGGTCCAGAGGCGCCCGACCTGCTTGGCGCTGCTTTCCAGGCGGCGAACTACACCGTGCTCGAGGGCGACAGCGCCTGGCGGTTGGAGACGGCGGACGGGGCCTTGATTGGGGACCTGGCGGCGGGCTTCGCCCAGGCCGCGCGCGAAACCGGCATGGTCGAGGCGGCGGCGATCAACAGTTGGGCGGCGGTGGCCCGCACCGGCGCCATCGTCGGCCACACCGATACGCTGGCGTTGCCAGGGTAGGACGTTTTCAAGTCATTGGGGCGAGCCACCGGAGGGGTTGGCGTGTACCGCATCCGCCGACATTTCTGCAGCGTCCGTCGCCCTGGCATCGGCTTCGGGCACCGGTGTCATGTCCGCGGGCTTCAGTTTGTCGTTGTCCCAGGCACTGCGCGCATATTTGGCGACCGCAGCCGCCTCGCTGTCCGACAGTGCGAGAAGGGCCCAGCTTTCGAGAAATGCACCGTCTTGTTCGCGATTTTGGGGAGAATTTTGGCTCTGCGAGATTGGCGCAAGGCGCGCGGGCGCGCTACCAGGCCCCGTACGCGGTGACGAGGTCGCGCCACAGCGCGCCGCGTTCGCGCGCGAACTGATCATTGGCAACGCGGGGGTTTTTCGCCACAGCCGTGATCACCATCACGAGCTTCAGCCCGGGATCGACGAAAATCGATTGTCCGTAGACGCCGAGCAGCGCGAACCGCCGCTTCTCGCCGGGAAACAGCCACACCTGATAGCCATAACCGAAGTAGGGCGTCGCCTTCGACGGCACGAACGCAACCGGCTGCCTGTGCCAGTCCGTTGCTTCCATGAGATACGATTTCGGCAGAATCTGGCGGCCCGCCAGCACGCCGTCGTTGGCCAGCAACATCCCGAGCCGCCCGTAGTCGCGCAGCACGGCATTGAAGCCGCCGAAGGCCGCATCCAGGCCGTCGCCGCCTCTCAGCCACGTCGCATCGGCCTCCGCGCCCATCGGCTGCCACAGCTTCTCTGTCATGTAGGCCGAAAGGGACGTGCCGGTAACCGCATGCATGAGAACCGCCAGCACGGCCGTCTCGATCGAGGCGTAGTGGAAACGGCTGCCCTCCGGCGCCTCGCGCTTCGTAAAGGCGCACAGCGCGGCAACCGTCCCCTCCCGGTTCCTCAGCCTGACGAAGCGGTTGAGATCGTCGTTGCCATCGTAGACCTCCTTGAAGGCGACGCCCGACGACATTCTCAGGATGCTGCGGATCGAGGTTTCCCCATACGCGCAGCCGGCAAGCCTTGGGGCGTATTTCGCGACCTTGTCGTCCAACGAAGCGATCTTGCCGTCCGCCAGCGCCAGACCGACGGCCAGGCTGACGATGGTCTTGGCCATGGAGTGTGCGACGAAGCGGTGGGTTGGCTTGCGGTCGTACTGGTAGCGCTCGGCAAGCACCTGCCCATCCTTGAGGATCAGCAGCCCGGTCACGCGCTGGTGCTCGAGGAAATCGTCGAGCGAGAAATCATGGCCCTCGAACCGGTAGGCAATCCTGGGTGCCGGGTGAGCCTTTGGCAGCGGCGACGCAACGGCCGCCTTGGCCAGCGTGTGGTGGGGATAAAGCGCGTCGAGGTGACTGAACGAGCCGACCCGCTCGCGTTCGGCGAAGAACCACGTGGCCTGCGTGCCGATCGGGTAGCCGTCCGCCTTGCCAAGCTGCTCCTCGTCGGGTGCTGCCACCGCCGGGATGGCGATCGCCGCCGACAGCACCGCACCGGCAAGCACGTGCTGAACCCGCATGGCACTCCCTCCAAACCGAACGCTCCGCCTGGCGTCCATCCTTGGGCGGCAATCACCTAGGCCGGTCCTCCGCCCAGCCGCCCGGCACGCACGAACATGCGCCGCAACACGCCATCTCTGCGAACGAAATAGTGGAACAGCGCACCGCCGATGTGGGCGCCGGCAAGCAGAACGATGATGATTGCAGCCAGCAGGTGATAGAAGAACACTTGGCTTGCCAGCGCCTGGTTCGGCGCAGTGAGCGGGGGCAGCGAAAACAGTCCGAATACGTCGCGGGCATCGAACAGCGAGATGCCGATATAGCCGAGCACCGGAGTAACCAGCAGCATGAGGTAGAGCGCCCAGTGCGTTGCGTGCGCGGCGCCCTTCTGCCACCAGGTAATGGTCGGCTCGTCCGGCGGCGCGCCATTGGCGAGGCGATACCCCAGCCGCGCCAGCACCAGCAGCAGGATGCATATGCCCAGCAGCTTGTGGGTACTGTAGAGCGAATCGGTGAGCGCCCCGAACAGCTGTGCCGCGTGCATGCGGTAGGCCATGTAAAGGCCGAGGGGAATTTGCACCGCCAGCGCCGCGACCGTCCACCAGTGGAAGCGGCGTGCAGCCAAGCTGTAGGTGGCCTCGTAGGCCGGGACAGAATTGCTGCGTGCCTCTTCCATGTACCACCCCTTGCGTCTGTGCGCCCACAGATACCACGGGTTCGCCCTGCGGCCCATGTGCCGCGCGTGCAGCGCACCGCCGGAGCAGGCCCGGGCCGGGCCTGCGCTTGGGCCGGCACCCAGGCTATGATGCCCGCAATCCGGTGCACCGTTGGGTCGCCGCGCAAATCCGACAGAGGCGAACTGGCCGGCCCATGATTGCGAAATCATTCAAGAGCGATGCAATGGGTGGCGGCCTTCGGCAGCTCGCGCTCGTGCCCGCATGGCAGGCCTTGGCCCTGCTGCTGCTCGCCGCCCTCGCCATCGACTGGCCGTGGCTGTCGGGCCGAGTGACGATCCCGTGGGACGCGAAGGCCCATTTCCAGCCACAGATCGCCTTCCTCGCCCATTGTCTGGCGAGCGGCGAATCGCCGTTCTGGGCGCCGTATGTGTTCAGCGGCCATCCGCAGATCGCCGATCCGCAATCGATGATCTTCTCGCCGCCGTTTCTCGTGCTGGCCCTGTTCGACTCGGCGCCGAGCCTGTGGGCGGTGGACACGACGCTGCTGGTGACGGTGGCTCTGGGCGGTGCAGCGCTGATGGTCTGGTTCCGCGACCGCGGCTGGCACTGGATCGGCGGCCTGATCGCTGCGCTTGCCTTCTGCTACGGCGGTTCCATGGCCTGGCGCGTCCAACACTTCGGACAGGTGTTGAGCCTTACCTACGTGCCGATCGCCATGCTGTGCCTCGACCGGGCCATGCATCGGTCGCGTGGCGCGATTGCCTATGGTGTGGCCGGCGGTGTTGCCGCCGCATGCATCCTGATGGGGCGGGACCAGGTCGCGCTGCTGTGCGCCTACTATCTGGTCGCCTTCGTCCTGTGGGGCCTGTTCACCTCCGGCGACCCCCGCGCCCGGGTCCGGGCCGCGATCCTGCCGCTCGGCGCCGGTGCTGTCGCCACGGTGCTGCTCGCCGCGGTGCCCGTGCTGCTGACGGCGCTGCTGGCAGCAGGCTCCAACCGTCCCACCATCGGCCTTGTGGACGCCGGCCGCGGATCTCTGCATCCCGCGTTGTTGCTGACGCTGGTTGCGCCCGATGTGTTCGGTGCTGCCGGCCACATGGAGAACTACTGGGGACCGCCGAGCTTCGTGTGGCCGGACACGGGACTCTATATTGCCCAGAACGTCGGAGAGCTTTACCTCGGCGCCCTCCCGCTGCTGACGCTCGCCTTTGCGGCGCTGCGCGGCGATCTCTGGGCGCGGGAGGTTCGGTTCTTCACGGTCGCCGGGGCGCTGGTGCTGCTCTATGCGCTGGGCTGGTACACCCCGGTATTCCATCTGCTCTACGCGCTGCTGCCCGGTGTAGACCTCTACCGACGTCCCGCCGATGCCACCTTCCTGGTCGGCGCGTTGGGCGCCATTCTCGCGGGCTACGGCGCGCATCGCCTCATCGCCGGCGGCCGGGTGCAGACATCGCACCTCGTGATTCTCGCGGCAGCTCTGGCGGCGTGCGCGCTGCTCGCCCTCGGCTTCGCCCTGCGGGTCGATCGCGTTGCCAGGTTGGCGCTGCCGCTGACCGCGGCGGCCCTTTCGTTTGCGGCCGGAGGAATCGCCCTGGCGGTGGCGAGGCCGCGCGTTGCCACCCAGCCCCTGCTCGCCGCGGCGATCCTGGTGGCCGTGACGGCGGCCGATCTCGCCTACAACAACGGGCCCAGCACATCGTCCGCGCTGCCACCCTCGACCTACGAGGTGCTGGAGCCCGACAGCCGCAACGCCACCATTGCCATCCTGAAAAGCAAGGTGGTCGACAACGCCACCCGCCGCGACCGCGTCGAACTCGCCGGCCTCGGCTTTCACTGGCCGAATGCCAGCCTGGTCCACCGGCTTGAGAACACGCTTGGCTACAACCCACTCCGCCTCGGCCTCTACAGCGAGGCGACCGGCGCCGAAGATGCGGTGGGGCTGCCCGACCAACGCCGGTTCTCACCGCTTTTTCCCTCCTATCGCTCGACGCTCGCCGACCTGCTCGGTCTGCGGTTCATCGCGACCGGGGTGCCTGTCGAACAGATGGACAAGCGCCTGCAGCCGGGCGACCTCCCGCTCGTTGCGCGCACGTCCGACGGCTACATCTATGAGAACCCGCGGGCGATGCCGCGCGTAACCTTCGCCCACCGGGCGCTGCCGGCCGATTTCAGCCGCATGCTGCACGATGGAATCTGGCCCGCCGCCGATCTGGCCAACACGGTTCTGCTCGCGCACGTGCCGGCGCGGCCTGCGCCCGGCGAACCGGGCACGGCGCGCATTCTCAGCTACCGGAACACGCAGGTCGTGGTGGAGGCCGACAGCCCTGCCGGAGGCTGGGTGGTCCTCAACGACGTCTGGCAGCCCTGGTGGTTCGCGGATGTCGATGGCGCGCCCACCGAGATGCTCAGGGCCAATGTGCTGTTTCGCGCTGTGGCGGTGCCACCGGGCCGCCACCGGGTGCGGTTTACCTTTCGCCCTCTAGTCGGGGCGTGGGCGGCCCTGACGCACCTCAGCAGCCGCTGAGCCTTTCCAGGGACAAACCGGCCCCGCCGAGTGAAATACTTCGCCGGCCGCCTTGAAGCGGACCACGAACCACCCCATCAATGCGCCCGGCGCAACCGGGACCCGCCAAGCGAGGCTCAATCCGCAAGATGTCATTCGCCCGCATCTATAGCCGCACGCTGGGCCTGCTGGCGGCCGAGCGCTGGGTCACCATCGGCGTGATGGTCTCCGCGGCGGCGCTTGCCGTCATGCAGCTTGCGGAGCCGATCCTGTTCGGCCGCGTCGTCGATGCGCTATCGCGTGGCCAGGAGGCGTTTTCCACGATCGCGCTGTGGGCGGTGCTGGGTCTGATCGGGATCGTCGCCGGCGTCACAGTGTCGGTGCTCTCCGATCGCCTGGCGCATCGCCGCCGTCTCGCGGCTATCGCCCAGGGCTTCGAGCACGCCATCATCCTTCCCATCAGCTATCACGCGGAGAAGGGCTCCGGCGCGGTCGTGCGCACCATTCTGGCGGGCACAGATGCGCTGTTCTGGAACTGGCTGTCGTTCGTGCGCGAGCAGTCGGCGGCCCTGATCGGCCTCGTCCTGCTGATCCCGACCGCCATCACCATGAACCCGCTGATGGCGGCCATTCTTGGGGTCCTCGCCATCGCCTATCTCGCCGTCAACGTGCTGGCCATGCACAAGACCACCGCGGGCCAGGCCGCGGTCGAGCGCTACCACGACAGCGTCTATGGCCGCGTCGGTGATGTGCTGGGCAACGTTACCGTCGTGCAAAGCTACGCGCGACTCTCCGCCGAGATGCAGGCCATGCAGAGCATCATGGGAGAGCTGCTCGCGGCCCAATACCCGGTGCTCACCTGGTGGGGCCTGCTGGCGATGATGACCCGCGCGGCGGCGACCATCGCAATGGTGGCCGTGTTCGGTTTTGGCGCCATGCTGGCGGCGCGGGGCCAGATCAGCGTCGGCGAGATCGTCAGCTTCGTTGCCTTCGCCAACCTGCTGATCACCAAGCTCGACATGCTGTCGGGCTTCGCGGTGCGCATGTTCCAGTACGCCCCGACCCTGCGCAGCTACTTCGACCTGCTCGACGCCACGGGGGGCGTGCGCGAGAAGCCGGACGCCACACCGCTCCAAATCGCCGGGGGCACCGTGCGCTACGAGAACGTCACCTACCGCTTCGGCCAGAGCGACCAGGGCGTGTTCGACGCCACCTTCGAGGGGCCGGCCGGCCGCACGGTGGCGCTCGTGGGGCCGACGGGCGCCGGCAAGACCACCATGCTCGCCCTGCTCCAGCGGCTGCGCTCACCGGACCAGGGCCGCATCACGGTCGATGGTCAGGACATTTCCGATGTCACGCTCGGCTCGCTGCGCGGGGCGATTGCCGTCGTGTTCCAGGATGCCGGCTTGTTCAACCGCTCGATTGCCGAGAACATTCGCATCGGCAACCCGGACGCCACCGATGCCCAGGTCGAGGAGGCGGCAAAGCTCGCGGAAGCGCATGAGTTTATCGTCCGGAAGCCCGGCGGCTATCAGTTCGTTATCGGCGAGCGTGGCGCATCGCTTTCCGGTGGCGAGCGCCAGCGCATTGCGATTGCCCGTGCCATCCTCAAGAACGCGCCGATCCTCATCCTGGACGAGGCTACCAGCGCGCTCGACGTTGAAACCGAGGGCCGCATCAAGCGGGCCATGGACCGGGTGCGGCGCGGGCGCACCACCTTCATCATCGCCCACCGGCTGTCGACGGTGTCGGATGCCGATCTGATCCTTGTCCTGAATGCCGGCCGCATCGTGGAGCGCGGCACTTTCCGTGAACTGGTCGCGCAGCAGGGAATGTTCGCGCGGATGGTGGCGGAAGGTGGCTTCATCGCGCCCGAGGCACGGGACCCGCTGCCGGCCTGATTCGCCCGGCGGCGCCATATACGCGGTTCTCCGCCTGGCCGCGCGGCGAGCCCTCAAAAGAGCGAATAGCCGCCGTCGATCAGGAAGGTATCGCCGGTGTGGTAGCGCGAGGCCGAGCTCATCAGATAGACGGCGATGCCTCCGAAGTCGTCGCCCTCGCCCCAGCGCCGCATCGGAATGCGCGGCAGCACGCTTGCTCTGAACTTCTCGTTGCCGATGGCGTTCGCGGTCATGTCCGTTTCGATCCAGCCGGGCAGGATCGCGTTCGCGCGGATGCCGTGGCGCGCGAACTCCACCGCCAGCGCGCGGATCATCGAGATCATGCCGCCCTTGGTCGCAGCATAGTGTTCGCTGCGCGCGGCGCCCTCGATCGCCGCCAGCGATGCCGTCCCAACCAGCACGCCGCCCTTGCCGTGCTCGACCATGTGGCGGCTCGCGGCGCGGAATGTGAAGAAGGCGCCGTCGAGATTGACTTTCAGCACGCGGTGCCACTCGTCTGTTGACATGGACGCGAACGACTGTGTCTTGCCGAGTCCACTGACGCCGGCATTGGCAAAGCAGCCGTGGACAGTGCCGAGCTCCGCCACCGTCTGGGCGAAAGCCTTCTCCACCGCCTGCTCGTTTGAGACATCGCACTGGAGCGCGACGATCTTCCGACCGCTGCCGCCCAGCTCCGATGCCGCGGCGGCATTCTTTGCCGCGTTGGTGCCCCAGATGGCTACGTCGGCGCCCGCCGCGGCCAGCGCGCGGGCCATGCCGAGGCCGATCCCGCTGTTGCCGCCCGTCACCAGGGCGCTCAGGCCCGTCAGGTCAAAAGGTTTGTACATGAGGTGTCTCGCGTGCAGGATCGCTGCACGGGACTGTGCTGGGCTTCCGGGCCCGGCGCAAGCCGCATGATACAAAAAACAAAAAGCAGCGGCGTGGCCGCTGCTTTTCTACTTTTCGGGAAAGAGGGCCGCGCCGCTTAGAGCGAGTGCGCCATGCGCTCCTTCTTCGTTTTCAGATAGCGCGTGTTGTAGGGCGAGGCCTTGACGATGAGCGGCAGGCGCTCGATCACCTCGACGCCCTCCTCGCGCAGTGCATTCACCTTGGCCGGATTGTTGGTCAGCAGCCGGATCTCTGGGTAGCCGAGATCGAACAGGATGTGCGCGGCGAGATCGTAGTCGCGCGCCTCGATCGGCGCGCCGATCGCTACGTTGGCATCGACGGTGTCGTAGCCCTGATCCTGCAGCGCATAGGCGCGGATCTTGTTAACGAGGCCGATGCCGCGGCCTTCCTGGTAGGGAAGATAGACGAGGACGCCGAGCGGGCTCGTCAGGATGCGGTCCATCGCCGCCTGTAGCTGCGGGTAGCAGTCGCAGCGCAGCGAATGGAAAATATCGCCCGTCACGCAGCCGCTGTGCACGCGCACGAGCGGGAGGTCGATCTCCTCGCTCTTGTCGCGATGAACAAGCACCAGCGCTTGGCAGCTCGGGTCCGTACCCTGGTACGCTCGAGCTTCAACCTGCAATTCCTTGCCGCGAAACTCGATGGGGAGAATGGTCTGTGCAGACCAATCCAAATCGAGCTCACAAGATTTCACCGCATTCGATTTCATCGAACTCTCCAAAGGCGTGCCGGCGGATATCTGCGCCGGCAATTTGGGTCTTCTAAAGGCGGCCGCAAGGGGCGCGGGTCAAAACATGTTACAGGAAAACCTGCCTGTCCCTTCTGCGCACAAAGCCACCGCGGCCTTGCGCCTCGTGGCGCAAAGGCTTCGCCAGCTTTCCCGTTCTCGGGTTTGTCCTGCGCCGGAAGCGGCCGGACTTGAGCATCCGGAGCGCCGCAGCGCGCGCTAGTGATCCTCCTCATCGATAGCGGTCGGAAAATGAACGCAAGCTGTACGGAGCCAGTTCCCACCGGGGTAGGCTCCGCGGCCGCCACGGTGCGCTGCGGACCGCCCATTTATACTTAAAAGTCAACGTCGTGGATAGTATTTGTGCGCTGCCGGAGCAGTTTTTTGGCCGTCCGGCGGGGCAACCATGGCGCGCAAAACTTCATTGCTGGTTCATCCCGGGTGTGTTGCTCTGTGAAGCTTTTGTGACGCTACATCGGACCTGGGATGACGGACCCGACAGTTGTCGTTTCAACTTGCGCAGGCGTCTCGCGTCCGGTTCGCCTTTACAGGCAGATCCAGCAGCGCGTCACTTTGCGCCCCGGCACCGCGCGCATCGCGGTCCTGGTGTTGGCTGCGGCGATGAGCCGCCACTTCTGGGTGTCGGAGGGGTCGCCTTCCAACATTGTGTTCGCGGCCGGCGTCACCTTTGCGCTGGTCGCCGGGCTTGTGCTGATTTCGGGGCGTCTGTTTTTTTCCGCCGTTGTCGTAACTTGCATGGCGACGGTGATCATCATCGCCTCCGCCGTGAAACAGTCGGCGATGAGCATGGTCGTGCACGCCTACGACCTGTTCTTCTATCTCGGCTCCCGCTCGACACTCAGCTATCTCTGGAGCGACCATCGCGGCTATCTGCTGGCCCTGGTCGGCGCCCTCCTCATATGGGCCCTTCTCGCCTGGCTCAGCTATCTGGCCGACGCCACCCGCACGCCGCGACGCTGGGCCGCGCTGGCACTGGCGGGGTTCGTTGCCGTCGGCTGGTGGGGCGCGCAACTCAAAGGCGAGCGGCGCCATCTGCAGTTCTTCTACGAGGACCTCTACCTCTCATCCTTCTACGCGTCCTGGCGCGAGACGATCGAAGCCCTGTCGCGCGGAGCACTGATGCAGGCGGCGCCCGAGCCGGCGGTGGCGCCGGCCGCCTTCACCATCCCGACTTCATGCCATCCTGCCTCGAAGCCCCCGCACATCATCCTCATCCACGAGGAATCGCTGGTGCAGCCTTCCCTGTTTCCGACGCTACACTATGACCACGCCATCGATCCCTTCTTCCGCTCGGATGACGGCGTGACGCACCAGCTCCGGGTCGAGACGTATGGCGGCGCCTCCTGGCTGACCGAATTTTCGCTGCTGGCCGGCATCTCCACCCAGTCCTTCGGCGGCATGCGACAGTTCGTGCAGACCTTCATGCAGGGCAGGCTTAGGGACACGCTGCCGCAGGTGCTCGAGCGCTGCGGCTATCGCAACGTGGTGTTCTACCCGATGCTGAAAGATTTTGTGTCCAACGACCGCTTCTACTCTTCCATCGGCCTCAAGGAGATTTTCGACCTGAAGGCGCAGGGCGCCACCAGCGTGCGAGAGCGGGACCGCTTCTATTTCGAGAACGCCCTGGCCGAGCTCGGGCGCCATCTGGCGGCGTCGAAGAAGCCGCTCTTCACCTACATCCAGACCATGTCCGCGCACTGGCCCTACGACTTCACCTACGAGCCGCAGCTCGTTGTCGCCGGCGGCGGGCCGGGTACCAGCGCCGAGATGAGCGAATATTTGCGCCGCGTCGCCATTGCCAAGCGCGACTACGACTATCTGCTCGCCGAGCTGCGCCGCCGCTTTCCGCGCGAACGATTCCTGATCGTGCACTACGGCGACCACCAGCCGGTGGCGACACGCGGGCTGCTGGGCTTCAACGCGGATGCGGAGGCCGAGGACGTGAACCTCGATTCCGACTCGATCGGCCTGGTGACCTACTACGCGGCCCACGGCGTCAACTATAGGGCGCCGCCGTTGCCGACTTACGAGCCGCTCGCCGTGTCGTACCTGGGCACCGTCATTCTCGATCTCGCCCGCCTGCCGCTGTCGGACTCCCATCTCGAGCGGAAGCGCCTGATGGCACGCTGCCACGGGCGCTACAACGGCTGCTCGGCACCCGACGAGATCCTCATGTTCCATCGCCGGCTGATCGACTCGGGCATTGTCGCCGCCAACTAGAGGCAGCCCCTTGCGCGGTCCCGCCGGTCTGGTCCCGGCTTGCATGGAAATGACGTGCGTGGCACACGGGTAGCGGCCGGGCGGGAATGGCACAGGAGAACCATGCTGCGACGCAAGCGGCGGGGTTGCTGACGATGGCTGATACGCCGATAGCCGATTTGCCGCCGCGCAGGACGTCTTCGCCCGGAGGCAGCCTGCTTTCCGTCGTTGTGCCAGTGCTCAACGAGGAGCGCGGCATCTCCCCTCTCGCCGCGCGGCTCCAGCCCGTCCTGGAAGGTCTCGGGCTGGCGTGGGAAGTGGTCTTTGTCGACGACGGCTCGACTGACGGCACGCTGGGCGCGGTCCGCGCGCTGAACCGCACCGACAAGCGCTACAAGGCCATCTCGTTCAGCCGCAACTTCGGCAAGGAAATCGCCATCGCCGCCGGCATGCGCTATGCGCGGGGCGACGTGGTGGTCCTGATGGATGCAGACCTCCAGCATCCGCCCGACCTGATCAGGGACTTCGTCAGCTACTGGCGCCAGGGCTACGAGATCGTTTACGGCCAGCGCATCGACCGTGGCGCCGACAGCGTCGCCCACCGCTGGGCCGCTCGAACCTTTTACGCCGTGTTTCGCGCGCTCAGCGGCACCGAATTGCCGCCCGGGGCGGGCGATTTCCGCCTTCTCGGCCGCAAGGCGGTCGACGCCATGAACCTGATGGGCGAGCGGGTGCGCTTCAACAAGGGCCTATTCGCCTGGGTCGGCTTTCGTTCGGTGGGCGTGCCGTTCCATGTGGCGGCTCGCCAGGGTGGCGCCTCGCGCTGGCGTCCACGCCAGCTCCTGCGCTTTGCACTGGATGGATTTGCCTCGTTCACCACCGTTCCGCTGCGGGTGTGGTCGTATCTCGGCCTGCTCATCTCGCTGTTCGCGCTGGGTTCGGCCCTGCTGTTCCTGGTCAAGACACTGTTGTTCGGCGTGGATGTGCCGGGCTTTCCCACGCTGATCGTATCGGTGATGTTCTTTGCCGGCGTGCAGCTGATGTCGCTCGGGGTGATCGGCGAGTACCTTGGCCGCATGTACGAGGAAGTGAAGGGCCGCCCGCTGTTCCTCGTCTCCGAGGAGGTAGGCATCGAACGCGCGCCGCGCGCCGCGCCCGCCGAAGCGGCGTCTTCCGCCCGACGCGACTGACCGGCGGGGCCCGTCGCGGCATGATCATCCTGTGCGCCGACGACTATGCGCTGACGGAGGGCGTCTCGCGTGCCATCGGTGAGCTGGCGGCGGCGCGCCGGCTTTCCGCGACCAGTGCGCTCGTGACAACAGCGCACTGGCCGGCGACCGTGCCGCGGCTGCGCGCGCATCGTCGCCACCTGGCCATCGGCCTGCATCTCAACCTCACCCTCGGCGCGCCGCTGGGCACCATGCGCCGGCTCGCCCCCAGCGGGCAATTTCCGCCCCGTTCGGCGCTGATGGCCTGGTCCCTGCTCGGGCTGCTCAGCCGCCGCGAGATTGCGGAGGAGATCAACCGGCAGCTCGATCGCTTCGAACAGGGCTTCGGGCATCCGCCCGATCACATCGACGGCCACGAGCACGTCCACGTTCTGCCCGGCATTCGGACTGCCCTGCTCGACGCGGTCGCGCGCCGCTATGCCTCAGCCAAGCCCCTGGTCCGCGATCCCTCCGACCGGTTCGGGGCCATCGCCGCACGCGGCGTTGCGCCCGCCAAGGCGGCCCTGGTGAGCCTGCTGGCCTCGGGGTTCGCCGCTGCCGCCCGCCAGCGCGACATCCCCGTCAATGACGGCTTCTCCGGCTTCTCCTCGTTCAGCACGAGCGTGCCTTATGCACAGGAATTGGCAAAGGCATTCAATTCGCCGGCACCACGCCACATCATCATGTGCCATCCGGGTCACCCGGACGCGGAGCTGGCCGCGATCGACGCGGTGGTCGCGCGCCGCCGCATGGAGTACGACGCTCTGATGCACGACGTATCGCTGCCGGAGCGGATCTGGCGCCCGGCGCGCGAAACCGACACCGCGCCGCTGCAATGGCCGCAGACGGGAACGGGGATCAATGGCCGCTAACTGGGAAAAATTCACGCCCGGCGCCCAGCACCCGCTGCGACACGGGCTGGCGTTTCTGTTCTCCGGTCTGATTTCCTTCAGCGTCGACGGGCTGGTTCTGAAATTCCTCACCCTGGCGTTCGGCCTCCACCCCATCGTGGCGCGGCTGGCGGCGATCTCCATAGCAATGGTGGCGGGATGGCTGGCGCATCGCACCTTCACCTTCGCACTCACCACCCGGCCGACGGTCACGGAGTTCCTGCGCTATGCCGCGGTCGGCTGGGGCGTGTCGGCCATCAACTACGGTGTGTTCGTCGGCGTGGTCCTGGCGCGGCCGAGCATCGAGCCGCTGATCGCCCTCCTCGTCTCCTCGTTCGTCGCCATGTTTTTTGCCTATGCCGGCATGCGATTTGCCGCTTTCCGCACGCATGAGTGAGCCGCATCCGCCCCTGCGCTTCCTGGCCTGCGGCGATGCCGCGGTCACCGTCGAATTCGGTTCGGAAATCGACCCCGCGATCAACGCCCGTGTGTTGGCGCTCGATGCGGCGGTCAACGCCGACGAGCTGCCGGGTCTCATCGAGACGGTCCCCACCTATCGTTCGTTGATGGTGCAGTTCGATCCGCTGGTATTCGACTACGAGGCCTTCGAAGCGCGCGTGCGCGCGCTGGTGCCGGGCCTGAAGACGGATGCGGTCGCCGGGCGGCGCTGGAAGGTGCCGGTCGTCTACGGCGGCGAGTTCGGAATCGACCTCGACGCCACCGCTGCGCGTCACGGCCTGACGCCGGCTGAGCTGATCGATAAGCACGCCGGGGCGGTCTACCGCGTCTATATGATCGGCTTCATGCCGGGCTTCACCTACCTCGGCGGGCTCGACCCCTCGATTGCCACGCCGCGCCGCGTCGATCCGCGTCCGATGACCCCGGCGGGCTGCATCTCCATCGGCGGCATCCAGGCGCTGATTGCCGGCCAGGCGATGCCGTCGGGCTGGCACATCCTGGGCCGCACGCCGGTGCGCACGTTCATGGCCGGGCGCGAGCCCGCATTCCTCACCGCGCCGGGCGACGAGGTCGTGTTCGAGCCCACCGACGCCAGCCGCTGGGAGGCGCTGGAGAAGGCGGCGGCCGCCGGCGAGCCCGTCGCCGAACTGGTGCAGCCATGACCGAGCTGGTTGTGGCCAGCGCCGGTCCCCTGACGGCGCTGCAGGATGCGGGACGATTCGGCTGGCAACGGTACGGCGTCGGTCCCTCCGGCGCGATGGACCGTCTCGCGCTGGCGCTCGCCAACGTGCTGGCTGGCAATCCACCGGGTGCCGTGGCCATCGAGTTGGCGCTGGCGGGCGCCCGCTTGGTGGTGGAGGGCGGCGCCGCGCGCGTCGCTCTCGCCGGCGCGACGGCGACACTCAAAATCGACGGCCGACCCGCCCCGCCGCTCACCAGCGTCACCGTGCAACCGGGACAGACGGTTGAGGTCGGCGCGGCTGCCGAGGGCATCTACACCTATCTCGCTGTTGCCGGGAGTTTCGCGCTCGCGCCCACCCTCGGCTCCCTGTCTCTGCATCACCGCACGGCGATCGGCGGCATCGATGGCCGCCCGCTCCGCGCCGGCGACCGGCTGCCGCTGAACCTGGCGGAGCCCAACGGCCCCGACCTCATGCTCTCCACCGTGCCGAAACCGGATAGGGGACCGATCCGCGTCGTGCTTGGGCCGCAGGACGACTACTTCTCGCAGACGGGGCTCGAGACGTTTCTCTCCAGCACCTACACAATTTCCGAGCAGGCCGACCGCATGGGCATGCGGCTTTCGGGGCCGAAGATCGAGCATGGCCCGAAGGGCTACAACATCGTTTCGGACGGCATCCCCTCCGGCGCGATCCAGGTGCCCGGCAACGGCCAGCCGCTGATCCTGCTGGCTGACCGACAGACCACCGGCGGCTACCCGAAGATCGCCACCGTCATCAGCTGGGACCTGCCGCGGCTGGCGCAAAGCCGGCCGGGTACCGCGCTTCGCTTCCAGCGCGTTGACCGTGCCGAAGCTGTCCGCATTGCGCGCGCCACTGACGAGGCGTTCCGCACGCTCATCGCCAGCATTCGCCCCGCGGGCTTGTCGGGCCTCGCCAGCGGCGACCTGCTGTCCCTCAACCTGGTGGACGGGGTCGTCGACGCGAAGGAGTAGATATTGTCCCGTCGTCCCGGCCGGCATTCCTTCCTGTCATCCCGGCCGAGCGAAGCGAGCGCCGGGACCCAAGGGCAACAAGCTCCACGCATGCGAGTTGCAGCCCTGGGTCCCGGATATTCGCCTTCGGCGAATTCCGGGATGACATCTTGCAGTTAGTCTCCCTTGTCATTCCAGCTCTCCGCGTCATGCGAAAGGAATGCTTCAAGCATCACGCACAATTCTGGGATGACAGAAGTCGGTCAGCGCGCCGTGTAGGGCTTCACGTCCACTCCAGCCGCCGCAATCCGCTGCCGGAGCTGGCGGGCCATCTCCACCGCCGTCGGCGTGTCGCCGTGCACGCAGATGCTTTCCACCTTCACCGGCACCTTCTTGCCGGTGACGGACACCATCTCGTTGTCCTCCAGCGCGCGCAGGATGCGCTCGGCCGCGGCGCCAACGTCGTGAATCATCGCCCCCGGCTGACTGCGCATGACGAGCTGGCCATTGTCCTGGTAGGCGCGGTCGGCGAAGATCTCCTGCAGCATCGGCACGCCGAGCTTCTCCGCCGCCTTCACCGATGGCCGGCCTGGCATCACCACGTAGACGAGCCTGGGATCGACGGCCTTCATGGCGCGGCCGAGCGCCATGGCAAAGTCTTCCTCGTCGTTGACGAGGTTGCCGAGCGCGCCGTGCGCCTTCACGTGCGTCACCTTATGGCCGACGGTGGTGGCGATCGCCTGCAGCGCGCCGATCTGGTAGGCGATCTGCTTCTCAAGGTCGGAAAAGCTGGTGCCACGGATCACGCGCCGGCCGAAACCCCACAGATCGTTGAAGCTCGGGTGCGCGCCGATGGCGACGCCGTTCTTCTTGGCCAGTTCGCACGCGCGGTGCATAACGACGGGGTCGCCCGCGTGCCACCCACATGCCACGCTCGCCGAGGTGACAATGCCGAGCATGGCGTCGTCGTCGCCCATCTTCCACGCACCGAAGCTTTCGCCCAGGTCGGAGTTCAAATCGACGCGCATGAGGGGCCTCCGTTTTGCGCCAGCAGTCGCCCGAGTCGGTTGCCAGCTTAGTGCTCTACGCCCCCAGGAATCGAGTCGCTTGCCGCTCCCATCCCTTCCTGTGCGGGCAGAGCCCGGGGGCGCTACACTTTCTTTTGGTTTCACCCCGCTCCTAACCACGCCCCGCGAAGAGGAAGGGGACCGGTTGAGTGACGGGCGCGGTCGCGGGTAAGGTGCGAGGCGAAACACACCGCGAGGGCGCATGCCTCACCTGATTGTCGAATACTCCGCCAACCTGGACCAGGATGTCGATATCCCACGCCTGGTCTCGGCCATCCATGCGGCTGCTCTGGAGACCGGCGTATTCCCTATCGGCGGCATCCGCACGCGCGCGGAGAGGCGCGATACCTTCGAGGTCGCCGACAGCCATCCGGACAACGGCTTCATCCACGTGCAGGCCCGTATCGGCGCTGGCCGGCCGCCGGAAGTGCGTCAGAAGGCGGCCGAGCACATCTTTGCAGCCATCAAGGCGGAGACTGCCAAGGCGTTTGCCAGCCGGCCGCTGGGCCTCACGTTCGAAATCGTGCAAATCGATCCGGTCGGCAGCCTCAAGCACAACAATCTGCACGAGATCGTGCAGGCGCGCCGCAAAGGAAGCGCCGCATGAGCGATAGCAAGGGCGGCGCGAGCCTCGCCAGCAACCTCGACAAGGCCGAGCGCTACCTGGCCCAATTCAAGGCCACGCCCGTCGCACACTTCATTGGCGGCGAGCGCGTTGGTGCGAGATCCGGCAAAACCTTCGAGACACTTTCGCCGGTCGACAACACGGCGCTGGCGACGGTTGCCGCGGGCGACGCTGCGGACATCGACGCCGCTGCAAGGGCAGCCGCCGCCGCATTCCCGGCTTGGCGTGCAACGCCGGGCGCCAAGCGCCGGACCGTCCTGCATGCCATCGCCGATGCCATCGTGGCGCGCGCGGAGGAGATTGCGCTGGTCGAGAGCATGGATACCGGCCAGCCCATCCGCTACATGGAGAAGGCTGCGCTGAGAGGGGCGGAGAACTATCGCTTCTTTGCCGACCGCGCGCCCGGCGCGGCCGATGGCCTGTCGCTGCCCGACACGGATCACATCAATTACACGCTGCGCCAGCCGATCGGTCCGGTGGGCATCATCACGCCTTGGAACACGCCGTTCATGCTGTCCACCTGGAAGATCGCGCCTGCGCTCGCGGCGGGCTGCACGGTGGTGCACAAGCCGGCCGAATGGAGCCCGCTGACGGCAACGCTGCTCGCGGAAATCATGGATGGTGTTATCCGCAAGCACGGCCTGCCGGCAGGCGTCGTCAACGTGGTGCATGGGCTTGGCGAGACGGCGGGCAAGGCGCTGACCGAGCACCCCCTGATCAAGGCCATCGGCTTTGTCGGCGACAGCAAGACCGGATCAGCCATCATGGCGCAGGGCGCGGCCACGCTGAAGCGCGTGCACTTCGAGCTCGGCGGCAAGAACCCGGTGATCGTGTTCGACGACGCCGATCTCGACCGAGCGCTCGATGCCACCCTGTTCATGATCTACAGCCTGAACGGCGAGCGCTGCACGTCGTCGAGCCGCGCGCTGGTGCAGCGCTCCATCTATGATGGCTTTACGGCCAAGCTGGCCGAGCGCGTGAAGCGTATCAAGGTGGGCCATCCGCTCGATCCGGCGACCGAGATCGGCCCCCTGATTCACGCGAGCCATGTGGACAAGGTGCTGAGTTTTCCCGAGCACGCGAAGAAGGAGGGCGCGAAGATCGTCTGTGGCGGCGGCAGGGCCATGGGCGGCAAGGGCAACTATGTGGAGCCGACCCTCTACCTCGATGCAAATCAGAGCATGAAGATCGCGCAGGATGAGATTTTTGGCCCGGTCCTCACCGTCGTACCGTTCGAAGACGAGGCGGATGCGGTGAAGATTGCCAACGACGTGCGCTACGGCCTCACCGGTTACCTGTGGACTCGCGACGTCGGCCGGGCGCACCGCGTCGCCCGCGACCTCGAGGCCGGCATGATCTGGGTCAACTCGGAGAACGTGCGCCACCTGCCTACACCGTTCGGCGGCATGAAGGCGTCCGGCATCGGCCGCGACGGGGGCGACTACTCCTTCGACTTCTATATGGAGACCAAGAACGTCGCCGTCGCCTACGACACCCACAAAGTGCCGAAGATCGGGAGCTAGCATCCCTACGCAAGTCAGTACATGTATCTGCGAGACCTGACCGCATGCCCCTCCCAACCTACATCGCCAACCCGCCCTTCAATGTCGTGCGCTGTAGCCACGCCGTGCTGCGCGTGCGCGACCTCGGCGCCAGCCGCGCCTTCTACGAGGCGACCATCGGGCTGCGGGTCGAAGACGCCGGCAAGGATGCCGTCTACCTGCGCGGCATGGAGGAGCGCAATCATCACTCCCTCGTGCTGAAGCAGGGTAGCGAGCCGGCGGCGGAGCGGCTGGGCTTCAAGCTGGGCAGTGAGGAAGATCTCGACCGCGCTTTTGCGTTTTTCCGGGATCGGCAGCTTCCCGCCGCCTTTGTCGAGGTGCCCTACCAGGGCCGCACGCTGCACACCTCCGACGCCCAGGGCAATCCGCTCGAATTCTATTTCAAGATGGACCAGCGCGAGCGCTTGCTGCAGAGCTACGGCAGCTACAACGGCTGTCACCCGCAGCACATCGACCACTTCAACGTCTTTGCGCCCGACGTGCAGGGCGCCATTGACTTCTATGGCTCGCTCGGATTCCGGCTCACCGAATATGCCGAAAGCGACGGTCCCGATCCGCAAATCGCCGCCGCGTGGATGCACCGCAAGGGCGGCGTGCACGACCTCGCCTTCACCAGCGGACGCGGACCGCGCCTGCACCACGTCGGCTATTGGGTGCCGACGGCGATGCACATCATCCACCTGTGCGATGTGATGGCCTCCACCGGCTACCTGAAGAGCATGGAGCGCGGCCCCGGCCGGCACGGCATCTCCAACGCTTTCTTCCTCTACGTGCGCGATCCCGACGGCCACCGCACCGAGTTCTATACGTCCGATTATCTCACCGTCGATCCAGACTTCGAGCCGATCCGCTGGTCGCTGCGCGATCCGCGGCGTCAGACGCTGTGGGGCACCCCGGCGCCGCGCTCATGGTTCGAGGAGGGTGCGCCATTTCCGGACGTTCCGCTGCGCGCACCGGTGCACGAGCACAAGCCGATCATCGCGGATTGACGCGCATTTCGATCCCGGAGTTGTCCGCGCAAGGACAGCTCTTGAAAGGAACCATTCCACGCGCCGCGTGTTTCCGCTCCCAGAGGCGTGAGCATCACCGTTCGTCTCTATCGCAGCGGCGCGTGTAGGTCGTGCCCACCTCTGAAGGAGAAGGAGAGACATGAAGAAGGCATTTCTGCCCCTGATTGCCCTGCTGCCCCTGGGCTTCTTTGCCGCCCCGGCATCGGCGGCGCCAGCTCCCGCCGGCGTCCAGCGCGCCGATCAGGTGCTGCTGGTTAGGTCGGACCGCCGGCATTCGTACAAACGGCGCGGTCACATCAGGAACCTCCCGCCAGGCTATCGCCGGCATCACCACTACCGGCCGGGCCATCACTATCGCTACGCGCCGCACGGCTGGCATCGTTATCATTACCGCCCGCGCGACTGGCGCACGCGTGGCTGCATCATCGTGGGGCCGATCTGGTTCTGCCCGTAACGTGAGCTGACTTTTGGGTTGGCCCGGTTTTCTTAAGTGGAAGCCGGGTCAATCTTTTCATCGGCGACGGGGTTGGAGAGGGTGCCGATGCCGGAAACCTCCACCTCCACGACGTCGCCCGGTGTCAGCCATTTCGGCGGATCGAACCGGGCGCCGGCGCCATTGGGCGTGCCGGTGAGGATTATGTCGCCGGGCTCCAGGGTGCAGAAGGTCGAGATGTAGCTGACGAGATAGTCGAACGGAAACATCAGCCGCGCGGTCGTGTCATTCTGGCGCTCCTCGCCGTTGACGCGGGTGCACACGCTCAGCGGGCCGGCCGGAACCTCATCCGCCGTAACGATCCATGGTCCCATCGCGCCGGAGCGTTCGAAATTCTTGCCCTGCGTGACGTTGAACTTGCCGTGCCGAAGCCAATCGCGCACCGATCCCTCATTGGCGATGGTGTAGCCCATCACATGACCCATGGCCTTATCGCGCGCGATCCGCCGGCCGCGCGATCCGATCACCAGCGCAATCTCCCCCTCATAGTCGAACTGGTGCGACTCCGGCGGCCGCAGGATCGGCTCGCTGTGCGCGACGAACGACTCGGGAAAACGCACGAACAGGCTCGGGAACTTGGGCGTCTCCGTTCCGTCGCGGTATTCGGCATTGCGGTCCAGATAGTTGATGCCCACGCACAGGATCTTGCCGGGCTGCAGAAGCGGCCGCTTCAGCTTGAGTTCCGCCAGGCTGAGATCGCCGGGCTGGCGCGCAACGATATCGCGCGCCTTGTCGAGGAGCTCGTTGGCGATCAGCTCGCACAGTCTCGGCGCATCGCGGCCCAGCCGTGCGCCGAGATCGATGACGCCATCGCCGGCGACGGCGCCATAGCTGAGGCGGCCCGACCGCTCGAACGTGATAAGCTTCATGTCCGTCTCCAGGTGGGGCCGTGAGCATACGTGTCACCAGGCGCGCCGTCGCGCCCTTACTGCGCCAGGGTCTCAGCCATGCGTAAAAGGATGATCTTTGCCGATCGAACGGAAGCCGGCCGGCTCCTCGGCGAGCGTCTTGCAGCCCTCGATCTGGTGCGCCCGGTCGTGCTGGCCCTGCCGCGCGGGGGCGTGCCGGTGGGCGCCGCCATTGCTGCGGCGCTCAAATCACCGCTCGATGTGGTGTTCGTACGAAAGCTTGGCGCGCCAGATCAGCCCGAGCTGGCGATCGGTGCCGTCGCGGACGGAGCGGAGCCCGAACTCGTATTGAACGACAAGCTTCTGGCTGCCCTGAACATCGATGAGGCCTACATTACGGCGACAGTACAAAAGGAGCTCGCGGTGATCGAGCAGCGGCGCAAGGCCTATGAGGGTCTGCGGCCCAAGCTCGAGCTGACGGGCCGTAGCGTTGTTGTGACCGACGACGGCGTGGCCACCGGTATGACCATGCAGGCTGCACTCCGCCAGGTGCGGCGGCGCGCCGGATCGGTGATCGCCGCCGTACCGGTTGCCTCGGCCGAGGCGCTGGCCATGCTGCGCGCCGAGGCGGACCAGGTGGTCTGCCTCAGCGCACCGAAGGGGTTTCATTCGGTAGGCGGGCAATACCGGGACTTTGCGCAGGTCACCGACGAGGATGTGCTCGCCATCCTCCGGCACCCGGCGGGCTAGTGCTTGCGGCCGCTGCCGTTGGCCTCGCCTTCGCCAGCATCGGTGACCGGGGCCTGGTCGGGCTCGACCGGATCGCCGGGGATGGCATAAGCGCCCCGCAGCCAGCGCGCGAGATCGATGTCAGCGCAGCGGCGCGAGCAGAAAGGCCGGAATTCGTGCACTGTGGGACGGCCACAGATGGGGCATTTGCCATCCGCCGGGGACTCAGCCATCGCCGCTCACCCCACTGAGACCCGAGAAGCGGCTTCTCATTCCAGGTCCGCCTCGCCAAGCTTGAGCCAGTTGAAATGGATCGGGAAGCCCTCGCCGGTCAGCATCGCCACCACCTCGGTCAGCGGCAGCCCGACGACGTTGGTGTAGGAGCCGGAAATCTTCTGCACAAAGCAGCCCGCCAGCCCCTGAATGGCATACCCGCCGGCTTTGTCCCGCCACTCGCGCGAGGCGATGTAGGCCTCGATCTCATCCTTCGACAGCCGCTTGAAGCGTACGCGCGTATCGACAATCTTGAAGCGCAAGCGGTCCTCCGGCGTGATCAGGCACAACCCCGTCAGCACGCGATGGTTGCGCCCTGA
>DASZQG010000102.1:0-57093 GCA_035550075.1 Hyphomicrobiaceae bacterium | reverse complement strand
CGTCCGGGATGACAGGTGCGCTGTTGGCGAGGGGCTCCTTCGCAACCGCAGGGAACCCGCGAAGAGATGGATCCTGACACTACGTGCCAGGACGACTGTCGGACCGAAACGATGGGATGGGCGCGCTAGGCCTTGTCGGGAATGGTCGCCAGCGCACCGCCGACGGCCGTGCGCCCGCCATCGACGACGTACTGCGCCCCTGTAATGTTGCTCGCGAGGTCCGAGCACAGAAACACCACGACGCCTGCCACTTCCTCGGCCGTGCCGTAGCGGCCGAGCGGCAGCGCCGCCTGGTAGCGTTGCGAAACGACCGACGGATCGGACGGATTGATCTGGCCTTCGATCGCATGGATCATGCGCGTGTCGATCGGACCAGGGCAGACGGCGTTGACGCGGATCCCGCTGCGCGCCACCTCGCCGGCGGCGGTCTTGGTGAGGCCGATCACTGCGTGCTTGGAGGCGACGTAGGCCGACATGCCGGGCGTGCCGACGATGCCCGCCACCGAGGCCGTGTTCACCACCGCGCCCGACTTCTGCTTCAGCAGCACCGGCAGCACGGCGCGCAGGCCAAGAAACACGCCCTTGACGTTGACATTTAGAACCTGGTCGAAGGCTGCCTCGTCGTAGTCGACGATCGGCGACACCTTGCCCTCGATTCCCGCGTTATTGAAGAAGCAGTCGATGCGGCCATAGGCGTCGACGGCCGCCTTCACGTAGGCCGCCACATCAGCGGCCTTGGTGACATCGGCCACCTGCGCGGCCGCCTCGCCGCCCTGCTGGCGGATGGTGGCGACGGTGCGCTCGGCGGCGGCGCCGTCACGGTCGACCGCCATTACCTTGGCGCCGCGGCCCGCAAACGCCAGCGCCGTCGCCCGACCGATGCCGTTGCCCGCCCCCGTGATGACGGCAACCTTGTCCTTGAAGTCCATGCGCGTGTCTCCAGCTCGAAACTCATGGGCCGCACAACCGCAGCGACGGCCCTGCTATTACATCAAGAGGCGTCGATGGCGAGGCGGTAAGGCGCCCATAGGGCCGCCCTTCCGTCTTGTCGGCCGCAACCCGGCGAGGAATTGCCCCCGCGCCGGAAAGGAGGGTCCCATACTACTCCGCCGCTGCGGCCGCTGCCTTGTGCTCGGACAGCACGTTGTCGGCAAGCTTGCCGGTGAGCTCGGCCAGGTGGTGGAACTTGGCGGTGTAGGTGCCGACGCCGGCCGTTGCGGAGCGCAGCTCGACGATCAGGTCCTGCATCTCCGATTCCGGAATTTGCGCGCGCACAACGTCCCAGCCCGGCCAGCCCTCTCGGGCATCGAAGCCGAGGATCTGCCCGCGCCGCTGCGGGATCATCGCGTTGACGCGCGCCGTGGCGTCGGACGGAACCGCGATCTCGACTTCCATGATGGGCTCCAGCAGCACCGGGCTGCACTTCGGCACGCCGTCGGCCATGGCAATGCGACCAGCCTGGCGGAACGCCATGTCGGAAGAGTCGACGGAATGATAGGAGCCGTCGGTCAATGTCACCGCCACGTCGACCACGGGGAAGCCGCCCAGCGTGCCGCGGTTGAGAAAGTCCTGCACGCCGATCTCGACCGACGGTATGAACTGCTTGGGCACCACGCCGCCGGTGATGGTGTCGGTGAACTGGAAGCCAGTCCCGCGCGGCAGCGGCTTGATGTCGAGCACCACATCGCCGAACTGACCGTGCCCCCCCGACTGCTTCTTGTGCCGGCCGCGCACTTCGACACCCTTGCGGATGGTTTCCTTATAGGGCACCTGGCGGCGCCGCGCTTCCGCATCCACGCCATACTTGCGCTTGAGCCGCTCCAGCACCACGCGCAGATGCATCTCGCCCTGGCCCCACAGCACCATCTGGTGCGTGTCCTTGGCATGCTCCAGCCTGAGCGAGGGGTCTTCCTCCATCAGCCGCGCGAGCGCACCCGTCAGCTTCACCTCGTCCTTGCGGTCCTTGACTCCAATCGCCACGCCATAAACGGGCTGCGGCGGCTCGGGCGTTGCCACCTGCGTCACACCGCTCTTGTCGGCAGATAGTGTCTCGCCGGAGAGGACCTTCTCCAGCCGCCCCAGCGCGATGGTGTCGCCGGGCTTGCCCGGGCTCGTCTTCCTTGTCTCCTGGCCGAGCATCGAGAAGGCAGAGGCGGCGCGCTCTTCTGACCGGGGCCCGTGCACCACCGTGCCTTCGCCGAATTCACCGGCCAACACGCGCACCACGCTGAGCTTCCCGCCATGCGGGGAATAGATCGTCTTGATCACCTGCGCGGCGGACTTGGCATTCTCAAGTTTCAGGCGCTGTGCCGTGCGCTCCACGCCCGGCGCCTCGTGGCGCAGCGCCTTGAGCAGGCGCAGGATGCCGTTGCCGTTTTCCGCCGAGCCCAGCAGCACCGGAACGATCAGGCCGTCGCGGAGGTCCTTGACGAGATCGGCGAAGATCTTGTCGCGCGAGGGGTGGGCATCCGAAAGCAGCTGCTCCATCAATTCGTCGTCGTAGTCGGCGAGCTGCTCCAGCATCTTGAACCGGGCTTCAGTTTCGCGGTCCTTCACGCTGTCCGGGATCTGTACCACCTCGGACTGCGCGTGCTTGCGGTAGACGAAGGCGCGTTCGAGCGCGAGGTCGACAAAACCCGAGGCGGCGCCGTTTTCCCAGATCGGGATCTGCCGCAACACCAGCGGCTTTGCGCTGGCCGGCTGCAGCATCGGCAGGATGTCGCGCACCTGAGTGTCGAAGGAGTCGATCTTGTTGAGGAACAGGAAGCGGGGGATGTTGCGGTCTTCAAGCTGCTTGAGGATCAGCTGCAGCGCGGCAACCCGCTTGGGATCCGGTTCGCAGACAACGACGGCGGCATCGCAGCCGGTCAGCGCCAGCGCCGCCTCATACTGAAATTCGATGGAGCCGGGACAGTCGATGAAGGTGAATTTGTCGTCGAGGAAGGTCGTGTCGGCGACGTTCACTTCCACTGTCATGCCGTGGTCGCGAGCTTCCGCCGTGGCATCGCCGACCGTGTTCTTCTCTGCGATCTTGCCCTGGCGCGTGATGGCACCAGTCCGTGCCAGGATGGCTTCGAGGAGCGTTGTCTTGCCCGACAGGTACGGGCCGACCAGTGCGATGCAGCGGGAGCTGCGGGCGGCAGAGCCACCGGATTGCCCCATGGGTTCCTCCTTACAGCAGCCCAGGCGTGAGGGAACGCGTGCACGCGCCCGCACCCCGCGCCTGAGCACCCAGGGCGCGTGGCAGTATGGTGAACCGGCGGTCGTGCAAGCGCAAGGGACAACGCAGGCGTGCGGTGGCCGCTGTCGCCTGATCTGGCTCGCTAGCGTCCCGGATGGGGACGCGCCAAAGACGAACCCGCATCGCGCTGCGGTCGATGCCACGTCAACCGACAGCAGCGCGCACGGTGGGCCCGCAAGCGGACCTGCACCCGGCGCCGGGCTGTCACAGATGTGTCGGGTGCGCCTGCTATCACCGCTGCGATGAGGCGTATGACCAACGCAGAGCAGCAAGCCCTCACACGGGGCGGCTGGAAGCGGCGATCACGAAGTATTTCCAAATTTTACTTGACGCGAACCCACCGCGGCTCACTAAATGCACAATGGCAAGCTTGTATTCCCCAATTCTGGGCAACGACAGCGGGCTGCCAGATCAGGGGCGTGCAGGGAACGCCTCACCCGGGCTGTGAGTTAAGAGTGCCATGGGATTGGAAACGCTGAAGAACGCCGAGAGGGCCGCCGGCTTTGCCATGGCGTCTGACGACGCCGTCGAGGAGCCGAAGCCACTGGCGAAGCCAGACACCGAAAAGCAATGGGGCCTTCAAGAGCGCGCAGTTAGCGCGCGCGCCGAGCCCACGCACACGTGGGCGTCGCGCGTCCCGTTCATCGCGGGCATGCTGAACCTGCTGGGGCGCGGCGCCCCGGCGTAACTGTCTGGGCCACGGCGGCCCAAGCTGCCCCTACTTTCATCCGGATGACCCTGACGCCGGCGCTTGCCGGCGTCTTGACGTTGCGCGTATCGGGACCGTGTCCGACCTTGAGGGGTGATGTTCCATCTGGCAAAATCCGTGTGCTTATCGAGCGACTCGGGCATGAACGTCATCCCATTCCCAACCCGCCGCGCGCCACGCACGCGCTATCCGCGCATCGAGCCGCCGATGGCGCTCGCCTCCACGTACCGTGCCAACGAAGGGTCGCGCTCGGCCGAGGCTGACGAGGATCGCCGGCGCGTGCAGCAGAACCTCGGCGCCGCCGCCGTCGTGATCGTGCTGGTGCTGGTGGGCTCGTGGCTGATGGACCAGCTCCAGGCGCACTCGCGCATCCAGGCGTGCCTCGAGGCCGGCCACTATAACTGCCTGCCCCTTGATATTCCTCCCCAGTAGCGCGGACGCCTACTTCTTTTGATCCGGCAGGGCGGGGCCAAGGTCGAGCTGCGAATAGACCGTACGGGCGATCGTTGACAGCTCATCCCGCTTCAGCCGTCCGGCCAAGGCGTAGGCGAGGGGCCGGTCCACCCAGTAGAACGCGCTGAACTCACCCTGCTCAACGAACCGGAACGAGGTGTCGCTGAGGCCCGGCGCCCTGGTGATGTAAAGCGTCAGACGGCGCCCGGCGCTGTTCTCGTACATGAACTGCGCCGCCGGCCGGCCGTGGTCCGGCAGCAGCCGGCCGCCGACCAGCTTCCAACCCATCGGGGCCAGGGCCGGGGCGTGCAGCTCCGCGCCGACGCGCTTGGTGAGCCATTGCACAAGATGCTTCTCCTCGGCCGCGCTCACTTCTACCGGATGGCGCACCTCCGGCACGTACACAGCGTGCGCCCCGATGGCGGTCGCCACGAAGGCTGGCTCGCTGCCACCCGGGCTGCCGGTATAGCCGCGCAGGCCGTACCCGGCGACGCCTGCGGCAAGCGCCATGGCGATGCCCGCGGCGGTTGCGACCGGCCAGCTACGCCATGGGGGCCGACGGCTCTGCGACAGGCGTCCCATCACGGTTGTGATGGCGTCGGGCACCGGCTCCTCAAGCCGATACGCATAGCGCTGCCGGATTGCGTCGTTGAGTGCGGCTAGCTCTTGCACCAGCTTCGCTTCCGCCGGTGCATCCTTCAGCAGCGCTGACACGTCCGCGCGCGATGCCTCATTCAGTTCGCCGTCGACGAACGCGTGCAACTCGGCTTCCTTCAGCGGCCGGTCCATCATTTGACCCTCCGCAGAGCTGAGCGGCCGTTGCGATCGCCATCCCGGTAGTCCATGAGCAGGCGCAGCCGGTCGCGGCCGCGTGCCAGCCGCGACATCACCGTGCCCACCGGAACCCGCAGCACGTCGGCCGCCTCCAGGTAACTCAGCCCTTCCAGGCCGATCAGGAGCACCACCTCCCGCTGTTCGAGGCTCAGCATCTGCAGCGCCCGGTCGAGGTCGCGCCCCGAAGCGGTGTCGGCGGGCGGCTCGGCCTGCTCGGCGCCGACGTTCTCCAGCCCGACATGCAGAGGCCGCCTCGACTTCCGGCGCAATCCATCGACGTGCAGATTGTGCAGGATCGAGAACAGCCACTTGCGCGGGTTGTCACCCTCGCGCCATTGGTCGATGCGTGCGATCCCCCGTTCCAGTGTGTCCTGGATCAGGTCGTCCGCCTCCGCATCGTCTCCAAGCAGGGCGCGCGCATAGCGCCGCAGGCGGGGGATTTCGGCGGCGATGGCGTCCTGGCGAGAGGGCAAGCACATGACCTTTCTGCAAGCCGCCGCAAGGATACCGCGCAGACGCCCCCTCTCGAGCGTTTATTCCACGCCTGGCATAAAAATAAAGTGTAACCAAATGCCATTTGCCGCATCGGATGGGCGGGTAAGCTCAGCGGCAATGCCATCGCGCGCCGCGTCAGGCACCCGATGGGATCGGAAGGTCATCGACGGAGAAAAAGGCCAATGCTTCGTATTGTTGCGGCTGTCGCCGCGCTCGCCATCGGCGCAACAATTGTCTACGCGCAGAACGCGGCTGTGATCAAAGAGCGCCAGAATACAATGAAGTCGATAGGCGACGCCGCGGAGGTTCCCGCGCACATGGTCAAAGGCGAGATCCCCTTCGACCTGGCGGCGGCGCAGAAGGCATTCGAGACCATCGAGCAAGGTGCCACGAAGGCAAAGGGCCTGTTCCCCGAGGATTCCAAGACCGGGGCCGAGACCTGGGCGTTGCCGAAGATCTGGGAGAACAAGGCCGATGTGATGAACCGGCTCGACAAAGTGATCGCTACAGCCAAGTCTGCCCAAGGCGAGATCAAGGACAAGAGGAGCCTCGCCGCGGCGCTCTCGAAACTCGGCAAGGCGTGCAATAGTTGTCACGATGCGTACCGCCGCCCCGAGAATTGAGCTCGATCAGCGCCGCGCGCTCCGCCCGCTGCCCGTGCAGGTTCTTCTGCGCGCTGGCGGGCGGAGAACGGATAACCCCCAACTCCCACGCCATCCGGCGGCGCGGCTGCGCTCCCGGTCGCAGGCGGAGGTAACATGCGCCTGTCGGCTCTCATCAAAGTTGTCGTGGGCCTGGCGATCGCCGGCGCAGCGGCGTTCTACGTCCTGACGATCCCCTCGCGCGCCGTAACCGAAGATCTGCCGGCGCACAAGGCCGATCTCGTCAACGGCGAGACAATGTTCAACGCCGGCGGCTGCGCCTCGTGCCATGCCACGACGGGTCAGGACGATCCGCATCGCCTTGGCGGCGGGCTATCGCTGGTCACCCAGTTCGGCACCTTCAAGGTGCCCAACATCTCGCCTGATCCCGGGCACGGCATCGGCAGATGGAGCGAGGCGGATTTCGTCAATGCCGTGCTGCGGGGCGTCGACAGGAGAGGCAAGCATCTCTACCCCGCGTTCCCGTACACGTCGTATGCGCACATGAAGCTCGACGACGTGCGCGATCTCTACGCGTTCATGAAAACGCTGCCCGCGGACACCACGCCCTCCGCGCACCACCAGATCGGCTTTCCCTTCAACATTCGCCGCGGCATCGGGCTGTGGAAGCTCTTGTTCCTGGACACCACCGTGTTCATGTCCGATCCGGCGAAGGACGCCGCCTACAATCGCGGCGCCTACCTGGTCGAGGGTCCGGGACATTGTGCGGAATGCCACAGTCCGCGCAACGCGCTCGGCGGCATCATCACCTCGCGGCGTTTTGCAGGCGGGATGGACCCGACCGGCAAATTCTGGATTCCGAACATCACCTCGCATGCCGATGGGCTCGCCAAGTGGTCCCTCAAAGACATCGATTTTCTGCTGGAGACCGGGTTCAAGCCGAAGATGGACACGGTCGGCTCGGGCATGGGCGAGGTGGTGGAGAATATCTCCAAGCTGTCGCCCGAGGATCGCACCGCGATGGCGACCTACATCAAGGCGCTGCCCCCGCGTCCCGGCAAGCCGCCGCCCAAATCGAAATGAGGTGCATCGGCAGGCTCCGCCCCGCGCCGCGGAGCCCGCCGTGCATGCGCGCTATTTGATGACGTTGGCGCCGGCCTGGCAGGTGTAGTTGTCCTGCGCTCCCGTGCCGCCGCTGCAACCGATGGCGCCGATGATCTTGCCGCCTTCAACGAGCGGAATGCCGCCGCCGGAGGCCACCACCGTGGGGTCAAGGGTCGCAACGTAGGGATGTCCGCTCTCCATCGCCTTGAAGAACTCGAGCGTCGGGCGCCGGAACCGGGCGGCGGTGCGCGCCTTGCCCTGCGAGATCAGCGTCGAGGCCACCTGGGTGCTGTCCATCTTGGCGAAGTAGACAAGATCGCCGTTGGGGTCGACGACCGCGATGGCCATCTTCCAGTCGTGCTTCTTGGCCTCGGCTTCCGCCGCCGCCACGGCTTGCTGCGCCTTGGCAAGGGTGATCGAGGCGCCATAGGGGATATCGTGCGGCATCTTCTCCGCGACCCCCTCGGGCAATTGGGCAAAGGCCTTGCCCGGCAGCAGAGCCGCCGCGCACATCAGCAATGACAAAAGAACCAGTCGACGCATGAACGTTTGCTCCCGTTGGCTTCGTTGACTGTGCCATGCCGCCATTGATGGCGGCCGGCACCGCCTGGCTTCGCAGGCGGCGGGACTGTAGCGGGCATGGCGCACCGCCTCCAGGGCATTTCTGTACACATCGTGGTGATGGTCGCAGCGGGCTTTGCGCATGCTCGCGGGCGTATGTGCGGGCGAGGACAACTCACCCGTGTTCGCTGCGCAGTTGTGGGGCCGAATGCGCCGAGATAAGAAGGGTGGGCCCCGTATGAGTTGACCCCATGCCACACGACAACATCGTCGCCGACGCCGCGACGCGCATCCTCCAGGATTATTGTGACCCCCAGGACGTTAACAGAGCACGAGATGCGTCCTGGCAAGAGCCCGCCTGGCGTGCGCTGGAAGAGGCGGGGCTGACCGTCGCCTGGGTCGGCGAGGACCACGGTGGCGCGGGAGCTGGCCTGGCGGACGGGTTCGCGGTGCTGCACGAGGCGGGGCGTTTCGCGCTCGCCCTGCCGCTGGCCGAGACGATGCTGGCCGGCTGGCTGCTGGAACGCGCCGGCATTTCCGCGCCGCAGGGACCGATGGCGTGCGCGCCCGCGCGCGCCGGCGAGCTGCCGGTGGCTGGCAAGGATGGAAGAGTGTCCGGCCGGCTGCGCGCAGTGCCGTTCGGCAAGCCCGCGCGGCACCTCGCCGTGCTGGCCCGGCGCGAAGGCGGCGGCCACGCGGTGGCCCTACTCGATGCGTCGGCCGCGCGCGTCGCTGCCGGCACCAGCATCGCCGGCGATCCGCTCGATACCGTTACGCTGGAAAACGCCAGGCCGCTCGAGCTCAACACTGCGCCGGCCGGGCTCGATGGCGACGCCGTGCTGCTGATGGGAGCGGTTGCGCGCAGCATGCAGATGGCGGGCGCCCTGGAACGCATCCTAGACCTGGCCACCACCTATGCCGGCGAGCGCGTCGCTTTCGAGCGGCCGATCGCCAAGTTTCAGGCAGTGCAGCAGAACCTCGCGCGGCTCGCGGGCGAAACCGCGGCGGCCGTGGCGGCGGCAGGCTCCGCGGCGGACGCGGTGGCAACGGCGCATGTGCCCCACGAGGGGACTTTCCTCGAGGCGGCCGCTGCAAAAATCCGGGTCGGCGAGGCCGCCGGCGAAGGCGCAGCCATCGCGCACCAGGTGCTTGGCGCCATCGGCTTCACGCAGGAGCACGTCCTGCACCGCTTCACGCGCCGGCTGTGGGCGTGGCGCGACGATTTCGGCAACGAGACCTTCTGGGCCGTGAAGCTTGGCAAGCTGGTGGCGGCCAGGGGCGCCGACGAGCTGTGGCCCATGCTGGCGTCCCGCTAGGAGAAACGCGTCATGAGCAGCGCCCTGCAGTTCGATCCCATGCGTCTGCCGCCGGAATGCGAGGCGCTGCGCAAGGAGGTGCGTGCGTTCCTCGCCAGGGAGCTGGAGGCCGGCACCTACAATGCCAACGAGGCGGGCAACGATCAGGCCTACAGCCCCGAGTTCAGCCGCAAGGTCGGCGCCAAGGGCTGGATCGGCATGACGTGGCCGAAGAAGTATGGCGGGCACGAGCGCAGCTTTCTGGAGCGCTACGTCGTCACCGAGGAGTTCCGCGTCGCCAACGCGCCAGTGCGCCTGCACTTCGTCGCCGACCGCCAGAGTGGGCCGGTGCTGCTGCGCTACGGCAGCGAGCGCGTCAAGGCGGACGTGCTGCCGCGCATCTGCAAGGGCGAGGTGTGCTTCGCCATCGGCATGAGCGAGCCGGGCTCGGGCTCCGACCTGTTCGCCGCCAAGACCAAGGCCACCAAGACCGACGGCGGTTGGCTCGTCAACGGCACCAAGGTGTGGACCAGCAACGCTCACCACGCCCACTACATGATCGGGCTGTTCCGAACCTCGCCGCCGACCAAGGAAAACCGGCGCCACGGCCTCACCCAGTTCCTGGTCGACATGAAGACGCCGGGCATCACCGTCAATCCCATCTACCAGATGACCGGCCAGCACGACTTCAACGAGGTTGTGTTCGAGGACGCCTTCATGCCTGACGACCATGTGCTGGGAGAGGTGGACGGCGCGTGGAAACAGGCCACGTCCGAGCTCGCCTATGAGCGCAGCGGACCGGAGCGGTTCCTCGAGACCTTCTATGTCCTGCCCGAGCTGGTGCGCATGCTGGGTCCCGAGCCCGACACGCGCGGCGCGGAAGGCATCGGCCGCCTGGTCGCACAGGTGCACGCGCTGCGGCGCATGTCGGTATCGGTGGCCGGCATGCTGCAGGCGGGAAAGGAGCCGGTGGTCGAGGCAGCCATCGTCAAGGATGTCGGCACCATCTGGGAGCAGAAGCTGCCGGCCCGCGCCCGCGATCTTGCCGCCTTCGCGGAGGAGGAGACCGCCAACCGGGCGACCTTCGAGGCGCAGCTTCGCTTCGCCACGCTGACGGCGCCGAAGCTGACCATCCAGGGTGGTACCACGGAAATCCTGCGCGGCATCATCGCCCGCGGGCTGGGGTTGCGGTGATGCCGATGACCGAAGACCAGGTGCGCAAGCTTGAAGAGGAACGCTACGCGGCGATGCTGGCGGCCGATGTCGCCACGCTCGACCGCCTGCTCGATGCGCAACTCACCTACACCCACTCCAGCGGCGTGGTGGACACGAAGGATACCTACATAGGCGGCGTGCGCGACAAGGTGTGGGCCTACAAGGCGATCTCGCGCGAGAACGAGCGCGTCGTGCTCAGTGGCGCCTGCGCGCTGGCGTTCTGCCGCCTGCGTATCGATGTGCACGTGCGCGGGGTGCCCAGAAAGGTGGACAGTAACGCGCTGGCCGTGTGGGTGGAGACCGGTGGCGGACCAAAGCTGCTGGCGGTCCACTCGGCGGCCGTGCCGGCCTGAGGGGCGGATTGAGGAAAGGGAAAACGCACATGGGCCCGTTCAAGGACATCAGCGTCGATCTCGACCAGGACATGGTCGCTACCATCGAGATCCGCCGCCCGCCGCACAACTTCTTCGACATCGACCTGATCCGCCAGATCGCGGAAGCCTGCGAGGCGCTCGACACCAACGACAAGTGCCGCGCCATCGTGCTCGCCGCCCAGGGCACCGCGTTCTGCGCGGGCGCGAAGCTCGGCGACGGCCACGACGTGCAGGACACGCTGGTGAAGCGCTCCGAAAGCGGGCAGGCGGGCCACCTCTACCTGGAAGCTGTACGTCTTTACCGCACGAAGAAGCCGATGGTGGGCGCCATTCACGGCGCGGCAGTCGGTGGAGGGCTCGGCCTTGCCATGGTGCCGGACTTGCGGGTCACCTGTCCCGAGGCGCGCTTCTGCGCCAACTTCACCCGCCTGGGCTTCCATCCGGGCTTCGGTCTGACCCATACCCTCCCGGCGCTCATCGGCCCGTCCAAGGCGGCGATGATGTTCTACACCAGCCGCCGCATTCCGGGGGAGGAAGCCGTGAAGATGGGCCTCGCTGACGTGCTCGTCCCGCAGGGAGAGGTGCGCGCGGCGGCCCACAAGCTGGCGGCCGAGATCGCCGAGAATTCGCCGCTCGGCGTGCTTGAGACACGGGCGACGATGCGCGCGGGACTTGCAGATCGGGTGCGTGCCGCAACCGACCACGAGCTTGAAATTCAAACGCGCCTACGCAAGACCGCCGACTTCGCGGAAGGCGTTAACGCGGTCAATCAGCGGCGAAAGCCGAATTTCGTCGGTCGCTAGGCCGACACTCCGAACACCAAAAGGTCAGCGGACGATCCGATTAAACCGCTTGCCGTTCGTGGCGTGCGGGCGCAACCTGCGGTGCGACGTTCCAGGCACTGGGCGTCGAAAGCAAAAGTGATCGGACTCACAGATCATCCGGGAGGATGCCATGATCCAACTTAGCCGCCGTCACGTCCTACAGGGTGCCGGTGCGGTAGGTGCCGCCACCGTGCTGGCACCGGCCTTGGCGACTGCGCCGGCCAAAGCCAAGGCGCCTATCGTCGGCGCACAGGCGCCCGGTTTCTACCGCACCAAGCTCGGCGACTTCGAGCTGACGCAGATCACCGACGGGGCGCGCACGTTCCCGATGCCGGACGGCTGGGTGAAGAACGTCAGCAAGGAGGAGGCGCTGAAGGCCTCCGAGGCCGCTTACATGCCGCCCGGCCAGGTCACAGTGCCGTTCAACCCGATCGTCATCAACACGGGATCGAAGCTCGTACTGATCGACAGCGGCTACGGGCCCGGTGTCCATCCCGATGTCGGCCTGCTGCCCAAGCACATGGCCGCCGCCGGCATCGATCCCAATGCCATCGACGTGGTCATCCTGTCCCATCTGCATCCCGACCACATCAACGGCATCAAGACGGCCGACAACAAGCTGGCCTTCCCCAACGCCGAGCTCATGGCGCCGGCGCCGGACTGGGCGTTCTGGATGAGCGATGAGAACAAGGCCAAAGCCGAGTCAAACGGCATGATGAAGGCCTACTTCGCCAACACGCGGAAGATCCTGTCCGACGTTGCCGACAAGATCACGCGCTACGAGTGGGGCAAGGAGATTCTGCCCGGTATCACGTCAATTTCCACCCCCGGCCACACACCGGGCCATACCTCGTTCGTGGTCGCGTCCGGCAAGTCGCACATGTACGTGCAGTCCGACGTGACGAACATCCCCGAGTTCTTCCTGCGCCATCCCGACTGGCACGTCGCCTACGATGCCGATCCCGACCTGGCACAGAAGACCCGGCACAAATTCTACGACATGGTGGCGTCGGAGAAGGTGCTGGTCGCCGGCTTCCACTTCTCCTTCCCGTCGATGGGGCACGTGGAGAAGAATGGCAGCGGCTATCGCCTCGTCCCGGTCCGCTGGGCGTCGGCGATCTAACGCGCGACGGCCGCGCTCCGGCGCCCGAGGCGGCGCTGGTTGCGCGCCATCAGGCCGGCGCTGATCGCCAGCGCGGCCAGCGTTGCCACAACGAACGAGCCTGCCAGCCCCAGCGCCGGCAGGCTTTTTCCCACCACCAGGAAGAACATCACGAACGCGAACAGCGACAGCGCCAGGCCGCGCAGCACGCGGCGCACCGCGTCGCATCCCCATTGCTGATGCGTGAACGTGCCGATCACGGTCAGGATCGCCGGATAGGTGGAGATAATGCCGGAAAGCTGGGGCCCGAGCAGGTCCGCGCACAGCATGATGCCGGCGACCAGCAGCAGCGTCGCGAGCATGCGCGCCGGTATGTCCCACCAGGGCGGGGCAGACAGCACAGGCATAGCCTTTGGCCGTGGCAGCAGCAGCGCGGTGACGGCGAGGCAGGCGGCTGCGAGGGCTGAGGCGCCCCACAGCGACAGCACGATGCTCTGGGTTGCCCACGCCGCGCCCGCAAAGGCGACGAAGGCGGCGAGGATACTGAGGGGCCAGCGCGCGTAGGTGGAGACGGCGCCGTAGGCCAGCATGAAGGCGCAGATGCAAGCCACGCCGAGCTCGATGCCGGTGCACGCCCCCACCGCGAAGTCGTCGCCCTTGTCGAGCGCCAGGAAGAACAGCACAGGGCCCGTCATCCACGGCAGGCCCATCAGCAGGCCGCCCACGGTCGGCCCCCATCGCCGGGCCGCCAGCGACATGGCGCCGACCAGCAGCGGCGGAAGCATGATTTTAAAAAGAAAGAGCATGAGGAACCGGGTTGCTGCGCACCATCGCAGACGGCCGGCACGGCGTCACGTCCGCCGAACATCTTCTCCCCGCGGCCGAGGTCAGCGGTTCAGCCGCCGGCTGTCGCCATCGGTGGGCGCTTTGCATGCCACGGCCGCGCCTGCTCGAACAATGCGGCCGCGCGCAGCAGCCGAGCGTCCTCGCCGCGCCGCCCGACGAGCTGGATCGCCACCGGCAGCCCGTCGCTGTGGAAGCCGCACGGCAGGGTGATCGCGGGATGTCCCGTGAGGTTGAAGGGGTGGGTGTAGGGATACCACGCCTTGCGGACGGTATCGGTCTTCTGCCCGTCGATCTCGATCGGCTCGAACAGGCGCTCCTCGATGTCGATTGCGGTGCGCGCGAGCGTCGGCATCGCCAGGATGTCATAGCGCGTGAACCACGTTTCGACCTTACGGTAGAGCTGGCTGCGGGCGATCAGCGCGCGGCCGACCTCCGCGCTTGACGTCTGCCGGCCCATTTCCATCTGGCGCACGAGCGTCGGGCTCAGCTTGTCGCCCCATTTCGGCAGCGCATCGTCGAAGCGCGCCTGCCACATGGCCGCCGAGTAGGCGATCCACATCGGCTGCACGGGCTCGATGTCGTCCTCCATCGGCTCCACGCGTGCGCCGAGCTCGCCCAGCGCCAGCGCCGCCGCCTCGCACAGCACGAACACCTCGCGGTCGAGCACGCTGTTGCCGAGCAGGGGCCGCCAGGCGACGCGCGTGCCCTTGAGCGAGCCTTCGGGCATGGCCGCCGCCACGAAGCCGGTGGACGGCATCCCGAGCGAATAGGGATCGCACGGGTCCGCGCCCGCCATTGCCTCCAGCATCAGCGCGGTATCCATGACCGTACGCGCCATCGGGTTGATGCTGGAGATGTTGGCGAACAGGTCCGGCGCCGTATCGTGCGGCACCACGCCGGAGGATTGCTTGAAGCCGACCACGCCGTTGCACGCCGCCGGGATGCGCGTCGAGCCGCCGGCATCGGTGCCGATGCCGATGGCGCCGGCGCCCGCTGCCAGCGCCGCGCCGGCTCCGCCGGAAGAGCCGCCGGAGGTCCGCGCCGGCGACCAGGCGTTCGCGGTGCGGCCGAACAGCGGCGCCTCCGTGTAGCACATGTGCCCGAATTCCGGCGTCGTCGTCTTGCCGAACAGGATCGCGCCGGCCTGCTTGAGGCGCGCGATGCTGAGCGAGTAGTTTTGCGGCACGTTGTGCTCGAACATGCAGGAGCCGAACGTCGTGCGCACGCCCTTGGAATTGACGAGGTCCTTGGCGTGGAACGGCACGCCATGCAGGGGCCCTGTCTCGCGTCCGGCGGCCAGCGATTCGTCGGCTGCTTTGGCGTCGGCGAGCGCCTGCTCGGCGCAGATGGTCACGAAGCAGTTCAGTGCGGATTGTGCCTTTTCTGCCGCTGCAAGCGTTGCGTGCATCGCCTCCACCGCAGAGATTTTTTTCGTGCGGATGGCGGCCGCGAGCGCGGCCGCGGACGTATAGGCAATGTCCTGCATGGCGGGGTCCTGTTCGATGTGGGCGGCGGGATGGGTAAGGTGGCAGCCTAGCAAGCGCGCGGGTGCTGGCACAATCGTGGCGGTGTCCTGCCGGGATGGCCGGCCGCCTGTGGCATCGTGCTTGGCGGCCTTGCCAATCGCACCGACGCGTGCCACGAGAACCCTGTGAGCCTCAATGGGATTCGCGGCCGGTGCTGCCGGTGCGTTCCCGCGCGTCGCGTTCGTCGTCAACGGCCTTGCGCGGCCAATCGGGCTTGAACATCCATGTCAGCCTTCCGTCTGGGTGCCTTGCGCGACCTGTTTTCCAGACCTGAGCAGCCGAAGGAGAAAATGCGCGCCGTCCGCAAGCCTGCCGAAGCGTCCGAGGCCTATACCGCCGCCGACATCGAGGTCCTGGAGGGTCTCGAGCCGGTCCGGCGGCGGCCGGGCATGTACGTCGGCGGCACCGACGAGCGCGCCCTGCATCACCTGTTCGCCGAGGTCATCGACAACGCCATGGACGAGGCGGTGGCCGGCCATGCGAGCTGGATCGAGGTGAAGCTGGAGGCGGACGGCTTCGCGAGCGTCAACGACAACGGCCGCGGCATTCCGATCGACCCGCACCCCAAGTTCAAGAGCAAGTCCGCCCTCGAAGTCATCATGACCACGCTGCACTCGGGCGGCAAGTTCGACTCCAAGGTCTACAACACGAGCGGCGGCCTGCACGGCGTCGGCGTGTCGGTCGTCAATGCGCTTTCCGAGATGCTGGAAGTCGAGGTGGCGCGCGGCCAGCAGCTCTATGCGATGGCGTTCTCGCGCGGCGAGCCGAAGGGCAAGCTGCAAAAGCTCGGCGCCACCAAGAACCGGCGCGGCACCAAGGTGCGCTTCAAGCCGGACGAGAAGATTTTCGGCAAGGGCGCCACGTTCAAGCCACAGCGCGTGTTCCGCATGGCGCGCTCCAAGGCCTACCTGTTCGGCGGGGTGGAAATCCGCTGGTCCTGTGCCAAGGAACTCATTACCGACGATACGCCAGCGGAGGCGACGTTCCATTTCCCCGGCGGGCTCAGGGAATATCTCGAAGCCACCATCAACGGGCAGACGCGCGTCACCAAGGACATCTTCGCGGGACGCCTCGACCGCAAGGACGGACACGGTACGGTCGAGTGGGCCGTGTGCTGGGTGGCCGACGAGGACGGCTTCCTCAACTCCTACTGCAACACCATTCCGACTCCCGAAGGTGGTACGCACGAGAACGGCCTGCGCTCGGCCCTGTCGAAGGGTCTGCGCGACTTCGGTGAGCGCGTGGGCAACAAGCGCGCCGCCCAGGTGACGGCGGACGACGTGCTCGGCACGGCGGCCGCCATGCTGTCGGTGTTCATCCGCGAGCCGGAGTTCCAGGGCCAGACCAAGGACAAGCTCGCCACCCAGGAGGCCACACGCATCGTCGAAAGCGCGCTGCGCGACGCCTTCGACCACTGGCTGGCGGACTCGCCGCAGCAGGCGACGCGGCTGCTCGACTGGACCATCGACCAGGCCGAGGAGCGGCTCAAACGCAAGCGCGAGAAGGAGATCGGCCGCCAGACGGCGACGCGCAAGCTGCGGCTGCCGGGCAAGCTCGCCGACTGCACGTCCAACTCGAAGCAGGGCACCGAGATTTTCATCGTCGAGGGCGACAGCGCCGGCGGCTCGGCCAAGCAGGCCCGAAACCGCGACATGCAGGCGGTGCTTCCCCTGCGGGGCAAAATCCTCAACGTGGCCAACGCCTCATCGCAGAAGCTGTCGCAGAATCAGCTTCTGTCGGACCTGATCCAGGCGCTCGGCGTCGGCACCGGCAACAAGTATCGCGACGAGGATCTGCGCTACGAGCGTATCATCATCATGACCGACGCCGACGTGGACGGGGCCCACATCGCCTCGCTGCTGATCACGTTCTTCTATCAGGAGATGCCGGAGCTGATCGAGGGCGGGCACCTCTATCTGGCGATGCCTCCGCTCTACAAGCTGACGCACGGTGCCAAGTCGGTCTATGCCCGCGACGACAACCACAAGGACCGGCTCCTCAAGAGCGAGTTCGCGCATAACGCGAAGGTCGACATCAGCCGCTTCAAGGGCCTGGGCGAGATGAATGCCGCCCAGCTCAAGGAAACCACCATGGATCCCGCGCGGCGCACGCTGCTCAGGGTCGAGATCGCCGGCAGCCGGGAAGCCGTGAGCGACGCGGTCAACGCCCTGATGGGCTCCAAGCCCGAGGCGCGGTTCCGCTTCATCCAGGAGCGGGCAGCCTTCGCCAAGGACCTGGATATCTAGCGCCCGCGAGACGGCGGCAGGCTGTCGGAATTCCGCCACCCTCCTTTGCTAGATGCGCCCTCCTTCGTTGTTCAGGGTCGCCGCGTGGGACGGGTCATCAGGGTCGTCGGGTTCATTCTGCTGGCAGTGGGCCTGCTGCTCATTGCGGCTGGCTGCGCCCTGGAGTTCAGCCGCCACGGCTGGGCGGGCCTGCGCGAGCTGCTGAGCCCCTTCGACATCCGCAGCGTGCTGGCCGTCGTGCTGTCGCTGGCGCCGGGGCTGGTCCTGGTGTGGATCGGGGATTTCCTGATCTGGCGCGAGCGCGCGGCTGAGCGGCCGAGATACCGCGCCTAGACCGATCGGCTAGTGCCGCTTGCTTTTGGAGGTGCGCCGGCGGGACGCGGCCAGCTCGGCCTCGTCGAGGGCCGGCGCCTGCCGGTCCACCGGCCGTCCCGGCGGCTCTGTCGAGGTGTCCTGGGTGATGCTGAAGGGGTCACTGGCCGGAAAGGTCTGAGCCAGCGCCTCGTCCAATTCCCGTTCGAGCTTACGCGGCACGGTTCGCTCCCATGACATCTCTGCGCCCACTGAGGGCACATTGGGTCGCCGCCTCGCGCCTGCAACCCGCGACACGGGAAATTGTGCCGCCTGTGCGCGAATGTCTGCCTGTTCCCAATCGGCCGGCGGGCGGGCCCGACCCTTTTGTTCGCCTGGTTTCAGCCTAGAAATAGGTCCGCACCTCGAGCGATTCGAGGATGAGGATGGTGCGTCGCCTCCCGTCGGGGCAATGACAGGTGGGGAACAGCCACATGGCACAGATGAACATACGCGCGCTCGTGGCCGAGCTGCTCGGCACTTTCATGCTCATGTCGTCCGTGCTCGGCGCCATGTTCTATTCGTTCGGTGCGCCCGGTGGTGCCGCCGGAATCCTCGGCGTGGCGCTTTCCATCGGCTTCACGGTCATGGCCATGGCGTTTGCCGTCGGCCACATCTCGGGCGGCCATTTCAATCCGGCGGTGACGCTGGGGCTGGTGGCGGGCGGACGCATGCAGGCGGGCGCGGCGCCGGGCTACATCATTGCGCAGTGCATCGGCGCGCTCCTGTCTTGCCTGGTCTTCTGGCTCATTGGCCACGCCCCGCGCGGCTTCGCCGCCAACGGTTACGGCGAGCTGTCGATGCTGCACGCGGGCCTCGGCGCGGTGTTCCTGATCGAGACGGTGCTGACGGCGTTCCTGGTGTTCGTCGTGATGAGCACCACCAGCCGGCGGGCACCGGCCGGCTTTGCGCCCATCGCCATCGGTCTGACGATGGCGGCCATCTACATCATGTCGATTCCGGTCTCCAACGGCTCGGTCAATCCCGCGCGCAGCCTCGCCAGCGCGATCTTCGGCGGTCCTGCCGCGCTCAGCCAGGTGTGGCTGTTCTGGGTGGCGCCGATCCTCGGCGGTGTGATCGGCGGCGTGCTCGCCCGCTGGCTGCAGGAGGAATAGGCCTATCCGGCGAGCCAGGCGCGCAGTGCGCGGCTGACGGCGTCGGGACGCTCCATGGTCGAGAGGTGGCCGCAGTCGGGAACGATCTCGAGCGCGGCGCCCGGGATGCCCGCCGCGATCTCCTTTGCCATCTCGACCGGAGTGAGCGCGTCCTGCGCGCCGGCGAGCACCAGCGTCGGACAGCGGATCTGCGGCAGCAAGGGGCGATTGTCGGGCCGGCCGATGATTGCCGCTTCCTGCCGCTTGAAGGCCTCAAGCCCGGTGTCGTCCGCCATCTGCAGCACGGCCTCAACCAGCGGTTCGTCGGTCAGCCGCGACGGGTGGATAAGCTTGTCCAGCAACAGCTCCTGCGCATGGCGCACGCCATGCCGCTCGGCTTCGGCGATAAGCTTGCGCCGGCCGGCGGTGCGCTCCGGAGTATCCGCCCGCGAGCCGGTGTCGAGCAGCGCCAGCCGCGTGACCCGCTCCGGCGCCTGCCGCAGGATGGCATAAGAGATGTAGCCGCCCATGGAGAGCCCGGCCAGCGCGAACCGCTCCGGAGCGGCGGCGAGGATGGAGCGCGCGATCGCCTCCATCGTGTCGTGCCGCGTGTGATCGGCCACCGTCATGTCAGCGACGTCGCCGAGCGCCTTGATCTGTGGCTCCCACAGCGCCCGGGTGCACAGCAGCCCCGGGACCAGAACGAGGTTCGTCTTGCCTGCCATGGATCCTCCCCCTCATCGCCGGCCGCGCCGTTTTCGGCGCCGGCGCTCCCGGCCGCCCCAGATTTACCCAGGATCGTCCCGGCTGCGACACTATATTTTCACGGTGTTGCCCCGGCTTCCTTGCGAAACCGGCCGAACAGTGCCATGTACCGGGCAGACGGGCGCAGGGGATCGCTTTCATAGATCCCTTTTTAGAGCTTGAGCTTTTCCCGTTAGGCCCTTTCGTGGCTATCTCCCCTGCGCTTCGCCAGCCTGTCGGTTTTCGTGCCTCTTGGGCGCGAGAACGCGGCGTATGACGCATATGGAGAACTTTTCTTTTGCAACCATCCACGTTCGCTGAGCTAGGCCTCAGCGCGAAAGTTCAGGCTGCGATCGCCGCAGCCGGCTACACCGAACCTACACCCATCCAGGCCCAAGCCATCCCCGTCGCCGTGACCGGCCGGGACGTGCTGGGCATCGCCCAGACCGGCACCGGCAAGACGGCCGGCTTCGTGCTGCCGATGCTGGCACGGCTGGAAAGCGGCCGCGCCCGCGCGCGCATGCCGCGCTCGCTGATCCTGGCGCCGACGCGCGAGCTGGCGGCGCAGGTCGCGCAGAGCTTCGAAAAGTACGGCATCAACCACCGGCTGAGCGTCGCGCTGCTGATCGGCGGCGTCTCCTTCGACGACCAGAACCGAAAGCTCGATCGCGGCGTCGACGTGCTGATCGCGACGCCGGGACGGCTGCTCGATCACTTCCAGCGCGGCAAGCTGCTGCTGACGGGTGTCGAGATCCTGGTGATCGACGAGGCCGACCGCATGCTCGACATGGGCTTCATTCCCGACATCGAGCGTATCTGCAAACTGCTGCCGCCCCGCCGCCAGACCCTGTTCTTCTCCGCCACCATGCCCGCGGAAATCCAGCGCCTGGTCGACACGTTCCTGCGAGACCCAGTGCGCGTGGAGGTCGCCCGCCCGGCCACCACCGCCAAGACCATCACCCAGCTCTTCCGCTACTGCGCGTCGACCGAAGACTGGGAAAAGCGCGAGGTGCTGCGCAACCTGATCCGCGCCGAGCATGTGAAGAACGCCATCATTTTCTGCAACCGCAAGCGGGACGTGGCGATCCTGCTCAAGTCGCTGCAGAAGCATGGGTTCAACGCCGGCGCCCTGCACGGCGACATGGACCAGATGAGCCGCATGGCGACGCTCGACGCCTTCCGCGAGGGGCGCATAACCTTCCTCGCCGCCAGCGATGTCGCCGCGCGCGGCCTCGACATTCCCGACGTCAGCCACATCTTCAACTTCGATGTGCCCTGGCAGTCCGACGACTACGTGCATCGCATCGGCCGCACCGGACGCGCCGGCAAGGAAGGACGCTCGCTGACGCTGGTGACGCCCGACGACATCAAGCAGCTCAACGATATCGAGAAGATGCTGGGCGCGCCGGTGACGTGGATCGGCGATCCGCCAAGCGCCGAAGATATGGACGCCGGCAAACGGCGCTCGCGCGGCCGCGGCGGACGGATGGGCAAATCGTCCTCATCCTCCCGGCAGGCCCGCGGCGGCCGGTCCGGTCGCGGCGCCTCCCGTCCCGAGCGTGGTGGCGAAGTCGCCGCTGCCGAACGGTCTCCCCGCAATGGCGCCGCGCCTGACGCGGCACGCCGCGAGGCCCCCCGTCACGACACGCAAGCTGCATCCGGACGCAGCGCCGAACAGCCGCGCGAAGGCCGCAGCGACAAGCAAAGGACCCGCGCCAAGCCGCGCCGGGCGCGCCAGGGCGGCGGCGACCGGCCGCCGGCGGGCAACCGCGAAGCAGTCCGGCCCGACTCCGTCCACTATGGCGCCGAGCCGCATCCGGCTGAGCGTTCGCGCAAGCCGGAGCGCCCCCGCCGCAACGACGGCGACCGCGCTGCGGGGCCCGTCGGCCTCGGCGATCACGTGCCGGCGTTCCTGAAGAAGGCGGTTCGCGCCGCGCGCTGACGGCGCATCGGCCCCCCGTGGCCAACGCAAACCGGCGTGCTATATCCTGCCGCCATGAGCGGAAAGCACGCCGGGCCTTTCGTTTCCCCTGAGCTGATATTGCAGAGCCTGTGGTTGGAGGTCGGTGGTGACCCCGCCGCCCTCGCTTCCGTGCGCCTGTCGGGCACCGAGCCGGCACTGCCGTCGTCGTTTCGCGTCGGCGCGCTCGCGCAGGTCTCCATTGCCGCAGCCGGGCTTGCGGCCGCTGAAATCTGGCGGGCACGGACGGGACGCGCGCAGGCCGTCGCGGTTGACATGCGCCATGCGGCGATCGAGTTTCGCAGCGAGCGCTACATGCGGCTCGATGGCAAGCCGCCTGCCAGCGCGTGGGACAAGATCGCGGGACTCTACCGCACGGGCGACGGGCGGCTCGTTCGGCTTCACACCAATTTTCCGCATCACCGAGACGGCATCCTCAAGATGCTGGCATGCGCCTACGATCGCGAGGCGGTGCAGGCCGCGCTGATGAAGCGGCAGGGCGAGGCGTTCGAGACCGCCGCCGCCGACGCCGGACTGGCGGTGGCGATGATGCGCTCGCCGGCGGAGTGGGCCGCGCACCTGCAGGGCCAGGCGGTGGCGGCGTTGCCGCTCATCGAGATCGAGAAGATCGGCGAGGCCTCCGCGCGGCCGTTTGCGCACAATCCGCAGCGGCCGCTGTCGGGCATCCGCGTGCTTGATCTGACGCGCGTCATTGCCGGCCCGGTGTGCGGACGGACTCTGGCCGCGCACGGCGCGGACGTAATGCGCGTCACCGGCCCGCACCTTCCGGGATTCCCGCTGCTCGACCTCGACACCGGCCGCGGTAAGCTGTCGGCGGCGCTCGATCTGCGGTCCTTCGAGGAACGCGATCGCCTGGCGGCCCTGCTGCGTGAAGCACACGTGTTCGTGCAGGGCTACCGGCCGGGCGGCCTGGCGAACCTCGGCTTCTCGCCGGAGGCGTGCGCGGAGCTGCGTCCCGGCATCGTGGTGGTGACGCTTTCGGCCTATGGCCGCGCGGGGCCGTGGGCCGGCCGGCACGGGTTCGACTCGCTGGTGCAGACGGCAAGCGGGATCAATCACGCGGAGGCGGAGGCCGCGGGCGCGGAGGGCGCCAAGGAGCTGCCGGCGCAGGCGCTCGATCACGCCACCGGCTATTTGATGGCGCTGGCGGCCATGATGGCCCTGCTGCGCAAGAGCCGCGAGGGCGGATCGTGGCACGTGCGCGTGTCGCTGGCGCAGACGGGGCACTGGCTGAAAGGGCTCGGCCGGCTGGAGCACGGCTTTGCCGCATCCGAGCCCGAGGGCGAAGAGATCACCGCCCTGTCCGAGGAGATGGAGACACCCACGGGGCGGCTTTCCTTCATCCGCCATGCGGCGCATCTTTCGGAGACGCCGCCCTTCTGGGCGCGGCCCTCCGTCCCGCTGGGGACGCATGCGCCGCTGTGGCCGCCCGACGACGACAGCGACTAGCGGCGGGTGCGCTTCGGCTTCTTGCGGCGGGCGGCGCGCTGGCCGGCGGCGAGCGCCCCGCGGGCCCACTCGATCATCTCGTCCGGATCGTCGAACAGCCGCTCCGGCACGCGCCAGTAGCTGGCGATCTCGACCGTCTTACCGCTGGCCTCGTAGCGAAACGGCTCCAGCCCCTCTGCCGCGTACGCCGGGCGGTTGCCGTCGTCGACCCGGAAGTGCAGCACATCGCGCAGGATGAGCGCGAAGATCACGCCGTCGCAGTAGATGCCCGCGCCGCTGAACATGCGCCGCGCCGTGACATGGCCAAGCGGGGCGAGCTGATCCGTGACGAAGGCAACGAACTGGCTGGTGCCGGCCATGTCAGGGTGTGCCGTTCGCGGTCGCCAGCCCCAGCCGCGCGATGATGCCGGCGACAATCGTCGCCGGCGGCGGCGCGATGGAGACGGTGAGGGCGTGCTCTTCCGGAACCGGCTCCTCCAGCGCATCGAACTGGCTTTTCAGCAGCGACGCCGGCATGAAGTGGTCCTTGCGCGCTGCCAGCCGGCCGGCGATGAGATCGAAGTCGCCCTTCAGATAGATGAGCCGCACGCCCTCGCGTGCTGCCCCTATGCGGCGCCGGTAGGCTCGCTTCAGCGCGGAGCAGGACACGATGGCGCTGTCGCCGGCCGCCAGGCGCGCGCCGATCCAGGTGCCGATGGCGTCGAGCCACGGCCAGCGATCCTCATCCGTCAGCGCCTCGCCGCGGCTCATTTTCGCGACGTTGGCGGGGGGATGAAAACTGTCCGCATCGCGGAACGGCCAGCCCAGAGCGTGCGCGAGGCCGTCGCCGACGGTGCTCTTGCCGCTGCCCGAGACGCCCATCAGCACAATCACCATCGGCTGGGCAGGGGATGTCATCGAGGCTCGGCTCCGCTTCGCGCGCGACAAACAGAAAGGGCGGCCCGCACCGGCCGCCCTTCCAGCGTACTGTACTTCGTCCCGGAGGTTTAGACGGAGTAGTACATGTCGAACTCGACCGGGTGCGGCGCCATCTCGAAGCGCTCCACCTCGGCCATCTTCAGCTCGAGATAGGCGTCGATCATGTCGTCGGTGAACACGCCGCCCTTCTTCAGGAAGTCGCGGTTCTTGTCGAGGCTGGTGAGCGCCTCGCGCAGCGAGCCGCACACCGTCGGGATCTTCGAGAGCTCGGCCGGCGGCAGGTCGTAGAGGTTCTTGTCCACCGCCTCGCCTGGGCTGATCTTGCTCTGGATGCCGTCGAGGCCGGCCATCAGCATCGCCGAGAACGCCAGGTACGGGTTGGCGGCGGGATCGGGGAAGCGAACTTCCACGCGCTTCGCCTTCGGGCTGGTCGCGACCGGAATGCGGCACGATGCGGAGCGGTTGCGCACCGAGTAGGCCAGCAGCACCGGCGCCTCGTAGCCCGGCACCAGCCGCTTGTAGGAGTTGGTGGTCGGGTTGGTGAAGGCGTTGATGGTCTTGGCGTGCTTGAGGATGCCGCCGATGTAGTAGAGGCAGGTATCCGACAGGTCGGCGTACTTGTTGCCCGCAAACACCGGCGTCGATCCCTTCCAGATCGACTGGTGGCAGTGCATGCCCGAACCGTTGTCGCCGAACACCGGCTTGGGCATGAAGCATGCGGTCTTGCCGTAGGCGTGGGCCACGTTGTGGATCACGTACTTGTAGATCTGCATGGCGTCGGCGAGCTGCACCATCGGCCCGAACTTGATGCCGAGCTCGTGCTGGGCGGAGGCGACCTCGTGATGGTGCTTCTCCACCGCCACGCCCATCTCGGCCATCACCGAGAGCATCTCGGAGCGGATGTCCTGGCCGCTGTCGACCGGGGGCACCGGGAAATAGCCGCCCTTGGTGCGCGGCCGGTGGCCGAGGTTGCCCATCTCGTATTCCGTGCCCGCGTTGGACGGCAGCTCGGCGCTGTCGATGCGGAAGCTCGTGTTATAGGGGTCAACCGTGTAGCGCACGTCGTCGAAGATGAAGAACTCCGCTTCCGGCCCGAACACGATGGTGTCGCCGATGCCGGTCTGCTTGAGATAGGCCTCCGCGCGCTTGGCGATCGAGCGCGGATCGCGTTCGTACATCTCGCCGGTCGACGGCTCGAGCACGTCGCAGAAGATCGCCATGGTGGTCTGCGCGAAGAAGGGGTCGATGTGCGCCGTGGCGGGATCCGGCATCAGCGTCATGTCGGAGGCTTCGATGCCCTTCCAGCCGGCGATCGAAGAGCCGTCGAAGGCATAGCCGTCCGCAAACATGCTCTCGTTGACGCACGAGCCGTCGGCCGTGACGTGCTGCATCTTGCCCTTGGTGTCGGTGAAGCGAAGGTCGAGGAACTTGACGTCCTTGTCCTTCATCATCTTCAGCACGTCGTTGATCGACTTCGGTCTCTCTGCTGCCATGTCTATCCCCTGTCCTGCATCCCTTGATTGCCTGGTTGTCGCGCTGGTCTCAGCCTCCGGCCGGAGGCTGACGTTCTTGTCGCGTCAGATGGCGTCGGTTCCCGTTTCGCCCGTGCGAATGCGGATCGCCTCCTCGACGGTCGAAATGAAAATCTTGCCGTCGCCGATGCGGCCGGTCTTGGCGGCTTTCTGGATGGCGTCGAGCGCCTTGGGCACCATGTCGTCGGCGAGAACGACCTCGATTTTCACCTTCGGCAGAAAATCGACCACGTATTCCGCGCCGCGATAAAGCTCCGTGTGGCCCTTCTGCCGCCCAAAACCCTTGGCCTCGATCACCGTGATTCCCTGCAGGCCAATCTCCTGCAATGCCTCCTTCACCTCGTCGAGCTTGAAGGGCTTGATAATGGCTTCGATTTTTTTCATGCGTTCCCTTGGTCCTGCAAGGTGCGCGCTTCTCGAAAGCGCGATTGAACGTTAAGCATGGGCCGTGCCAAGATTTACGCGGCAGAAAGTGCCCGCGCAACAAAGCCCGATTGCGTATGTACAGGGCACCAGCGGCTTTGGCACCTGGCTTCTGTGATTAATATCTAGGCAGATTGCCTAAATTGAGTGCTCTGAGGCCGGGTGATGCCTGCCGCGTTGTTCGTGGCAGACCGGACTTTTCCGGCGGCGGGAACGCGGCCGGAAACAGGTATCCGGGGTTAGCATGGGCGCAGCGCCGGAGCGGAGGCGATGATGCCGGGCGATGAACTTCTGACAGCCGAACAGATGGCCCAAGCCGACCGCCTGACGATCGCCTCTGGCGTCAGCGGCCTGACCTTGATGGAGAAGGCCGGCCTTGCCGTGGCCGATGCCGCCGCGTCGCTCCTCGACGACCAGCCAAAGCGGGCGGACGGCGGCATAGCGCGCATCCTCGTGCTGTGCGGCCCCGGCAACAACGGCGGCGACGGCTTCGTCGCAGCGCGGCTTCTGCGTGAGCGCGGCTATGGCGTTCGCCTCGCGCTGCTCGGCGACAAGGCCGCGCTCAAGGGCGACGCCGCGGAGATGGCCCGTCGCTGGCAGGGTGAGGTAGAGCCGCTGACCGGCGCGGTCGCGGCCGGCGATCTCGTCATCGACGCGATGTTCGGCGCCGGGCTCTCGCGGCCGCTGGAGGGTGCTGCGGCCGACGCCGTTGCGGCCGTCAATGCGGCGCGCGTGCCGGTGGTGGCGGTCGATGTGCCGAGCGGCCTCGACGGCAGCACCGGTCTGGCGGCCGGGCCCGTGATCCAGGCGGCGCGCACGGTGACGTTCTGCCGGCTGAAGCCAGGCCACGTGCTGCTGCCCGGACGGCGGTTGTGCGGCGAGGTGACGGTGGCCGACATCGGCATCCCGGCAAATATCGTCGAGGGCCTGAAGATCGCGACCAGTCTCAATCGTCCGCGGCAATGGCTTGAGGCTTTTCCCTGGCCGCGCCTGGATGGCCACAAGTACAAGCGCGGCCACGCCATCGTCGTCTCCGGCCCGGCCGAAGCGACGGGTGCCGCCCGCCTCGGCGCGCGCGGCGCCTTGAGAATCGGCGCCGGCCTCGTGACCCTCGTCGGCACCGCGGGCGCGACCGCCGTCAACGCCACGCAGGTCACGGCCATCATGGTGCGCGCGCTCGGCGGCAACAGGGCGCTTGCCGAGCTGCTGACCGACCGGCGCTTCAACGCGGTGCTGATCGGCCCCGGCGCGGGCGTCAGTGCCGCGACCGCCGAGACGGTGCTCACCGTGCTCGCCTCCGAAGCCGCCGCGGTGCTCGATGCCGACGCGCTGACGTCGTTTTCCGAAGACGTCGAGCGCCCGGTGCGGGCGGCCGGCATGGGGTTCGTGCTGCGCGGCGCCGAGCCGGGCCCGACGGCGGAGCGCTTCTTCGAGACCATCAAGGGGCGCGCCGCGCCCGTCGTCCTCACCCCGCACGAGGGCGAGTTCGCGCGGCTGTTCGGCAAGCTCGAAGGCTGCAAGCTGACGCGCGCACGTCGGGCGGCCGAGATCAGCGGTGCGGTGGTCGTTCTCAAGGGAGCCGATACGGTCATTGCCGCGCCGGACGGGCGCGCCGCGGTCAACGACAATGCACCCGCCTGGCTGGCAACGGCGGGGGCGGGCGACGTGCTTGGCGGGTTCGTCACGGGCCTGCTCGCGCAGGGCATGCCGGCGTTCGACGCGGCCTGCGCGGCCGTCTGGCTGCACGGCGAGTGCGCGAGCACCTTCGGCCCCGGCCTGATCGCGGAGGACCTGCCCGAAACCCTTCCCGAGGTGCTGCTGCGCCTGATGACAGGCCGGGATTCCTGACTATTCTGGCCTGAAGGCTCCCGCCGCACCGTATCTCTGTCCCGAATGCTGTTCCGATCCGCCGCCCTGCCAGCAGCCGGAGAGTGCCCTTGAACGCCGTGTCCTCCGCGCTGCCGGCCGGGTCCGCCGCCGTCACGTTCCGCGGCGTGACGATCGATTTTCCGGTGGCGGGCGGCAAGGCCTATCCGGCGGTCGCCGCCACCGATCTTGCGGTCGGCGCGCGCGAGTTCGTGGCTATCGTCGGGCCGACCGGCTGCGGGAAGTCGACCCTCCTCAATGTCGCCGCGGGACTGCTGGCGCCGACCTCCGGCGAGGTGCTCATTCACGGCGCACCGCTGACGGGTCTGAACGGCACGGCCGGCTACCTGTTCCAGCAGGATGCGGTGATGCCCTGGAAAACGGCGGATGAGAATGTTGCCATCGGCCTGGAGATCGCCGGCACGCCGCGCGCGGCGGCGCGCGAACGCGCCGGCGCGTGGCTGAAGCGCGTCGGCCTGGCGGGCTTCGGCGACCGCTACCCGCACCAGCTTTCCGGCGGCCAGAGGAAGCGCGTCGGCCTCGCCCAGGTGCTCATCCGCGATCCCGAGATCCTGCTGATGGATGAGCCGTTCGGGCCGCTCGATGCGCAGACCCGCCAGATCATGGGCAACCTGCTGCTTGCGCTGTGGGCGGCCGAGCGCAAGGCGGTGCTGTTCGTCACCCATGACCTGGAGGAAGCGATCGCACTGGCCGATCGCGTGGTGGTGATGTCGGCGGGACCGCGCGCGCGCATCATCGGCGACCATCCGATCGATCTGGGCCGTCCGCGCGATGTCTCGGAGGTGCGGCTGCTGCCGCGCTATCACGAGCTGTACAAGGCGATCTGGGGCCAGCTTCGCGAGGAGGTGCTGCGTGCGTATGGCGGAGGTGTGGCATGAGCCGGCGCCGCATGCTCATTCTGCTGTTGCAGGTGATGGTCGCCGTGATTGTACTGCTGGTATGGCATGTGGGTGCGACAGTACCTGTGCATGGTGTGTACATCCTGCCGCAATTCTTCTTCTCCACGCCGGGTGATGTGGCGGTGCGCATATGGTCGCTGTTCGCGGACGGGACGGTGAAGATCGTGACCTGCAGCGAGCCGATCCGGGTGCACGGCATTATGAGCATCTCCGATCCCTGCTTCGGCAAGACCGTGTGGCAGCATCTGGTCATCACGCTGGTGGAGGGCCTGCTGGCGTTCGTGATCGGCGCCGTGCTCGGCATCCTGTTCGGCTTCGTGTTCGCTGTCATTCCGCTGCTGTCGCAGGTGTTCGATCCCTACATCAAGATGATGAACGCCCTGCCGCGCGTGGTGCTCGCGCCGATCTTCGCCCTGTGGCTGGGGCTTGGCATCTGGTCCAAGGTCGCGCTCGGCATCACGCTGGTATTCTTCATCGTGTTCTTCAACGTCTACCAGGGCGTGAAGGAGGTGAGCCCCGTGGTGCTCGCCAATGCGCGCATGCTGGGCATGAAGCGCTTCACCCTGTTCCGCCACGTGTTCTGGCCCTCGGCCCTGTCGTGGATGTTCTCCTCGCTCCACACCTCCGTAGGCTTTGCCATCATCGGCGCGGTGGTGGGCGAATACCTTGGGTCTGCGGCCGGCCTCGGCTACCTCATTCAGCAGGCCGAAGGGACACTCGACACGACCGGCGTGTTTGCCGGTATGATCATCCTGGCCGTGTTCGTCCTGGTCATCGACTGGGGCGTGACGCTGGTGGAGAAGCGGCTGCTGGTGTGGCGCCCGCCGGCGGCGAGCGGCCTGCTGTGAGGAAGAAGACCGGGGACCCTGGGGAGGCAGTGCAAATGCGCGTATGGAAATTCATGGCGGCCGCTGCCGCGGTTCTGGCGATGGCAACCGCGGCGAGCGCGCAGGCGCCGGAGAAGAAGGACGTCAAGCTCGGCGTCGGCGGCGCCTCCGCGCTCTACTACCTGCCGCTGGCCCTGACCGACCGGCTCGGCTACTTCAAGGAGCAGGGCCTCAACGTCGAAATCAGCGATTTCAAGGGCGGCTCGCAATCGCTGACCGCGCTGGTCGGCGGCTCCGTCGACGTCGTCACGGGCGCCTTCGAGCACACGATCCGCATGCAGGCCAAGGGCCAGGACATCGTCGCCGTCATCGAGCTCGGCCGCTATCCCGGCATTACGCTGGCCGTGCGCTCCGACCGCGCCGCCCACATCAAGTCCGTCGCCGATCTCAAGGGCGCCACCGTCGGCGTCACGGCGCCGGGCTCCTCCACCAACATGATCGTCCAATACCTGATGGTGAAAGCCGGCCTGAAGCCGGACGACGCCGCGTTCGTCGGCGTGGGCGCCGGCGCCTCCGCCGTGGCCGCCATCACGAAGGGCGACATCGACGCCATCTCCAACATCGACCCCGTGATCGCCAAGCTGGAGGCCGCCCACCAGGTGTCGGTGCTCGCCGAAACCCGCACCACCGAGGGCACCACCAAGGTGTTCGGCGGGCCGATGTCGGCGGCGGTGCTCTATACCCGGCGCGAGTTCATCGAAAAGAACCCGAACACCACGCAGGCCCTCGTCAACGCGTTCTACAAAACCCTGCACTGGCTGGACAAAGCCACGCCCGAGCAGATCACGAACGCCGTGCCGCAGGAATACTGGCTGGGCGACAAGGCGCTCTACACCGCCTCGGTGAAAGCCTCGCTGCAGATCTACTCGCGCGATGGCGTGGTCAGCGACGGCAGCCGCCAGCGCTCGCTCGACTTCCTGCGCCAGTTCGACAAGGGCATCGCCGCGGCCAAAATCGACACCGCCAAGACCTGGGACGGCCGCTTCGTCGCCAAGGCCGCCGCAGTCATCAAATAAGGAGGCACGCCCATGCAAGGCGTCGTGTTCGCCGGCAAGCGCACCGTGGAATTGCGCGACTTCCCGGATCCCACCCCGGGCGACGAGGACGTGGTGCTCGAGATCAAGGCCTCGGGCATGTGCGGCAGCGACCTGCACGTCTATCGCTCCGAGGGTGGCGGCCCGGCGATGGCGGCGTCCCTCGGCCTCGGCGGCGACGGCGTAGCGGTGATCGGCGGCCACGAACCCTGCGGGGTCGTCGTCGCGCGAGGCAAGAACGTCCCCGAGCGCAAGGCGAAAACCGGCGCGCGCGTCATGCAGCACCACTACAGCGGCTGCGGCCAGTGTCCGGACTGCAATCAGGGCTGGTCGCAGCTCTGCAAGGTCGGCCCCATGACGGTCTACGGCGTCACCGGCAACGGCGCGCATGCGCGCTACATGAAGGTGCCCGCGCATACCCTCATCCCCTTGCCCGACGAACTGTCGTTCGAGGAGGGAGCCGCCGTCTCCTGCGGCACCGGCACCGCCTGGGGCGCGCTCAAGCGCATGAACATGGCGGGCGGCGGCACGCTCGCGGTGTTCGGCCAGGGCCCTGTCGGCTTGAGCGCCACGCTGCTCGGGAAGGCGATGGGCATGCGCGTCATCGGCGTCGACATCTCCGACGAGCGCCTCCAGCTCGCGAAGGACTGCGGCGCCGACGAAACGGTGAACGCGGGCAGGGGCGACGCGGTGGAGGCGCTGCGCGGCCTCACCGGGGGCGCGGGCGTCGACTACACCATCGAATGCTCCTCGGCGCCCGCGGCGCGCGAGGCGGCGGTGCGCGCGTGCAAGACCTGGGGCACGGCCTGCTACGTCGGCGAGGGCGGCAGTGTCACCCTCAACGTCAGCCCAGACATGCTGCGCCGGCAGATCACCCTGATGGGCTCCTGGACCTTCAGCAAGATCGGCCAGGATGCCTGCGCGCGCTTCCTGGCCGAGCACGGCATCTCGCTCAAGCCGCTCATCACGCACCGGTTCAAGCTGGAGCAGGCCGACGAGGCCTACAAGCTGTTCGACCGGCAGACGATGGGCAAGGGCATGATTTTGCCGTCCTGACTTTTTCGGGTTTTTCGTCCCCGGCTTTGATCCCGGCCGAAGCGGAGCCGAGAGTCGGGACCCAGGGCCGCAACGCGCCACCGGTTCGATCTTGGTCCTGGATTGCGGATGTTTCGTCATGCCGAAGGCATGCGTTCAGCATGACGCGAAACTCCGGATGACGAGGGCGCGGTTCAATCCTGCCGAACCGCCCTAGCCCGCCGCCAGCAGCTCGAGCAGCGCCGCGTTGAAGCGCTCCGCCGCCTCATACATCACCCAGTGCCCGGCCCCCTCGATCAGCCGGACCTGCAACTCGGGATGATGCCGGCGCAGGATGTCGAGCCGCGCGTCCAGCGACGGCCGGGCGATGATGTCGCGCGTGCCCCAGATGGTCTTGAGCGGCACCTTCACGTCAGCGAGCGTGCGCGCGAGGTCGTCGGTCGCCGCGAACGGCCGGCTGCGGAAGCGGGCCTGCGCGATGTTGCGGGCCTGCATCTCGATCGCCAGCGCGTCGATGTTGGCCGGATCGGCGAACATCAGCACCGCCAGGTTCTGCCGGTAGACGGCGGCGCGCTGCTCGGCCGTCATGCCGGTGCGCACCTTGGCAAACGGCTCGCGGGGTTCCGCGCGCAAGCCCAGCGCCGCCACGCCGATCAGCGTCAGGCTGGAGGCGCGTTCCTGCAGGCGCAGGGTGGTGAGACCGGCGACATGGCCGCCGAAGGAGAAGCCGGCGATACGCAGCTTCGGCCCGCCGGGCAGCAACTCGCGCAGGCCGGCGGCGGCGATGTCGGCAATGGTGGACGGCGTGCGCGGCTCCGGCGGCATGGCGGAGTCGCCGAGGCCCGGAATGTCCGGCACCCACAGTTCGTAGTGTTTGGACAGCACCGGGATGGCCCGGAGCCAGTGATTCCACGATCCCGAGCCGCCGTGGAACAGAACCAGCGGCGCGCCGGCGCCCCACACGCGCCACACCATGGTTCCTTCACCGCACGGCGTCTGCAGCTTGCGCGCGGCGCCCGCCACCTGTGCGATTGCGCGGGCGGGGTCGGTATCGGTGTCGGCGTTCGATGTCATCGCGAGCTGATTGCAGGCGGCGAGGCCCGCACCTTTCTTCTTGCGTTGCCCGTGGTGGATGTCCGTCAGCCGATGAGCTGCAGGATGTTCTCCCACAGCCACTTGGCGGTCTGCCCGAGCACCGCGCTGCCGAGCGCCGTGAACAGAACCGAGGTGAGCAGGAACAGCCGGGGCTTGCCGGTTCTGCGGCTCTCCTCGCTGGCGTCGGCGGCGCGGCGGCGCCGGTCGAGATACACGGCCGTGTAGCGGTTGGCCTTGTTGACCATTTCCCCTTCGCTCGGCGCCGTGGTGATGTCGTGCAGCGCGGTGGCGATCTCGTCCTGCAGCTTGTCCATCAGGCGAATGTGCTGGAAGCGCGCGTCCACATCGGCTGCGTGCGAGTAGGTGCCGAGGAAATCGCGGTCGAGCTCGGTGATCTCCGCCTCCGACTTGCCCTTCAGCTCGATCATGCGCGAGATGGCGGCGTGCTCGCGGATGAACTCGCCGAGCTCGTTCTTCGTCTCCTCGCCCAGCTCGCTGAGCCCCTCCGCGTATTTCTGCGCATTGGGGAAGGTGAGGATCTCGAGCAGCCGGTCGTAGACGGACTGCTGGCGCTTGGCCAGCGCCTCGCGCGCCGCGGCGCCGCGGTTGACGCCAACCACGTAGGGCAGAACGGCGGTCAGCAGGAAGAACGCGAACACCACCCCGATCAGCGGCAGCGAGAGGGCCATGCGATAGCCCAGTATCTCGATGCCGAGCCCGTTGGCGGACTGCGTGGGATCACCGAATGAGTAGAGTGCGACCGCTGCGAGCAGCGCGTTCGGGATTAGCGACCCGATCTGGTTGACGAACACGCGGGCGCGCGAATCCTCATCGAGGTTGGGCGAGGCGAGCAGCCGCATCAGCATCGGTATGGTGCCGACCACGCCAGCCACGGCAAGCAGCAGGAAGGTCGCCTTGATGACGCTGAGCGTGAGCGCATCGCCGCTGAGCTGGCGCCAGAACATCAGGTAGCCGATGTAGATCGGATAGGCGAGCGTGGCGATGGTGGACACCGCGAGGAACAGCAGCGGCCAGACCGGGCTGCGCAGGGACTGTTCGATCGACTCGGCCATGATGCGCGGCGTCGCCTTGGCCAGCGGACCCGCGAAGATGGCCCCGAGCAGCATCGACAGGATGTAGCCGCAGCAGACCGCGATCAGAAACAGCAGCAGCAATTTGAGGTCGAAGAAGCCGGTGACCGTCCAGATCATCGCGAAGATGCACACCACCGGAAAGATCGCGAGAAACAGCCCGTTGATGGTCGAGCTCCTGGCGCTGCGCGCGCTCTGTTTCTGGCGGTTCATCAGGATGGTGGTGAGCGCGATGAAGCCGATGAAGACCGCGAGAAACCCGAGAAACGAGATGACCTTCACGGAAGTCCCCCCAACGAAAGCATCGGCCCCCGATGCGTCCTCGCGGCCAACCGAATCGGCGGGCCTGCCGCGATCGTGTGTTACCCGCCCCGGCGCTTCCTGCGGCATAGGATACTGAAGCGATTTGCGGTGAACAATGCCGTTGCCGTTGCGCGGGCGCGTAGGGCAGTCTGCGGACAATACAAAAAAGGGGATCGCCCATGGCCTCGCCGAGCACCAAGCCCACCAACAAGTTCAGGATCGCCGTGATTCCCGGCGACGGCATCGGCAACGAGGTGGTGCCGGAAGGCATTCGCGTGCTGGAGGCGGTCGGCAGCCGGTTCGGCATCGACTACGCCTGGGACCACCTCGACTGGTCCTGCGAGCGCTTCGCCAAGACCGGGGCGATGATGCCGCCGGACGGGCTTGAGCGCATTGCCCGCCATGACGCCATCTACCTCGGCGCCGTCGGCTGGCCCGGGGTGCCGGACCATGTCTCCCTCTGGGGCCTTCTCATTCCGATCCGGCGCGGCTTCCAGCAGTACATCAACCTGCGCCCGGTGCGCCTGTTCGAGGGGCTGAAGTCGCCGCTCGCCGATCGCAAGCCCGGCGACATCGACTATTACATCGTGCGCGAGAACAACGAGGGCGAGTACTCCGCCGTCGGCGGCCGCAGCTTCGAGGGCACCGAGCTCGAGCAGGCCGTGCAGGTGGCCATGTTCACGAAGAAAGGCTGCGACCGGGTGATGCGCTACGCCTTCAACCTCGCCATGAGCCGCGCGCGCAAAGAGGTCGCCTCCGCCACCAAGTCGAACGGCATCTCCATCTCCATGCCCTACTGGGACGAGCGGTTCGCTGCAATCTCCAAGGAGTTCCCGCAGGTCAAGACCAGCCAGTTCCACATCGACATCCTCGCGGCGCACCTGGTGCGCAATCCCCACTGGTTCGACGTCATCGTCGGCTCGAACCTGTTCGGCGACATCCTCTCGGACCTCGGCCCCGCCACCACCGGCACCATCGCCATCGCGCCCGGCGGCAACATCAACCCCGAGAAAGAGTTTCCCTCCATGTTCGAGCCGGTGCACGGCAGCGCGCCGGACATCGCGGGCAAGGGGATCGCCAACCCGATCGGCCAGATCTGGTCCGGCGCCATGATGCTGGAGCACCTCGGCCACAAGGAAGCGGCCGCGGCAATCGTCAAGGCCATCGAGACGCTGTTTGCCGAGACGGATGTGCGCACGGCCGATATGGGCGGCAAGGCGACGTGCCGCGAGCTGGGCGACGCGCTGGTGGCGCTGGTGTCGCGGCCCTGAGTTGCGGCGCGGCAGGGTCCTGCTGCAGCCGCCGTTTCGGCGGAGGCGGCTTTGCGGTATAAGCGGCAGCCATGATCGGAAAATGCGAGCAGGTGGTCGCGCGCAGGCTTGCTCTGGCGCTTGCCCTGTGGCCGCTCGCGGCGCTGCCGGCCGGCGCCCAGGGCGTCACCCGGGCCGTCCAGCGCGCGCCTGAGACGCTTGCCGCCCCCAGCAGCGAGAGCATCGACCAGGCCATCGCCATCTTCACGGAGAACCTGCGCGACAAGTCGCTCCCCAACGAGCGCCGCGCCGGCATTCTCAACGACCGGGGTGTGGCCTACGCGCGGCGCCAGCAGCACAAGGAGGCGATTGAGGACTTCAACCGCGCGGTGCAGCTCTCGCCCGAATATGCGGCCATCTACAACAACCGCGGCACCGTGCTCCTGACCCTCGGCGCCACCCGCGAAGCGATCAAGGATTTCGACCGGGCGCTGGTGCTCGCGCCGGGCTATGCCGCGGCCTACACCAACCGGGCCAGTGCGCACATGAAGCTCGGAGAGCTGGACGCGGCCATCGCCGACTACAGCAAGGCCATCGAGCTGATACCGACCAGCGCGGCAGCCCTCAGCGGCCGCGGCCGCGCAAACCTCGCCGCCAGCCGCCCCTACGGGGCGATCCGCGATTTCACGCGTGCGGTGTCCGTCGATGCCAGGTTCGGCCCGGCCTATCGCAACCGCGGCGAGGCCAAGCTGGCGGTTGAACGTTACGACGAGGCCATCGAGGATTTCAGCCGGGCCGTCGCCTTCGAGCCGCGCAGCCTGGAGATCTACATGCTGCGCGGCTACGCCTATCTAAGCGGCGAAAACACCGCCTCCGCGATCAAGGATTTCACCACCGCCATCGATCTGGAGCCCTCGAGCGGGGCGGCCTACGCCGCGCGCGGCTTCGCCTACGCCAAAGGCGAAGCTTATGACGATGCCCTCAGCGACCTCGCCAAGGCGATCCAGCTCGAGCCGCGCCTTGCCAAGGCCTACGCCTATCGCGCCTGGACCTACCGCCAGATGCAGCGGCCGGAACTCGGCCTGCAGGACGCCGAGCGGGCGCTGAAGCTCGACAATGCGAGCGCCGAGGCCTATTGGGCGCGCGGAGAGAACAACGAAGCGCTGGGGCGCGCCGAGCAGGCGGTGCCCGATCTCAAGAAGGCGCTGGAGCTCGATCCGCATCTCAAGGATGCAACCCGCGCGCTGGAGCGCCTGGGCGTCACGCTGTCGATGGACGAGACCGAGGTGCCGGAGGCAGCGCTGGAAGGCTGGCGCGTGTTTCGCAGCGGGCAGCAGTATGTTGCCACCAACGAGGATTATCCTCGTCTCAAGGTCAACCTGGAGATGATGGGCAAGGGACAGCCGCGCATCCTCGAGTGGAGCGTGAAGGAGGCGCCGTTCTCCGGGATCGGCGTGCTGCGCTTCGACGTGGGCACGCGAGAGACGGCGTCGGGTCCGCAGAACATCGAGGACGCCGCCATTGTCGACCTCGACGCCAACACGGTGGTTGCCATCGTGGTCGATCGCCAGGGCGACAAGGTCGCAAAATGGACGTGGGGAGAGGGCCGGCTGGTGGTGGCGAGCGCCGACGGCCTCACCGACGACTTCGAGCTGCGCAAGCCGAAGCCGCCCGTCGCCGCCGCCCCGCCGCCGCCGCGCCGCTACGCGACCGAGCCGTGGTCGCGCCGCAACAAGCCCAAGTCTCTTTTCGAGCTTCTTTTCAAGTTTTGATCGGCTGCTCCTCGCGCGCGTGTGTTCGTTGTGCCGGGAACTGAGCGGACGGGCTTGCGTTGCAGACTGGAAGTTTTCAGAGCCCGGTTAAGCATTCCGCAGCAAGTGGGCTCTAGACCGAGGTTAATCGACATCTGAGCCAGGGTAGCTGCGGGCCAGAGGGATCGCGAGAAATGAGATCTGCATTTGCGTTCTGTGCCGCGTTGAGCGTGCTTGTCTTTGCCACCCCGCTCGCCGCCGAGGAGACACCGGCGGCGGCACCGTCCGCACCATCTGCACCTGCCGACGCGCCGCCACCGTCGTCCGCGGCAACGCCCGCACCCCCTCCGCAGGCCACCCCGCCACCCGCCGCGGCCGCCGCGCCCAAACCCGCTCCGAAGCCGAAGCCGGTGACGCTGGTCCTGCGGACCGATCTCGCCGCCCAACGCCTGCACGTGATCGAGAACGGCCGCGAGAAATACGTCTGGCCGATCTCCTCGGGGCGGCGCGAGTTCGCAACCCCCGGCGGCACCTATCATGTCACCTGGACGGCCAAGAACTGGTTCTCGCGCCAGTACGATGATGCCCCCATGCCGCATTCGGTCTTTTTCAACGGCGGCATCGCCTTCCACGGAACCTACGCAGTGCGCCAGCTCGGCCGGCCGGTATCACATGGTTGTGTACGCCTGGCGCCCGGCAACGCGGCCACCCTTTACAAGCTGGTGCACCGGCACGGCTATGGGCAGACCAAGGTGGTCGTCTACGGCACGGCGAAATATGGCGAGCCGCTGATGGCGGACCGCGCCTCCCGGGAAGACATGCGGCGGTGGGACCGCCGATCCTCCTGGGACCGGGACGACGATGACGACGACGACGACGATGATGGCCGGGCGGCCAACTATCGCTCGCCCTATCGCGCCCGGGCCGACCAGTGGTCCTTCATATTCGGCAACTAGGAGGCTCGGCGTTCCGTTTTCCTAATCTTAGCCAGCCACGCCTATTGCGCGAAGCCGTGCGTCTGCTCTAGATGCAGCTTCTGTCGTTTCTGCCGAGGCGCTGCTCGCGACCGTGATGCATGGCTTGGTGTTGGTTTGAAGCGCGGCGGGCCGGTCTGGCTGTCGCTGCAACTGCGCTGATGGTGCTGGCGGCCGGCTGCGACGCGTCCGGCCAGAGCCAGGCCAAGGGCGCTCAAGCGACTCCCGAACCGCCACAGGTCACGGTGAGCCGGCCCGTCACGCGCGAAATCGTCGAATGGGACGAGTACACGGGCCGCTTCGACTCCGTGCAGACGGTGGAAGTGCGCGCCCGCGTCTCGGGCTATCTCGACGAGGTGCATTTCACCGACGGCCAGAAGGTCAACAAGGGCGACCTGCTGTTCGTCATCGACCCGCGCCCGTTCGAGCGCACCCTGGAGCAGGCGCAGGCTGAGCTGCTGCTGGCCAAGACCAAGGTGCAGAATCTGAACCTCGACGTGGTGCGTGGCCGGCCGCTGGTCGAGCGCCGCATCATTTCCGAGAAGACCTTCGACGACCGCGAGAACCTCGTGCGCGAGGCGCAGGCCTCCGAGAAAGTGGCCGAGGCCAAGGTGCGGGCGGCCGAGCTCGACCTGTCGTTCGCGCGCATCAGCTCGCCGATCACCGGCCGCATCAGCCGCAACATGGTGAGCGTCGGCAACTGGGTGAGCGCCGGCGGCGTGGCGAACGCGACCCTGCTGACCACCATCGTCAGCGAAGACCCGATCTACATCTACTTCGACGTCAGCGAGCGCAACTATCTCAAGTACAAGCGCCAGTCGGAGAAGGGTGGCGACGCCGGCACCGCCAATCTCGGCGCGCTGGTGGAGGTGGAACTGCAGGGCGAGCAGGGCTACCCGCACAGGGGCAAGCTCGATTTCCTCGACAATCGCCTGGACCGGGGCACCGGCACGCTGCGCGCCCGCGCCGTGCTCTCCAACGAGTCGGGGCTGTTCTCGCCGGGCATGTTCGCGCGCGTGCGCGTCACCGGCTCGGGCCGCTACGAGGCGCTGCTGGTGCCGGACGAGGCGGTCGGCACCGACCAGACCAACAAGTACCTCTACGCCGTTCGCGACGATGGCACGGTCGAGAGGCGCAACGTGACGCTCGGCCCCCTCGCCGACGGGCTGCGGGTAGTGCGCTCAGGGCTTGCCCGCGACGAATGGGTCATCACCAAGGGAACGCAGCGGGCGCGCCCCGGCGAGAAGGTAACGCCCAAGCGCATGGCCATTGCCGACGCGCCGATCGCCGGCGACCAGGCATCCAAGGCGCAGGAGTAGGCGCGCCACGGTCGGCGCGGCCAGGGGAAGGCGATGCGCATCAGCCGATTTTTCATCGACCGGCCCATCTTCGCGGCTGTCGTGTCGCTGTTCATCACCATCACCGGGGCCATCGGCTATTTCGGGCTGGGCGTCACCCAGCTCCCCGAAATCACGCCGCCGACCATCACGGTCAGCACCAACTATCCCGGCGCCAGCGCGCAGACCATCGCGGACACCGTCGCCGCACCCATCGAGCAGGAGGTGAACGGGGTCGAAGGCATGATCTACATGTCTTCCCAGTCCACCAGCGACGGCAGCATGACGCTCACCGTCACCTTCGACGTCGGCACCGACATCGACAAGGCGCAGGTGCTCGTGCAGAACCGGGTCAACGCCGCCGAGCTGCGCCTGCCCGACGAGGTGCGGCGCAACGGCCTGCTGGTGCGCAAGCGCTCGCCGGACCTGCTGCTCGCCATCCACCTGATCTCGCCCGACAACACCTACGATCAGGTCTACATTTCCAACTACGGCCTGCTCAACGTCCGCGACAAGCTGATGCGCCTTTATGGCGTCGCCGACGTGACGCTCTACGGCGTGCGCGAATACTCCATGCGCATCTGGCTCGATCCCGAGCGCATCGCCACGCTGGGGCTGACGGCCGAGCAGGTGGTCGAAGCCCTGCGCGCGCAGAACGTGCAGGTTGCCGGCGGCAGCCTCGGCCAGCCGCCGAACGACATGCACAACGCCTTCCAGCTCTCCCTGCAGATGAAGGGGCGGCTCAAGAACGCGGACGAGTTCGAGAACATCATCGTCAAGGTCGGCGACGACGGGCGCGTGGTCCGCGTCAAGGACATCGGCCGCGTGGAGCTCGGCGCCCTCAGCTACGTGGCGAACGGCTTCGCCGACCGCTACCCGGCCGTCATCCTGGTCATCGACCAGCAGCCGGGTTCGAACGCGCTGGCCGCCGCCAACGGCATCAAGCAGGCCATGGCGGAGATCGCCAAGAGCTTCCCGAAGGGCATCGAGTACCGCATCACCTACAACCCGACGGAGTTCGTCGAGGCGTCGATCAACAAGCTCTACACCACCATCCTGGAGGCGGTGGCGCTGGTGGTGCTGGTCGTGCTGCTGTTCCTGAAGACGTGGCGCGCCACCATCATCCCGGTCATCGCCATCCCCGTCTCGCTGATCGGCACCTTCGCAGTAATGGAGGCGGCCGGCTTCTCGCTGAATATGCTCACCCTGTTCGGCCTGGTGCTCGCGGTGGGAACGGTGGTGGACGATGCCATCGTCGTGGTCGAGAACTTCGAGCGCCGGCTGCAGGAGGGGCATTCGACGGCGGAGGCCGCCCGCGTGTCGATGGACGAGGTGGGCACCGCGCTGATCGCCATTGCGCTCGTGCTGTCCGCGGTGTTCATCCCGACCGCCTTCGTCGGCGGCATCACCGGCCAGTTCTATCGCCAGTTCGCGATCACGGTCGCCACCGCCACCGTCATCTCGCTCGTCATTTCACTCACGCTCAGTCCCGCCCTGTGTGCCCTGCTGTTCAAGCCCCACAAGGAGGGCGAGGAGGCGAAAGGCTCCGTCCTGATGGCGCCGGTGCGCCTGTTCTTTCGCCTGTTCGACGCCGGGTTCGAGGCGCTGTCGCGTGGCTATGGCCATCTGGTGCGCGGGCTGGCGAAGGCCTGGGTGGTGGTGCTGATCTCCTATGCGGCGCTGATCGGCTTTGCCGGCTGGTTCGTGCCGCATCTGCCGACCGGGTTCATCCCCTCGCTCGACCGCGCCATCCTCATCATCGCCGTGCAGCTTCCCCCCGGCTCGTCGCTGTCGCGCACCGACGCGGTGATGAAGCGCGCCACCGAGCTGATGCTGTCGGTGCCGGGCGTGCAGAGCACGAATGCGTTCTCAGGCCGCAGCGGCGCCACCTTCACCCCCGCGACCAACGCCGGGCTGTTCTTCCTGGTGCTCGACGATTTCGAGCAGCGGCACTATGCCGGCGAGACCATCGGCAAGATCGCGCAGGAGGTGCGCCGGCGGCTGGCCACCATCGAGGAGGCGCAGACTTTCGTGTTCATTCCGCCGCCGGTGCGCGGCATGGGCGGACAGGCCGGCTTCTCGATGCGCTTGCAGGACAGCACGGGCCTCGAACCGCTGCAGTTTGCGCGCGTTGCCCAGGGGTTCGTGGCGGAGGCAAACAAGACGCCGGGCATCGCCAACGTCTTCACCACCTTCGATGCCTCCACGCCGCAGGTCTATGTGGATGTCGACCGCATCAAGGCGGAGATGCTGAAGGTGCCGGTGACCGCCATCTTCGAGGCGATGCGCGTCTTTCTGGGCTCGGCCTACGTCAACGACTTCAACATGTTCGGCCGCACCTACCGCGTCACCGTCCAGGCCGACGGCGACTATCGCATGGATGCGCAGAGCGTCTCCAAGATAAGGGTGCGCAATGCCGACGGCGACATGGTCCCGCTCGGCAACCTCGTCACCTTCAGGCAGATCGTCGGGCCTGACCGCGTGCCGCGCTACAACCTGTTTCCCTCGGCGGAAGTGCAGGGCACCACGCGGCCCGGCGTCAGCAGCGGCCAGGCGCTGGAGATCATGGCCCGGCTCGCGCGGGCGAAGCTGCCGCCCGGCATCACCTACGAGTGGACCGATCTCTCCTATCAGGAGGCAAAGGTCGGGCGCACCGGCTACTACATCTTCGTCCTGAGCGTGATCTTCGTGTTCCTCGCCCTCGCCGCCCAATACGAGAGCTGGGCGCTGCCGCTGGCCATCATCCTGATCGTGCCGATGTGCCTGCTGTCGGCGGCATTCGGCGTGTGGCTGCACGGCCAGGAGATCAATATTCTGACGCAGATCGGCTTCGTCGTGCTGATCGGTCTCGCGGCCAAGAACGCCATCCTGATTGTGGAGTTCGCGCGCCAGCTGGAGGAGCGCGGCCTGGATACGGTGTCCGCCGCGGTCGAAGCCTGCCGGCGCCGGCTGCGGCCGATCCTGATGACCTCGCTCGCCTTCACCCTCGGCGTCGTGCCGCTCTACATGGCCATCGGCGCCGGTGCTGAGATGTGCATCGCGCTCGGCACCGCCGTATTCTGGGGAATGATCGGCGTCACGCTGTTCGGGCTGATCTACACGCCGGTGTTCTACGTGGTGATCCGGCGGCTGTCCGGCACCAGGCTCGCGGTGAGGGACAGCGCCGGGCTCGCCCAGCCGGCGGAATAGGCCGCAGCCGGCGTCAGCCGCGTCCCCAGTTGGCCGGGCGCTTCTCGGCGAACGAGGCGAGCCCCTCCACGCCTTCGGCGGACTGGCGCTTGGCGGCGTGGCTCTCCACCAGCGCGTCGAAGGTCTCGGGCCCAAATCCGCCCCACGCGCTCTTCAGCGCCCAGGCCTTGGTCTCGGCGATGGCGATCGGTGCGTTCTCCAGGAGATGGCCGATCGTCTCCTGGCCGGCGGCGGCTAGCTGGTCCAGCGGCACGACGCGATGGGCCAGGCCGATCCTCTGCGCCTCGCGCGCGTCGAACCGCTCGCCCGTCAGCGCGTAGCGGCGCACCTGCCGCACCGAGATCGCGTCGCACAGTTGCGGGATGATGATGGCCGCCGTCAGCCCCCAGCGCACCTCGGCGATCGAGAACATCGCGTTGTCGGCGGCGATGACGACGTCGCAGGCCGCCACGATGCCGGTGCCGCCGCCGAAGCAGCCGCCCTGCACCAGTGCCACGGTCGGCACCGGCAGCCGGTTGAGGCGGTCGATCGCCTGGGCCGTGGCTCGGCTCACGTTGAGGTTCTCCTGCGGCGAGCCTCGCCCCACCGCCCTGATCCACGTGAGGTCGGCGCCGGCCTGGAAATGCCGGCCGTTGCCCGTGATCACCACCGCCCGCAAATTGGGCACCGCGCCCAGGGCGTGCATCGCAGTGAGCAGGCCCTCGATCAGCTCGCCGTTATAGGCATTGTTGACGTGCGGGCGGTTGAGCACCACGGACGCGACGCCCCGTGAGTCGATGCTGTGCAGAACGGGTGCGTCGGTCATGGGTTGCGCCTTTCAGATTGGCCTTCGAGGGTGTGCGGGTTGCATTGTCATGCCTGCAGGGGAGGTCTGCGCGCCGCGCGTCTCTGCGGCCGTTCGGCCACATTCTGAGACGGAGAACGACCTGGGCGAGCTTGCCTCACGGCATGGTGAACGGTCTTGGTTTGGCCATAACTCTGACGCGAATTATAGAGGCGCGACGACGGCTGGCGCGATTCATTTGTCGGCGGCAAGCTGGGCACGACTTGCGGGGGTGTGTCTCGTAAGCGGGGGCTCCTCTCGAGCATCCTGCATGGCGAAGCGCGTTTCTTGCGATGGAGAGCAAGGCAGAATGATACGGCAGGTACTGAAGCCGCTCGGCGGCGTCGCTCTCCTTGCAGGCCTGTTGCTGGGGCCGGCCGGCGCAGGAGCGCAGGATGCGCGCTGGCTGAAAGACATCCCCGGCTTCGGCTCGCCCGTCCGCCAGTTCCCCCGCGTCGTCTCCGGCGAGGATCCGCGCGGCCGCAAGCCTGAGCCGCCCAACGACCTCAGGCCGAATTCGGTGCCTCTGCGCAGCCAGCTCATGATCGAGGCGCTGGAAGGCGCCATCCAGCGCTACCAGGACATCGTCAACGCCGGCGGCTGGCCCCTGATACCCGGCGACCGCATGATCCGGCCGGAGGACGACGACGAGCGCCTGCCCGTTCTTCGCCGCCGCCTCATCATGGGCGGCGAACTGCGCGCCAAGGCGCCCGACCTGTTCGGCTTCCACGACGACATCGATCCCGCCGTGCGCCGCTTCCAGGAGAGCCATGGCCTGCGTGTCACCGGGCGGGTCGACAGGTCGACGCTGCAGGCGCTGAACGTGCCGGCGCAGGCCCGCCTCAACCAGCTTCGCCTCAACCTGCACCGCCTGCGCGAGCTCACCCAGAAGGTCGAGGACCGCTACATCCTGGTCAACGTGCCGGCGTTCCAGCTCGAGGCGGTCGATCACGGCGAGGTGCAGCAGCGCCATCGCGTCATCGACGGCAAGCCGGAGCGGCAGACGCCGACCGTGCGCGCCACCATCCGCGCGCTCAACTTCTTCCCGTACTGGCGCGTGCCCGACAGCGTCGCCTCGCTCGACCTGATCCCGCGGCTGGTCAAGGAGCCGGACTACCTGCAGAAGGAGCAGATCCGCGTGCTGACCGGCTCCTTCAACGGCCCGGAGATCGATCCGTCCAACATCGACTGGCGGCAGGCGGACGCTACCAGGATCAAGTTCCGGCAGGACCCGGGGCCGCAGAACGCGCTGGGCCTCGTGCGCATCGACATGCCGAACGAGCATGGCGTCTATATGCACGACACGCCGATGAAGCCGCTCTTCAACCAGCGCACGCGCGCCTTCAGCGCCGGCTGCGTGCGCGTGCAGGACGTGTTCGATCTGGTCGAGTGGATCGCGCGCTATGAGCCGGGCTGGGAGCAGCCAGGCCGCGCGCGGGACATCATCGCCGGCGGCCAGCCGGTGGATGTCACGCTGAGCCGGCCGATCCCGGTGTACTTCACCTACATCACGGCGTGGGCAGAGCCCGACGGCCGCGTGAATTTCCGGCCCGACATCTACAGCCGCGACGGCTCGCGCGAGCTGGTCGCGCAGCACGACCGCGATCCCGCCGACGGGCCGCCGCCGCCCTGGACGCTCACGCCCTGATCCGGCCTCCGCCTCTCATCCCGGCCGGGTGTCATGCTGGAAGCATGCCTTCGGCATGACGCGGAGAGCCGGGACCAAGAGGCCGCGCGCTCCCATTCCTGGCCCCTGGGCCCCGGAGATGGCGCTTGGCGCCATTCCGGGATGACACGTCGGCTTTGCTCGGTTCGACCCCTTTATTGCAGGCGCTGCGCGATCTCCGGCGGCACCTCGCGCTGATAGGCCTTGCCGATCGCCAGCAGGCGCGCCTCGCTGAACGGCCGCCCGATGATCTGCACGCCGTTCGGCAGCCCGCCGCTGCGGGGGGTTGGCAGCACCACCGTCGGCAGCCCGAGGTAGTTGATCGCGCGGGTGAACCGGATGAAGCGGCCGAGCAGGGCCGCCACGCTCGGGCTGCCGGCCACGTCCAGCTCGGCAATCGTGGGCAGCGGATCGGGCAGCACCGGCAGGATCGCCACGTCGCAGTCCTTGAACACGCTGTCGAGCGTGCGCTTCAGGATGGTTCCGCGCGCACGCTTCGCCGTGAGGTGGTCGACGCCCGGCACGAAGTGCGCCGCCTCCAGCCGGGCGCGCACCTGCGGGCCATAGTCGCCGGGCCGCGAGCGCAGGTAGTGGTAGTGCTCGGAGGCGGCCTCCGGGAGCTGCGCCAGCTGGGTCAGGTGGTCGATGGTCTGCCAGCCGGCAAAGGTGCAGGCGCGGCGCTCCAGCCCGATCTTGGCAAAGACCGCGAGCGTGGCGTCGACGAGCTTCTGCACGTCCGGATGCGCATCGCCGATCAGTGCCGCATCGACGCCGATCTTGAGCCCGCGCACCGGATCGTCGAGCCGCGCCATATAGTCGGGCACGGGGAGGTGGGATGTGGCCGGATCGCGCGGATCGGCGCCTGCCACGGTCCCGAGCAGCAACGCCAGGTCTTCGACGTGGCGGGCGATGAAGCCCACCGTATCGAGACAGGGCGCCAGCGGCATGCCGCCCGCGCGGCTCACCCGGCTCCAGGTCGGCTTGATGGAGGCGACGCCGCAGCACGCCGCCGGCACGCGCAGCGAGCCTGCGGTGTCCGAGCCGAGGCCGGCGGGGATTGCGCCATACGCCACGGCCGCCGCCGTTCCCGCCGAGGACCCGCCGGTGATGCGGGCCGGGTCCCACGGGTTGCGCGCATGGCCCAGCACATAGTTGTGGCCGGTCGGTCCGAACGCGAACTCCGTGAGGTGCAGGGCTGCCGCATAGACGCTGCCGGCATCCTTGAGCCGGGCAATCACGGTCGCGTCTGCCGCTGCCGGCTTGTCGGCGCGGATCTTGGCGCCCCAGCTTGCGATCTTGCCGGCGCGATCGAACATATCCTTGTGCGCGAGCGGCACGCCCGCCAACGCGCCGCGCGCGGCGCCCGCCGCCAGCGCCTTGTCGGCGGTCCGGGCGGCCGCCAGAGCCTCCTCCTTCTCCATCGCGATCACGCAATGGGTCAGCTCGTGCGCCGCCGCGAGGCGCTCGAGCGTGGCCGCCGTCGCCTCCTCGCTCGACACCTTCCGCTCGCGCAGGGCCGCCGCCAGCGCGACCGCAGACAATTTGGACAGGTCGCCGGATACGGTCATGGGCGCGCCTCCTCGGTCAGCACGCGCGCGAAATCTGTCTCGTCCGCCTGCAGGGGAAGCTCGCGCGCAATCTCCGCCGCGGTCTTGCAAAGAAGCGCGGTGTGGCTCTGGTACGCCGCGCGCCGCTCGGCGGGAAGGTCAAGGTAGGAGGCTGGCGCGCCGGTCGCGTCAGGCTGGGTAGAGGTGCTGGGGGATGCCATGGGCGCGTCTCCGTTGCCCGTTGCGGGAAAGCGGCGGACAGCGTAGCGCGGAGGCGGCGGACGAACAATTGCGCCCGCGGGAACAAATGTCAGGCGTCCTTGTGAAAGGCCTTGCGCAGTTCCGCCTTGGCGCGCAGCAGCACCTTTTTCTGCGCGCTGCCGAGGTTCTTGCCGGCGCGGTTGACGTAGAACGTCAGCATCGACAGGGCGGAGCGATAGGGGTCGGCCTTGCGGCGCCTGCTGTCCTCGGCGGAGCGCTTGAGCGACTGGGCGATGCGCCGCGGGCTTTTCCACGTGAAAACGCCGCGCTCGAGGTCGAGTGCGTTGCTATGCTTGGTCACGTAGCCGGACCAGCGCTTGTTCGCGCTGCGCTGTTGCTTGCTGTCGGGTTTGGCTTTTTTCGTCGCGGATTTTGTTGCCATGGTGGGCCTTCGCTGTGATGTGGCGCCGTTGATCCGTGTAACTGGATTCAGGGCATGCCTGTTCCCGCCTGAGGCGCGGCCGGCCGTGGGCCGCCGCCGGCCCGACGGAGCATGAACCATGGGTGCCGGCCGCGGCAGGGTGCTCGTCACGGGTGCGACCGGCTTCCTGGGCCGCGCGCTTGCCGCCGCGCTTGCAGAGGCGGGCTTCGGCGTGGTGCGCGGCGCACGCTTGGTTCCGCCCGAGCCGCCGCGGCACGAAGTTTGGCGCGCCCATGGCGACATCACAACCGTCCGGTGCTGGCACGATGTGCTTGCGGACATCGGCGCCGTCCTGCATCTGGCCGGTCTCGCGCATCTTGACGACCGCGCCGCCGCGCGGACCGATGCCTTGCACCGGGTGAACGTGGAAGGCACCGCGCGCCTTGCCTCGGCCGCCGCGGCCGCGGGCGTGCGCCGCTTCATCCTGGTCAGCTCCGCGCTGACCCATGGGCATGACAGCGGTGCTGGCGCCTTCACGGAATCCTCGCCTCTCAATCCGCAGACGGCCTACGCCTGCTCAAAGCGCGACGCGGAATTGGCGCTGGCGCGCGCGGCGCAGGGCAGTGCCATGGAAACCGTCATTCTCCGCCCGCCGATGATCTACGGTCCGGGCAGCCGCGGCGGCTTCGCCCGGCTGGCGGCCCTGGTGCGCCGCGGCGTTCCGCTTCCCCTCGGCAAGGCGACCGCGCCGAAAAGCTTCCTCGGCATCGACAACCTGGCGTCGGCCGTCGCCCTGTGCCTGGCGCATCCCGCGGCTGCGAACCAGACGTTTCTCCTCAGCGATGGCGAGACGACCTCGGCCTCCGGCCTCGTCCGCCTCATCGCCGCGGCGCTCGGCCGGCCGGTGCGCCTGCCGGAAGTTCCGCCCGCGCTCCTGCGCGCCGCGCTTGGCGCCATCGGGCGGGGGCGCGACTTCGAGCGGCTCTTCCTGCCGCTGCGCATCGACGATGGGCTTGTGCGGGCGCGGCTCGGCTGGTCGCCGCCGGTGCCGCTGGCCGAGGGCGTGCGGCGGGCCGTATCTGGCTTGCAGCCGTAGGATGGCGTCAGAAATTGAGGCCGAGCCCGTCCGCAATCGTCATGGCGCCGCTCACAAGCAGCAGCAGGATGATCAACGGAAGCGTGATAATGCGCGTCAGGGTGATTGTGCCGCCGCGAGCCAGCATGACAATCGCCGCGCCTGCCACAATCAGGACCGCGCCGATCAGGAATTCGCCTGCGCCCGTCCATTGCATTGCGGTTTTCTCCAGGTCCCCACCGGGGATGTTTGTCAGAAGAACCAGAGCAGGACGCCGATCGCGGCGCCTGCGGTGAGAGAAATCGCAACGGCGGCCTCGGCAGTCTCGCCGCGAATTTTTGGTGGGGCGCCGTCCTCGGCGGAAAGCGCGTAGGCCCCCCCGATGCAGCCGATCACCAGCGCAATACCCAATAGGACGTGCAGCATCGAAGTCGCTCCCCCGACATCGTGCACGCAGCCTGGCAGGCGTCCCAAGCCGCCAGGGCCGCTTGAACCGATCATGAAGAGGGTGGCGTGTGCGTCTGCGCCGCGCGAATAGCCTTTCGCGCCGGGCGCATAAAAACCGCGTAAACGCCGCGCGGGCGCCCTACTCGCCGTCGACCGCGAGCCGGTAGCCGACGCCCAGTTCCGTCACCAGAATCCGGGGTTGCGTGGCGTCCGCCTCGATCTTCTTGCGCAGCTTGCGCATCAGGATGCGGATGTAGTGCGCGTCCTCGGTGTGCGACCGGCCCCACACTTCGCGCAGCAGGTAGGAATGCGTGACGACGTTGCCGGCGTGTTTCGCCAGCGCCTGCAGCAGCCGGTACTCCTTCGGGGAAAGCGCGACGGGCCGGCCGTCGAGGGTGACGGAGCGCGCCGCCAGGTCGATCGTGAGCGGGCCCGCCCGCACGACCGGCTCGCCGGGCAGGCCGGCGGCGTGCCGGCGCAACGCGGCGCGCGCCCGCGCCAGCAGCTCGGCCATGCCGAACGGCTTAACCACGTAGTCGTCCGCCCCGAGCTCCAGCAACCGCACCTTCTCCTCCTCCTGCGCCCGTACGGAGAGGACGATAATCGGCGCCTTCGACCAGGCGCGAAACCGCTCGACCACCTCCGAGCCATCCATATCAGGCAGGGCGAGATCGACGATCAGCAGATCGACGGGCTTGAGGGTGGCAAGGCGCAGGCCGTCGGCGGCGGTCGCCGCCTCATGCACGGTGCAGTTCTCGAGCTGGAATCCGGCGCGCAGAAACCGCCGGATCTGCTGCTCGTCGTCGACGACGAGGACGTTCGGTGCATGTCTAGTCATCGAGGTCTTCCCCGGTGGCTGGCGTATCGGCGCCGGGGGCGGGCAGTATGATGCTCACGCGGCTTCCGCGCCCCGGCCCGGCGCTGTACGCCTCCACGCTTCCCCCGCACGCCGTGACGAACGCCTTGGCGATCCACAGGCCCAGCCCAGATCCGGTGGTGCCGCTGCTGTGCGGGCCCCGGTAGAAGCGGTCGAACATGCGGCTGCGATCCTCCTCGGTCAGGCCGGCCCCGTCATCGGCAACCGCGATCTCGGTGCGTCCCTCGTGCTCCCGTGCCGCGATCCGGATCGGCGATCCGGCGGGCGAGTATTTGGTCGCGTTGTCGATCATCTGGCATAGCGCCTGCTCGATCAGAACGGGATCGACGTAGGCCAGAGGCAGTTCGTCGGCGACCTGCACGGTCAGTGCGCGCCCCTGCAGCCTGCGCCGCTGGTTGGCGGCCGCGGCATTGACGATGTCGGCAGGGTCGGCCCACGTCATGTTCGGCCGCACGCCGGTGCTGCTGATGCGGCTGGCATCCAGCAGCCGCTGGATGTCCCGATCGAGCCGCTCGGCCTCGTCGCGGACGATCGCCGTCAGCGCTGCGAGCTGCGTCTCGCTGCGGATGGGAGCTGCCTCGGCCAGGATCGACGCCGAGCCCACAATCGAGGCGAGCGGCGTGCGCAGCCCGTGCGACACTGAGCCGATCAGCGCGGCGCGCAGGGTTTCCATCTGCTCGCGCAGCTTGGCGTCCCCGATCACCCGCATGACGCCGAGCCGGTCGAGGGTCGCCCGCGCATCGGCCAGCGCCGCATCGATGCGGTGCTGCACCCGCGCCTGGGTGCTGGCCGCGACCTGGCCGAGGTTCACGGCCAGCACGCTGCGCGGCGCTTCGGGGAACGCGGCGCAGATCAGCCAGGTTTCGCTGGTCTGCTCGTCCTGCACCGATACGCCGCTGGCGCGCTCCTGCGCGGCGGCAAATGCTGCCACAGCGCTCCGCACGGCCAGCGGCAGGCCGGTCGCTGCGGCGGCGTCCTCCAAATACATCACCTTGCAGCCCGTCAGCTCGCTCAGGTGATCCTGGATGGTGGCGTGCAGCTCCCGCGCATCGGTTGCCTCCGAGAGGCGACGCGAGAACCGGTAGAGAGCCTCCATCTCCTGCTCGCGGTCCTGCGCCAGCCTGGCGTGAGCGCGCACCCGCGCCGCCAGGTGCCCGGTGACGATGGCGACGATCAGGAACAGCGCCAGGTCCAGCAGCTGCTGCGGATCGGAGACCTGGAAATTGAGAAGCGGCGGATAGAAGAAGAATGCCGTGGCGCACACGGAGGCGATCGCCGCGACCGTGGCCGGCACCACGCCCAGGGTGGCCGCCGCGATGACCACCGGAATGAGGTAGGCGGTCGACAGATGGCGCAGGCTGACAAGCTGTGTCCCGATCGACAGGCAGCCGGTCATCGCAGCCACCAGGGCAAGCGCGATGGCGATCGACGACAGGGGGTGGCCCTCGAAGGCCGCGCGGCCGGCCGGCGTTCGCCACTGATCGGCGACCGCGCGCCCAAGACCCTGGAGCGCAGCCGTCACACCTTCGCTCCTGTGAACCGGGTGAACTGTCATGAGGCACGGATTTTGCCTGCCGTCCGGCAACGCAGCGGGGCGGCCTGCGGACAAGGATGCAGGGGACGCCCGCGTTCGGCAAGCCCGCCGGCGGCACGCGATCAGTCGATGGTTGCCGCCCACCGCCCGATGGCGGCTCCGATGGCTACGCCGGAGCCGATGCAGAGCAGAAAGACAATGGGGAGCGACCCCGTATAGAAGCCGAGTGGGGAGTTATGGGAGATATAGATCTGTGCCAGCGCGAGGCCGGCAACGGCACCCCACTTGGCCCCCTTCTTGGCGGCAACGGTTCTCGGATCGTCTGACGGCATGGAGCTGCCATGTTTCGCCGCGCCCGGCCGGAGCGCCGGCAAACACTACCGTACCTTCATCGTCTCAGGAAACGGCGGCCTCCCGCATCGGGCCGGTCCTTGCCACCATCGCCCACCGGCATCCAAACACTTTGGGGCGGTTTCGCGACTCATAAGCGCGCCGGGTGGTCCGCGAGCGACCCAGACTGCAGCGCTGCAGAAGAAAATGGCTCCGCGGGTAGGATTCGAACCTACGACCAGCCGGTTAACAGCCGGCTGCTCTACCGCTGAGCTACCGCGGAATAGCCGTTACGACCAGAGGAGCGCGTCATAGCGCCTTCAGCGGTCGTCGCCAAGTCACTTAGGCCAACTTGCCGGCCAAATCCAGTCCGCGCACGCCCCTGGCGTCCAAAACGGACGAAATTTGCAACCCCCACGCCAGGACCGGCGTTCACCCAGCGCAGGCATGGAGGACCGCATGAGCGGATGGACCTGGGTTGCGATCGATTTCCTTGGCATCGCCGCGCTCGGCCTGGCGCTTGCTTACGGCCTGATCACGACGCGGCGCCGGCGCGAGAGCCGCGCCGCCCAGCAGCGCACCAACGCCGCGACCAGGGACGTCTATCGCCAGGAAGAAGAACAGCGCGAGCGCGAAGAAGCCCGCTGAGCCCTGCGGCCGCCCGCAGCCTTCGATCACCGCCTGAGCGGGCTGCGAGGAGTGGAGGCCACGACCGGAATTGAACCGGTGTACACGGTTTTGCAGACCGTTGCGTAACCACTCCGCCACGTGGCCTGAGCTTGCAGGTGAGGCCCTTACCATGCCGCGCAAGCCGCTGGAAGGGTGAAGTGTTGCGCGCGGGCGAGGCCCCGCGCCAATTGGTCCGACCCTTCAGGCGCTGCTCCCGCGCCGCCGCGGGTTTCCCATCAAAAGCTCGTCTGTATACTGGCGCGACATGGGCGGCACGCAGGGATCCCTTGTCATCGTCGGCGCCGGGCACGCGGGTGGAACCGCGGCGGCCCTGGCGCGCCGTCTCGGCTGGAGCGGTCCCATCACCCTGATCGGCGAGGAGCCGGTGCCGCCCTACCAGCGCCCGCCGCTGTCCAAGGCGTGGCTTGCGGGCAAGGCCGACCACGAGTCGCTCGCGCTGCGGCCGGCGAGCTTCTACGGCGAGCACAACATCGACCTGCGGTGCAGCACACGCGCCACGGGCATCGAACTTGCCGCGCGGCGGGTCCTGCTCGGGGACCAGGAGTCGCTGCCGTACGATAACTTGATCCTGGCGCTCGGCGCTCGCGCGCGCCCGCTGCCGGTGCCCGGGGTCGGAACCCTGGGCGGCATTCTCGAGCTGCGCACCGCCGCCGATGCCGACCGTCTCAAGGCGGCGCTCGGCCCCGGCCGGCGCATCGCGGTGATCGGCGGCGGCTACATCGGGCTGGAAGCGGCCGCATCCGCGCACGCGCTCGGTGCGCGCGCCGTCGTCATCGAGCGCGAGCAGCGCGTGCTGGCCCGCGTGGCGAGCCCCCCGATCTCGACCTTTTTCGAGACCTATCACCGGTCGCACGGCGTCGAACTGGAGCTTGGCGCCGGCGTCGTCGCCTTCGAAGGCGAGGACGGCCAGGTGTGCGGTGTCCGCCTCGCCGACGGGCGCGTGATCGCCTGCGACATTGCCCTGGTCGGCGTCGGCGCGCTCGCCAACGACGAGCTGGCGCGCCGATCCGGCCTGATCTGCAACGACGGCATCGTCGTCGATCTCGCCGCCCGCACCAGCGATCCGCACGTGCATGCGATCGGCGACTGCACCCGCCGTCCGCTGCCCCGGTTCGATTGCATGGCGCGGCTCGAGAGCGTGCAGAACGCGCTTGAACAGGCCAAACAGGCCGCCTCCGACCTGTGCGGCAAGCCGCCGCCGGCGCCGGAAGTGCCGTGGTTCTGGTCGGACCAGTTCGACGTAAAGCTGCAGATCGCCGGCCTGCCGATCGAGGTCACCGACGTCGTCATGCGCGGCGATCCCAAGAGCGGCAAATTCGCGCTCTTCCATCTCGACCGCGCCGGGCGGGTGCAGGCGGTCGAGGCGGTCAATGCCGGCGCCGAGTTCATGGCCGGCCGCCTGCTGATTGCCAAGCAGGCAACCCCGCCCCGCGCCGCCCTTGCCGACGTCTCGATCCCCATGAACAAGCTGGCGAGCCCGGCGTAGGGGCCGCACGGACACGCCCACTGGAGGGTTCCAATCCGGTTGACGCGGCGGCAAACTTGTCGGAAGGGGTGGGTCCGGAACGCCGCGCGGCGGACGCAGACGTCCTCCGCCGAGGATCAACGGGACGAGCAAGGTCCATGATCGACTACCACCAGCGCCGCCTCAACATGGTCGACAGCCAGGTCCGCACCAGCGACGTGACCGACCGGCGCATCCTGCGGGCGATGCTCGAGGTGCCGCGCGAGATCTTCGCGCCCGAGAGCCTGCGCAGCATGGCCTACATGGACGGTCCGCTGCCGGCGACGCCGCGCGGGGGCGGTGCGCGCATGCGCTACTTGCTGTCGCCGCGCAGCTTCGCCCTGCTGGCGCAACTCGCTGAGATCGAGCCGACGGAGCGCGTGCTGGATGTGGGGTGCGCGAGCGGGTACTCGACCGCGGTCCTCGCCCGGCTGGCGCAGGCGGTGGTGGCCGTCGAATCGGATGCCGCGCTCGCCCATGCCGCGCGGCAGAACCTGCACACGCTCGGCGCCGCCAATGCAATGGTGGTCGAAAATGTCTTGACCGGGGGTGCGCCGGACGCCGGCCCCTATCAGGCGATCCTCATCAACGGGGCCGTGGAACAGATGCCGCCGGCCCTGCTCGATCAGCTCGCCGACGGCGGGCGGCTGGTGGCCATCGTGGCCGACGGCGCCCTGCGCCGGGCCAGGATCTGGCAGCGCGCCGGCAAAGCCATTGCCGATCGGCCCGCGTTCGAGGCGGACGCGGAGATCCTGCCGGGCTTCGAGCGCACGCCTGCCTTCGTATTCTAGCAGGCCGCGTCGCTTGAGAACGCGCACCTGATTCGGTGCGGAAGAAGTGTTGACTCTCGGCCACGCTCGCCAAAAACCAGCCGGTCCTCCGTGTGTTTCGATGCGCCAAACGCGTCGCGCATGACTATTCCTTCAATGAATGTGCGAATCAGGTAGGGATTGAACCGGTCCGTAATCAATTCAGTGCGCCGTGAGATGCGTGCGTTTGCGGTGGACCTGGGGTGACAGGTGCATCGCGGCTGGACCGGCCGATGGGGGATCAACACGTGCCGCATACGCAAAGCGCGGGTTCCCGCTTGCTTAGGCAGATGGCACGCGTCGGGGTTGCTGCAGCGTTGGCCTGGCCAATGGCTGCACCGGCGCGAGCAGAGACCCTGAGCCAGGCGCTTTCTTCCGCTTACCGTTTCAACCCGCGGCTCGACGCGGCGCGCGCGACCCAGCGTGCAACCGACGAAGAGGTGCCGCGCGCGATCTCGGGGTTCCGCCCGTCGGTGATCGGCAGTGCCGACACCTCCTGGGAAAAGACCATCACTAATCCAACCAGCCCGGCCAGCGGCTCCAGCAACCCGCGCGGCTACGCGGTGCAGCTTTCGCAGCCGATCTTCCAGGGTTTCCGCGTCGTCAACACCGTGCGGGAGGCCGAGGCGACCGTGCGCGCCGGGCGCGAGACGCTGCGCACGGTCGAAATGGGCGTCCTGCTCGACGCCGTCACCGCCTACATGGATGTGGTGCGCGACCAGGCCATCGTGCGCCTGCGCGAGAACAACGTCACCGTGCTCACCCGCGATCTGCGCGCCACGCAGGACCGGTTCAACGTCGGCGAGGTGACTCGCACCGACGTCGCCCAGGCGCAGGCACGCCGCGCCGCCGCGGTGTCCGCGCTCGATCTGGCGCGTGCCAACCTCAAGTCCAGCCGCGCCACATATGAGCGCGTGGTCGGCCATCCCCCGAGCAACCTGGTCGAGCCGACCGCCAGCACGCTGGTGCCGAAAACGCTCGAGAACAGCGTAGAGATCTCCGCGCGCGAGAACCCGAACGTGGTGGCGGCGCTGTACCGCGAGCAGGCCGCGCGCCATGCCGTCGACCGTATCCGCGGCGAGCTGCTGCCGACGCTGTCGCTGGAGGCGGCGCACGCGCGGCGCTGGGATGAGACCACGGGCATCGACACCATCGAGGACAACACGGTGACGGGGCGGCTGACCGTGCCGTTCATCACCAACGGCGAGGTGCAGGCTCGCTTGCGCCAGGCCAAGCAGACGCAGATCGGCCGCTTGCAGGAGATTGAGCAGGCGCGCACCGAGGTGCAGGAGCAGGTGGTGGCGGCCTGGTCGCAGCTCGCCGCCTCGAAGGCGCAGCTTGAATCCGACCAGACCACGGTCGAGGCCAACCGCATCGCGCTGGTTGGCGTGCGCGAGGAGGAACGGGTCGGCCAGCGGACGCTGCTCGACGTGCTGAACGCCGAACAAGAGCTGCTCAACTCAGAGGTCAACCTGGTCACGACACGGCGCAACCTTGTGGTCGCCTCCTACACCGTGCTTTCGGCGATCGGGCGGTTGAACGCGCAGGAGCTTGCCGTGTCCTCCGTGGTCTACGATCCGGAAAAGCACTATAGCGAGGTGCGGCGCAAGTGGTTCGACACCAACATCACCGACCGCGGCGGCCGGCAGCAGACGCTGGAGATCGTTGCGCCGCCGCCGCCGGGCCATCCGCCGGCCAAGAAGTAGGTTCGCCGGCGCGGTTTGGCGGCTTCGCAGGGGCTCGCGGCGCTAGGCTGTTGATGCGGCGCCCCATCCCCTATAGAGACGCGCAGGCGATGCTATAGTGCGCCGCGCCTGCGCAAATCCGCCAAAGCGGGATGATGCGCGCCGGCCACACAGTGAGGTGCGGCATGAGTAGCCCCGGACCGGACGGCGACAGGAGCCTCGATCAGATCCTGGCGACGATCCGCGAGACCCTGGCCCAGGAATCTGCAACTCCGCCTGCCAAGGCGCCGGCGGCGCCCGCGCCTGCCGCGACGACGCGCGCTGCGGCACCGCGGGCCGCGGCACAGCCTGCCCCCGTCGCTCAGCCGGCACCGGCCGAGCCGGCGAGTAACGGCAAGGCGGCCCCCGCGAAGGCCGCGGCGCCAGCCCCCGCCAAGCGCGAGGATGAGGACCTGGCCGATCTGTTCGAGACCAAGCCAACCCCGTCCGTCAGCGCGCCGGCTCCCGCGCAGGCCGTGCCGGGGAAGCCGGCCGGAGAGGCAACGTCGCCGCCCAAGGATCCCCTGTGGTTTTTGAGCAAGCGCCCGATGGAGCCGGCCGCCGAGTCGTCCGCCGGCGTCCGGCCCGCGGGCGATGCACCCCAATCGGCGGCGGCCGCCGCGCCTGCCGCGGAGGGCGCGGCCGCCAAGCTGTCGCGGCCGGAAACCTTGCGCAGCCCGCTTCCTCCCCTGTTCGGTGCCGGAACGGAGGCCGAGGCGCCACAGGCGCCGGTGGCTCGCTGCCCCGAGCCGGCGCCCGCGCCGGCCGCCGCGGCGGGGACATCACCATCGCCG
>DASZQG010000101.1:0-17656 GCA_035550075.1 Hyphomicrobiaceae bacterium | reverse complement strand
CAGGTGCGAAAGGTCCTCGAGTGCTGCGGTTTTTGAGGACAGCAAGCCGAGCACCGCCCGCTTGCCCTTGGGCAGATGACGCAACGGCTGAAAATCGCCGGCGCGTTCGGTGTCATACTCCAGCAGAAACACGTCGACCGGCATCTCGTTAAAGAGCTTGTCGGCTACGGGCTCATAGCCGCCCGCCGCCATCCACCGGCTGCGAAAGTTGCCGCGGCACAGATGCATGCCTACGGTCATACCCCCTGGAAACCCATCCAGGATCCGCTTCATCACGTCGATATACAAGTCGAGGAGAGCGGCCGGCGCGGCACCATCGCGCGCCGCCTGCTGCGCGACGTCGGGATCGCACAGCATGGCGAGGGGCACCTCGTCGAACTGCAGGTAGCGACAACCGGCGGCAGCAAGTTCGGTCAACTCGGCGCGATAGACCGCAACGAGATCATCGAAGTAATCCGCAATATCGGGGTACGCGCCGGGGTTCACCGCGCCGGCGAGCCGAAAGAAATGGAATGCGCTCGGCGCCGGCATTGTCGCCTTGGGTATCGCTGTGCGCGCCGCTCCGCTTGCGCGCCTGAACTCTGCGAGCGTGATCGGCGCGCGGCGGCTGATGCGCCGGTTGGCGACGCAAGTCGGCCATTCAAAGGTGTGCCCTTCTGCGTCTTTGAACTTGAAAAGCGACGGGGCAAGGTCGAAGCCATCCATGCCCTCAAAGAAGAAGCCGAACCACGAAGTGCGAGCAAACTCGCCGTCGGTCACCACGCGCAGGCCGATGTCCTCCTGCCGGCGGATCACGTTGGCTACCTCGCGGTCGAGGAGGCTTTCGAATGCCGTCCGGTCAAGCTGGGCGCGCGAAACCGCCACGGCGGCATCCTTCAGGGCCCGGGGCCGCAGCAGGCTGCCGATGACTTCGGCTCGAAGTGGCGCTTCCTGACCGTCCTGCATGGTTCACCCCGTGCCGGTGCCCGCGCCGATTTTGACGCGACCGGCCTGGATTGCAATCGCCATGTCTGGCTCAGCGCCGCCACGTCACCTATGGTGCGCGGGTCAGAATCCAAGCGGAGGCTCGGACCAGATGCAAGCGGCGCCCTATCTTGCCGGCATGAATGTCCCTGCAAAGCCTGCCGGGGACAGATTGCGGGCGCTCCTGGCGCGGCCGGGAATACTCCGATTACCTGGTGCCCATAACGGCATGGCCGCCTTGCAGGCGCGGGCGGCGGGCTTCGAGGCGCTCTATCTTTCCGGCGCCGCCATGAGCGCCTCCATGGGACTTCCGGACCTTGGCATCATCACCGTCGATGAGGTGGCGTTCTTCATCCGGCAGATCGCGCGCGCCAGCGGCCTGCCGCTGGTCGTGGACGGTGACACGGGCTATGGCGAGGCGCTCAACGTCATGCACATGGTGCGCGTCTTCGAGGATGCCGGGGCGGCTGGCGTACACATCGAGGATCAGGTGCTGCCGAAGAAGTGTGGGCACCTGAATGACAAGAAACTCGCGACGCCGCAGGACATGGCGGCCAAAGTGGCGGCGGCCGTCAAGGCGCGGCGCCACCTCTACGTTATCGCCCGCACCGACGCCGTCGCGTCCGAAGGGCTCGATGCGGCTGTCGAGCGCGCGAAGCTCTATGTGCAGGCCGGGGCCGACGCCATCTTTCCTGAGGCGTTGACCGGCGTGGAGATGTTTCGCACCTTCGCCGCGCGCCTGCCCGGCGTCGCGCTGCTTGCCAACATGACCGAGTTCGGCCGGACTCCTCATTTCACGGCCTCCGAGTTCGAGGCCATGGGCTACCGGATGGTGATCTGGCCCGTCAGCTCGTTGCGCGTCGCCAACAAGGCGCAGGCACGCCTCTACGCGACCCTCAATCGCGACGGTTCAGCGCAAGGTCTGCTCAGCGAGATGCAGACGCGGGCGGAACTCTATGAGCTTCTGGGTCTCGGTGCCTATGAAGCCCTTGACGCATCGATCGCCCGAACTGTCGTGCCCTCCGGGGACTGACCAGAGGAGAGGCCGGGTACGGAGAAGGCGCCGGTCCGTCGGATTATCCAATCGACGCCTCCTGCTTGTGCGTCCGCGCTATCTGGCGTTTATCATGGGGCGCGCAGAATGCTGGAGACCCTGCCATGATGAGCGCCCAGGAAAACGAACTCATCACCCGCATCGGGCCTGGGACGCCGTGCGGAGCGCTCATGCGCCGCTATTGGCAGCCGGCGGCGCTGGTTGACGAACTGGCGGGCGAGCGGCCGGTCAAGGCGGTGCGCCTGCTCGGCGAGAACCTCGTTCTGTTCAAGGACGACCAGGGCCGCTACGGGCTGCTGCATCGGCACTGTCCGCACCGCGGCGCCGACCTTGCCTTCGGGCGGCGGGAGAGCGGCGGCCTGCGCTGTTCTTTCCACGGCTGGCTGTTCGACGTGACCGGTCAGTGCCTCGAAACCCCGGCCGAGCCGGTCAACAGCCCGCTCTGCCGCAACATCAAGCAGCCGGCCTACCCGGTGGTGGAGAGAAGTGGCGTGCTGTGGGCTTACATGGGCCCCGGCGAGGCTCCCGCGTTCCCGGCCTTCGACTGCTTTCTCGCTCCCGACGCCTATACGTTTGCCTTCAAGGGGCTGTGGGAATGCAACTGGCTCCAGGCGCTGGAAGTCGGCATCGATCCGGCGCACGCCTCCTACCTGCACCAGTTCTTCGAGGACGAGGACCGGTCCCAGGCCTACGGCAAGCAATTCCGTGACGCCTCACTCGACAGCGACATTCCGATGACCCGCGTGATGCGCGAGCACGGCCGGCCCGTCATCGAGGTCGAGCCGACCGACTACGGCCTCAAGATTCTCACGACCCGCGACCTTGGCAACGGCAAGACCCATGTGCGCGTCACTAATCAGATCTTTCCGCACGCTATCACCATTCCCCTGAGCCAGGAGATGATGCTGACGCAGTGGCACGTGCCGGTCGATGACGAGAACTGCTACTGGTACACGGTCTTCACCAGCTTCGGGAAACCGGTGGACAAGGCGCTGATGAGGGCACAGCGCCTCGAGGTCTATGAACTGCCCGACTACCGCTCCAAGAAGAACCGGAGCAACGACTACGGCTTCGACCCGCACGAGCAGGCGCACAAGACCTATACGGGCATGGGCGAAGACATCAACGTGCACGACCAGTGGGCGGTCGAGGGCCAGGGCCGCATCCAGGATCGCACGCGCGAGCATCTGGGCTCCTCCGACAAGGCTATCTCGGCCTATCGCCGCCTGCTCAAGAAATCGATCGAGCAGGTGAAGAAAGGCGAGCGGCCAGTCCTTGCCGTGGGTCCCGAGGACGCCGCGCACCTGCGGGGGCCGCTGACCATCGACGGCATCAGCGCCAACGACAAGATGGCGACCTATGCCGCCGATACCGACAGGCGCCGTCGACAAGGGGCCGCGTGGTCGGCGCGGGCGGCGGAGTAGGCCGGTGGCCCGCGCGACCTTCCTCGAGCGTTTCGCCCCCTGGTCGGACCGGCAGGCGGAGGCGGCAGCGCGCACGCTTCGGCTGATCGAGGAGCAGGGACTCGAGGTCGTCCGCGTGGCCTTTCCCGATCAGCACGGGCTGCTGCGCGGCAAGACGCTGATTGCCGGGGAGACGGCTAACGCGCTTCACAACGGCTGCAACATAACCAGCTCGCTGTTTGCCAAGGACACCGCCAACCGCACCGTGTTCCCGGTGTGGACGGCCGGCGGCGGCTTCGGCCTCGAGGCGTTCGAAGGCGCTGGCGATGTGCTGATGCTGCCGGACCCGTCGACGTTCCGCGTGCTGCCGTGGGCGCGAAAGACAGGCTGGTTGCTGGCCGACGTCTACCTGCCGGATGGCCGCCCTGTGCCGTATGCCACGCGGAACATCTACCGCAGTGCGCTCTCGCGTCTCGCCGCCGCCGGCTACGACTACGTCGCCGGCCTCGAAGTCGAGTTCCACGTATTCAAGCTGGACGGCGATCGCATCCCGCCCGAGGAGTCCGGCCAGCCCGGCACACCGCCGCCGGTTTCGATTCTCACCCACGGCTATCAGTATCTGTCCGAGCTGCGCTTCGACCAGTTCGAGCCGGTGATCGAAATCATCCGTCGCGAGATCGTGGCACTGGGATTGCCGCTGCGATCGGTCGAGTGCGAATACGGGCCCAGCCAATGCGAGTTCACCTTTCAGGCGCTCAGCAACCTTGAGCCGGCGGACACGATGGTGCTGTTTCGCAGCGCCGTGAAGCAGATCTGCCGCCGGCGCGGCCTGCACGCCACCTTCATGTGCCGGCCACGGATCCCCAACGTCATGTCATCCGGCTGGCACTTGCACCAGTCGATCGTGGATAAAAAGAGCGGTGCCAACGCGTTCATGGCCGGTCGCGAGGGCGAGCTTCTGTCTGAAACGGGTCGCCACTTCCTCGGCGGTCTTCTCGATCATGCGCGCGCGGCGTCCGTGTTCGCGACGCCGACGCTCAACGGCTACAAGCGCTTTCGCTCGCACTCGCTGGCACCGGACCGTGCCGTCTGGGGACACGACAATCGCGGCGTGATGGTGCGCGTGCTCGGTGGCGCCGGCGATGCGGCCACGCGGCTCGAGAACCGCGCCGGTGAGCCGGCCGCCAATCCCTACCTCTATATGGCCTCGCAGATCCTGGCCGGCCTAGACGGCATCGAGCGCCGGCTCGATCCAGGCCCGTCTGCGGACGCGCCCTACGACAGCAAGGTCCCGTTCCTGCCGAAGAGCCTCGGCGAAGCCGTGGCGGCACTGCGCTCCGACACGTTCTTCCGCGACAGGATGGGGACCGCATTTATCGACTATCTGCTGACGATCAAGGACGCGGAGATCGCTCGCTTCCAGGCCGAGGTGACGGACTGGGAGCACCGGGAGTATTTCGAAGCGTTCTGACTGGGCGTCTTTCTATTTCACGGCGCCGCCGGTGATGCCGGCAATGAAGCGATCGAGGAACAGGTTATAGGCGATCGCAACCGGAACGCTGGCGATCAATGCGCCGGCCATGATCTCGCCCCAGTAAAAGACATCTCCGCGAATGAGATCTGTGGCGACGCCGAGCGTGATGGGTTTCTGATCGGAGGCGGAGATGAACGTCAGCGCGTAGACGAATTCTTGCAGCGTCAGCGTGAACGTGAAAATCACCACCGTCAGGATGCCCGGCAGCGACAGGGGGATTGCCATCTTGATGAAAGCCCCGAACAGGCTGCAGCCGTCGACGATTGCTGCTTCCTCGATTTCCGGCGGCATGGCTTTGAAGAAGCCCATCAGGAGCCAGGTGCAGAACGGGATGGTGAAGGTGGGATAGATGACCACCAGCGACCACATCGAGTTCTGCAGGCCGAGTTGAGTGACCACGCGCGACAGCGGCAGGAACAGAAGTGTGGGCGGCACGAGATAGGTGAGGAAGATGCCGATGCCGAGCGCCTCGCCGCTGCGCCCCGTCATGCGCGCCAGGCTATAGGCGGCGGGAAGCGCGGTGACGAGGGTGATCGCGGTGACGCATGTGCCGATGATAAGCGAGTTCAACAACCAGGTCGTGAACAGGGTCTTCTCGAACAGGTAGCGGAAATGCTCCAGCGTCGGCGGATCGTTGAACCAGAACGGGACGTTGCTGACATTGTAGAGGTCGGGGTTGGTTTTGAAGGAGGTGATCAGCATCCAATAGAAGGGGAAGGCCGCGAGCACCAGGTAGAATGCGACCGCGCCGTAGAAGGAGGTCTCCTTCACCACTTTGCTGACGGTAAGACGCTGCATGTCAGATCTCCCGCCGCCGGATGAAGCGCAGCATCACCACCACGACCACCAGCAGCACCGGCAACATAAACAGTGATATCGCGGCGCCGTGTGAAACGTCGCCGGACACAATGCCGGTCTGGAACCCGGCAAAGCCCAGAACCGAGGTTGCTCCGACGGGCCCTCCCATCGTCATCAGAAACACAATCGACAGGTCCGTGAAGGTGAACACGATGCCGAAGACGAGGCCGATCGTCATGATCGGCAGGATCATCGGCAAGATGATCTGGTAGTTGCGCCGCCAGAAACCGGCGCCGTCGACGGTGGCGGCGTCCAGCACGTCCTGCGGGATGGCCGTGATGCCGGCGAGGAAGATCACGATCGCAAACGGGAAGAAGCGCCAGGCGTTGACGACGATCACCGACAGCATCGCCAGGCCCTGGCTGCCGAGCCAGTTGGGTGCCTGGTCTCGGGTGATGAAACCCAGCGCGATCAGCGTCCAGTTGATGACGCTGTAGAGCGAGTCGAACATCCACTGCCAGGCAACGGTTGCGAGCGCGATCGGCACCGCCCACGGTAGAATGACCAGCGCCCGGACCAGTTTGCGGCCAGGGAAGGGGCGCAGCAGCAGCAATGCACCGAACTTGCCGAGGATCAGGCCCAGCGTCTGCGATCCGAAGGTGAAGATGAAGGTGTTGGAGAGCGTCTGGTGGAAAACAGGGTCTTCTATGATCTGCTTGAAGTTTTCCAGGCCGACAAAGCGCCAGGATGGATCGTAGATCGTGTACGCGCTGACCGAATAGTAGACCGCCATCAGGAACGGCACGCCGACCAGCAGCAATACGTAGAGAATCGCCGGCGCGACAAAGATCGAACCGAGCACATCGCGCCGATCCAGAATGAACCGAAAGCGCGAGGCTCGCTTGGGGACTGCTTCAGCGATTGCAACCATGACCCATCCTAGTGGCTGACGCGCTTTCCATCTTTGTCGAAGCTGCGCAGGGCGCTGTTGCGGACGGCGAACGGATGCCACTCGCCGGGGCGGATGCTCTCTTCGGCGACGTGGGCCGGCGGCAGCTTGGCGGTGATCACTTGGTTGGGATCGAAACCTTCCATCACGCCGTAGACAATGCGCTCGGAGCCCAGGTACTCCGACCGGTCGACGCGGAACTTGAATTCCGTGGAAGCGCCATCGTTGATCATCTCCTTCGGCAGGAAGTTCTCCGGCCGGAAGCCGAGATAACCGCCGTTGCGGGCGACGATGTTCATCGGCGGCGTTCCGACGAATGTTGCGACGAAGCGGTCCGCGGGCTCGTCGTAGATCTCCGTGGGCGTCCCGACCTGGCGCACTTGGCCCTTGTCGATGACGGCGATGCGGTCGCCCATCCCCATCGCCTCGACCTGATCGTGGGTGACGTACACGGTGGTGACGCCGACACGCTGCTGGAACTGCTTGATCTCAAGGCGCGCCGAGGCGCGCAGCTTGGCATCGAGGTTGGAAAGCGGTTCATCAAGCAGCAGCGCGGTCGGTTCCCGCACCAGCGCCCGCGCGAGCGCGACGCGCTGGCGCTCGCCGCCGGAGAGCTGGCGCGGCCGCCGGTCGAGCAGATGACCGATACCGAGAAGCTGCGAGGCCCATTCAACCTTCTTGTAGATTTCGGCGCGAGGGACACCCTGCGTCTTGAGCGGGAAAGCGATGTTGTGGCGCACCGTGAAATGGGGATAGAGGCCGTAGCTTTGAAACATCATCGCCACGCCGCGGGCCCGCGGCGGGATGTCGTTGACGATGTCGCCGCCGATCAAGAGGTCGCCGCTTGTCTGCCGTTCGAGCCCACAAATGATGCGCAGAAAGGTCGTCTTTCCGCACCCTGATGGCCCCAGCAGCACCATGAACTCACCATCCGGCACCGTCAGAGAAATCCCGTTAACAGCGAAGACATCGCCGAATGTCTTGGTGATGTCCCGGGTCAAGACCGCAGCCATCGAACCTCGCAGAATTCAAGAAAGTAAGACAATCTCCACGCTGAACCCGGACGGCGCAAGACGCGTGTGCCTGCTCCCCCGTCAGCGTCCCGAACGCCGGACAATCCGGACCGCACCGCTAGCGCGGTCCGGCACCATGCGATCAGCTCTTCCCAACCCACTTCTTGAAGATCGTTTCGCACCGCTGCGTGGCCCACTTGACCGCGTCCTCGGCGCTCAACTGGCCGGTCGCCGCCTTGGCCATCATGTCGTTGATGATGAAGGCGTAGTAGATCTCATCCATCGCAGGGGTGGCCGGCCCGGGGTATCCGGGAATCGCGGACCACTGGTCTGAATTCTGAAGGATCTTCAGCTTGTCGTGCGGGTTCGATGTCGGATCGTTCGACAGGATCGGCATCGGTTTCGGGACAAGGCCGGCAAAGCAGGGATTGTTGTAACCCTCGCTTGCCTTGAACGCTTCCGGCCAGTTCTCGGCGTAGTACTTGAGGAAGGCGATCGCCGCTTCCTTGTTCTTTGCAAATTTCCAGATGCCGTAGAACTCCGACGCGGCACCCATAATCCGCTTTGTCGGTCCCTTCGGCGGATCGATGACGAAGATGTCGTCGGACAGCTTCTTGTTGAGCTTCTGCGCCGTCCTATAGGCAGAGATCGGGTTGACGATGTAGGAGGCGACACCAGAGTCGATGTACTGGTTGTTGCTGGAGTCGTTCCACGACAGCACGTCCGACGTCATCGCTTCCTTGTAGAGCGCGGCGGCGACCTTGGTAGCTTCGACTGCCTCTTTGCTGTTGAGAACGATCTTTTTGCCGCCCTCGTCCTGGATGGCGGCCCCGTAGCTCCACAACAGGCCGCGCCACGTCGTGCTCGGGTCGTTGCTGTGTCCGAGCGAGATGCCGACGGGATGGCCTTTCGCCTTCAGCTTGGCGCCGCCTTTGCGGAGGTTGTCCCAGCTATCCGGCACCACGCCGATCTCGTCCCACATGCTCTTTTGATACATGCCGGGGAAGTTGATGTAGAAGTCGGGGAACGCGGACCATGTGCCGTCGTCCGCATTGTAACCGAGCTGCTTTCCGATCACGGACACCTTGCCGTACTTCTTTCCGTTTCCTTCACGAGATCGGAAACGTCGATGAAGAACTTGCGGTAGAGATGTGCGCCGCCGGCGCCGTTGAACCCGAACAGGTCGTGGCCCGATCCGGCCGAAGCTTCCGCGGCCGCGCGCGCGGGGACGTTCTGTACAGGGATGTGGTCGACGGTGACCGCGATCTTGTTCTTCTCGCCCCATTGCTTGGCGAAGTTGTCGAACCATGTGTCGTATTCGGGAACGAAATGGCTCCACTGCACAATCGACAGTGACTTGGATTGAGCCAGCGCGCCGCGCGACACGAAGGGTGCTGAAAGTAGGGGTGCGGCGCCTGCTGCAGCAACGGTCAGGCCGGTATTTTTCAGGAACCGGCGGCGGGTGACGGACACAGCTGTACCTGTTTTCCTCATAGGGTCCTCCACATTGCGTTGCTTTGCTTATTGTTCTAGTAGGAGCACCTTACAGCCATCCCCGGAGGTTGTGGGCGCGCGCGAGCGCGCGGTTTCCGAGCCCGAGCTTCGACGTAGAAGAAATCAATCGGGCGGGCAGCACGTTGTCCGGGCCATTCCATCTTTAGTTGAAATCAACGCACGCTGATGTGAACGGCGCACGTCGTCGTGCTCCCCATATGTCTACGCGCGTCGCGGATATCCGCCGCCATTGCGGCTATCGATCGTTCTTCAGCGACGGGTCTTCGCGCATTGGCGCGTTACTGGTGGGCGCTTCACTCCGGGGCCCGCCACGGGCTGTATCCGCATGGGGAGGGCGTTGCCTCTGCCGCGGCTGTCAACAACCGTTTGGTAACGGCCGCAAGTTCTCGAAGGCAAGGCTACGGTCATCACGCCACGGCAAGGCTGACAGATGCTGCAGACAAACCAGCAGCGGCGCCACAAGTTTCGCAAGCGTAGGCTTTGGTGGATTGCGCCCGTGATTGCCGTGCTGGCCGGCGCCGCCTGGGCCTGGCAGCACAGCGGCTATTTCGCAGCCAAGCCAGCGGCATCGACGCAAGGGAATCGCAAGGCGGGCGGGGGTCCAGCTCCCGTTCATGCCGCGTCCGTGGAAAAGCAAGATTTCCCTGTCTTCCTCGATGGACTGGGCACCGTGCAGCCGATCAACACGGTCACGGTGCGCTCTCGGGTTGATGGGCAGATCATCAAGGTCGGGTTCGAGGAAGGTGAGATCGTCAAGCAAGGCGACCTGCTGGCGCAGATTGATCCAGCGCCGTTTCAAGCCGCGCTCGACCAGGCCAATGCCAAGCTCGCGCAGGACACCGCAAGCCTACGCAACGCCAAACAGGACCTTGAACGCACATCGGTTCTTTCCAAACAGGGCAACGCCACCCAGCAGCTCCTGGACCAGCGGGTCGCCGCGGTGGCCAGCGCCGCGGCCCTGGTGCAGGCCGATACGGCGGCGGTGGAGGCGGCCAAGGTGCAGCTCGGCTATACGACGATCCGCTCGCCGCTGACCGGCCGTGCCGGGTTTCGCCTCGTCGACCCCGGTAACATCGTTCACGCCACCGACCAGAACGGCATTCTGACGATTACCCAGGTCGAGCCGATCGCCGTGCTCTTTACTGCGCCCGAACAGGAACTGCCCGCCATCACCGCTGCCATGAAGGAGGGGCCGCTTCGGGTCACCGCCAGCACCTCCGATGGCAAGACCGTGCTGGCCAGGGGCACGCTGCGGCTCATCGACAACCAGGTCGATCCTGCCACCGGGACCATCCGCCTCAAGGCAAATTTCGACAACAAGGACCGCGTGCTTTGGCCGGGCCTCTCGGTCACTACCAGACTTCTCATCAGGATCATCAAGGATGTCGTGGTGGTTCCCGACAGCGCCGTGCAGCGCGGCCCGAACGGGCTCTTCGCCTACGTCGTGCGCGACGACCAGACTGCGGAATTGCGCAACCTGGAGGTCCCCCGGATCGCTGACGGCCAAGCGCTGGTCAGCAAGGGCCTCGCGCCTGGCGAACGCATCGTCACCTCCGGGTTTTATCGCGTGCAGCCGGGTGGGCCTGTGCAAGTGCTCGATATGCAAAGCAATGCCAGCCCCCAAGCAAAAGCCCCAGCTGGACCCGATCGGCCATGAACGGCAGCATTTCCGCGCCCTTCATCCGCTTCCCGATCGCGACGTCGCTGATCATGGTCGGGGTCCTGTTCGTCGGCATCGTCGCCTATCAGAACCTGCCGGTTGCGCCGCTGCCGAGCGTCGACTTCCCGACCATTCAGGTGTCGGCCCAGCTTCCCGGGGCCAGCGCCGAAACCATGGCCTCAACCGTGGCGCAGCCGCTCGAACGTCAGTTCGCGCAAATCCCTGGGGTCACACAGACGACATCCAGCAGCGGCCTCGCCAACACCACCGTCGTCGTCCAGTTCGATCTCGACCGCAACATCGACGCCGCAGCCAACGACATTCAGGCCGCCATCAATGCCGCCAGCGGGCAGCTACCGCGCAACCTGCCCGCGCCTCCGACCTACCGCAAGGTCAATCCGGCCGACAAGCCGATCCTGATCCTGTCGGCAACCTCTGACACGATGCCCCTCACCGAACTCGACGACAACGCCGACACCAAGCTCGCGCAGCAGATCAGCCAGGTCTCGGGCGTCGGGCAGGTGACAATCGGTGGCGAGCAGAAGCCTGCGATCCGCATCCAACTCGACCCTGCCAAGCTGGTGGCCAAGAACCTGTCGCTGGAGGACGTCCGCAACCAGCTTTCGATCTCGACCGTCAACTCTCCGAAGGGGAGCATCGATGGCGAGGTTCGCAGCTACACAATCTACGCCAACGATCAGCTCACGGCGGCCGAGGCCTGGAACAATGTGATCATCGCGTTCCGCAACGGTGCGCCGCTTCGCGTGCGCGACATCGGGCAGGCGGTGGCGGGACCGGAGGACTCCAAGAAGGCGGCCTGGGCGCAGGGAAAGCGCGGCGTGTTTCTCGTCGTCTTCAAGCAGCCCGGCGCCAACGTCATCGACACCGTCGAACGCATCAAGGCGGAGCTGCCGCGGCTGCGGGCGAACATGCCCCCTTCGCTTCACGTCGACATCATGAGCGACCGCACCCAGACGATCCGGGCTTCGGTGGAGGACGTCGAGCTCACACTGCTCATTACCATCACCCTCGTGGTGGGAGTGATCTTCGTCTTCCTGCGAACGTTCTGGGCGACGGTCATTCCGAGCGTCACGGTGCCGCTGTCGCTGCTCGGAGCGTGCGGGCTCATGTACCTGCTCGGCTACAGCATCGACAACATCTCGCTGATGGCGCTCACCATCTCGGTCGGTTTCGTCGTCGACGACGCCATCGTTATGCTGGAAAACATCGTGCGCCACGTCGAAGGTGGGATGAAGCCTTTCGAAGCCGCGCTACGCGGTTCCAGCGAGATCGCCTTCACCATCCTCTCGATCAGCATCTCTCTGGTGGCCGTGTTCATTCCGCTGCTGCTGCTGGGCGGCATCATCGGCCGGCTGTTTCGCGAGTTTGCCGTCACCACAACCATGTGCATCGCGGTTTCGGCGTTCGTGGCCCTGACGCTGACGCCCATGCTGGCCTCGCGCTTCCTGCGGCGGGAGACGGAAGCGGGCCACGGGCGCTTCTACCGCTTCACCGAGCGCGCGTTCGACAGGCTGCTCGGTGCCTATGAGCGCGGGCTCGACCGCGTCTTGCGGCACCAGTTCGCGACGTTCTGCGTGTTCCTGGCGACCTTGGCGTTGACCATCATGCTGTTCCTGACGATCCCGAAAGGTTTCTTTCCGCAACAGGATACCGGCCTGATCACGGGCATCTCCGAGGCTGGCCAGGACACCTCGTTTGCGGCCATGCTCCACCACCAGGAGGAACTTGGCGCGATCATCGGCGCGGACCCCGCGGTGGCCACCTACGCCATGGCGATCGGCTCGGGCGGGTCGACCTCGACCATCAACAACGGCCGCTTTTTCATCACGCTCAAGCCCAAGGGCGAGCGCGACGCCTCCGCCGATCAGGTCATCGCCCGCCTGCGGCCGAAACTGGCGAAGGTGGAGGGCGCGCGGCTGTTCCTCCAGTCGGCGCAGGATGTGAACGTCGGCGGCCGCCTGTCGCGCACGCAATTCCAGTACACGCTGCAGGATGCGGATATCGACGAACTGGACGAGTGGGCACCGAAGGTTCTCGAAAAGCTGAAGGCGATCCCCGAGCTGCGCGATGTGGCGTCGGACCAGCAGATGTCCGGGACGGCCCTCACGCTCAGCATCGATCGCGATCAAGCCTCGAGGTACGGGCTCACGCCGCAGCTCATCGACGACACGCTTTACGACGCTTTCGGCCAGCGCCAGATCGCGCAATATTTCACCCAGCAGAACAGCTACCACGTGGTGATGGAGATCCTGCCCGAACTGCAGGGCTCAGTCTCAAGCCTCGACAAGATCTTCATCAAGTCGCCCACCACCGGGCAGCAGGTGCCGCTGGCGACGTTCGCCAAGTGGACCACGCGCGAGATCAAGCCGCTTTCCATCAGCCACCAGGGCCAGTTTCCGGCTGTCACGATCAGCTTCAACCTGGCGCAGGGCGCATCGCTCGGCACCGCGACCGAAGCCATCGAGCGCGCCCAGCGCGAGATGCAGATGCCGGCCTCCGTGATCGGCACTTTCCAGGGCAACGCGCAGGCGTTCCAGGCCTCGCTGCGCACCGTGCCGATGTTGATCCTGGCCGCCCTGTTCGTGGTCTATCTGATCCTTGGCGTGCTTTACGAGAGCTACATCCATCCGCTCACGATCCTCTCGACACTGCCCTCTGCGGGCGCGGGCGCGATCGCCGCGCTCATGCTGTTCGGTTTCGACTTCAGCCTTGTCGCCATGATCGGCGCCATCCTGCTGATCGGCATTGTGAAGAAAAACGGGATCATGATGGTTGACTTCGCGATCACGGCCGAGCGCGAGGAGCACCTTTCCGCGGCCGAGGCGGTGCGCAAGGCCGCCCTGCTTCGCTTCCGCCCCATCATGATGACCACGGCCGCGGCGCTCCTGGGCGGCGTGCCGCTGATGCTGGGCGCGGGAACGGGCGCGGAAATCCGTCAGCCGCTGGGCTACGCCATGGTTGGCGGCCTGTTGGTCAGCCAAGCGCTGACACTGTTCACGACCCCGGTGATTTATATCTATCTCGACCGGCTCTCAGGCTATCTGAACCGGATCGCTGCGAAGGCAAGTCCTGCCGCGAAAGATGCGGGACACCGGGCCGCCGCCGAATGATTTGGGTGGGGGATGGCGATGACCCGGGCACCTCGCAGCAGGACTAGCGCATCACTGGCGGGCGGGGCGCAGATCCTTGCGTTTCGACGTCAGACCATGCGAAAGCGGGCGACCGCTCCCATCATGGATCCGCTCCGGCAGCTCGAAGCCGAGGAGCATCGCCTGCGTCTCATCCAGAACCTGGCAGCGGCTGCGGTCGTTACCCTGCTGCTCGTGATGGGCCTGTGGTTGATCAACCGCATCCAGGCCGGTGCGCAGGCTCTCTCGTGCCTGGAAACGGTTGCCAGCTATTGTCTCCGGATCGATCCGCACAATTGAGTCCGGGTTTTCAGCTCAGACGATCGTCCCGAAGATTTTTCCAATGCCCGCCGTCGCCGCCATGGCAAGGGCGCCCCAGAAGGTCACGCGCGCGGTAGCCCGCACGACGTCGGCGCCTCCGGCCAGCGCGCCGATCGCGCCCAGCACGCCGAGGAATACCAGCGAGGCTATCGAAACGATCGGCACCAGGTAGCCCAGGGGTGCGAAGAGTGCCATCAGCAATGGCATGGCCGCCCCGGCCGCGAAGGTTGCAGCGGAGGTCAGTGCAGCCTGCACGGGTCGCGCCGTGGTCACCTCGGAAATCCCCAGCTCGTCGCGGGCGTGTGCGCCCAGGGCATCCTTTGCCATGAGCTGTTGCGCGACTTGCTTCGCCAGCTCGGGATCCAAGCCGCGTTTGACATAAATGTCGGCTAGTTCCTGGCGCTCGAAAGCGATGTCGTCTTTCAGCTCGCGGCGTTCGCGCGCCAGATCCGCCTGCTCGGCATCCGATTGCGAGCTTACCGACACGTACTCGCCGGCCGCCATCGACATTGCGCCGGCCACGAGCCCGGCGATCCCGGCGATCAGGATGTCGCTGACCCGCGTCGATGCGGCGGCCACGCCGACAATCAGGCTCGCGGTCGACACGATGCCGTCATTGGCCCCCAGCACCGCCGCCCGCAGCCAACCGATGCGCTCCACCAAGTGGCTCTCGGGATGGACGTGAGGTCTCATGGCTGTTGTCGGCTCCGTTCTTGGACCGGGTGCGTGTCCCAGCTCGCAGAAAGTCACCGGCAGACAAGCACGGGGACCGGACTGTATGTGATGACCTTTTGCGCTTGGCTCCCCAGCAGGACGCGCGCCACGCCCCGGCGCCCGTGCGATGACATGACGATCAAGTCGCACCCACCTTCGGTGGCCGCGGACACAATACCTTCCGCGGGCATTTGGTCCTTGACGTGTCTCGTCTCGCAGGTAACGCCAAGTTTCTTGGCGGCCGCGCTCACCGACGCGAGTATCTTGTTCGCGTTCTCTGCTGCGTCGTCCTCGTAGCGCTCAACCATCGACGGTGTTGGGATCGCGCTGTAAGGACCCGTCGGATACATGTCCGTCACGGTTACTGCGGTTACCCTTGCCCCAAGCGCTTTGGCGAGGGCCAGGGCATCTGTCACGGCCTTTTCGGCCAATTCCGATCCGTCGGTGGCGATCAGGATGTGCCTGTACATGCTGGTCCTCGGGTCACGATCACGCCGATCCAGGCTCCGCTAAGCCGTGTCTTTTCCGCGACAATATCACCGTACCGAGTAGGCCAGAACCCAGCGACCGCGATCAAAATCGAGCATCAAGAAACTGCGACCAGGCAGCAAGCAATGACGCCTCCGTGCGGCCCCGCCACGATCGCCTGGTCCACCGCTCCCGAAAGCCGCGGCTCTGACGAGCCCTACTTCACCAGCGTCACCGGGAGCTTCGTGAGATGGATCACTTTCGTCGCGATTGACCCCATGAGGAGGTTGCCGACGGCGCCCATGCCGCGTGTGCCCATCACGATGCCGTCGCACCCGTGCTTCTCGGCGCACGAGACGACGGACTTGGCGATGTCGCCAATGAGGATCTCGCTCGTGAACGTGACGCCAGCCTCCTTAGCAATTTCGACGCCCGCCTTGAGAACCGCCTCGCTGTGCTGGCGCTGCAGCTCCTTAGCGCGCTCCTCGGGCATGTAGATCGCGATTTCGCCATAGACGATAGGAGGCTCGTGCGCATGGACGATAACAAGCTCCATCGCCGTGTTCTGTTTGGCGAGCTGGATTGCGTGCTGCAAGGCACGCTTGGCGTTGTCCGAGTTGTCGAACGGAACCAGAAGCTTGTGCATGGGCAGAGCCTCAAAAACTAAAGAATGCTCGCCCGACTGCTATTCGTCGTTGATATAGGTCAAAGGCAAGGACGCCGTTCCCTGCACTGACTAATTTACAGAGAGTGCGGGTGAGACAGCGATCCCCGCGGCGTCCTCACTTATGGTGAATCCGAGCAAGGCCCTGCTCCTTTCCCGGGCGTCAATAGTGAAAGGCATCTCTCTCAAGTCATCTCCTAGTCTCGGTGCCTTGAGCGCGCCTTCCGGTCAAGCATGTTCAAGCCTTCCACTAGCGCCGAGAAGGCCATCGCCGCGTAGATGTATCCCTTCGGCACCTGTGCACCAAAGCCCTCCGCAATCAGCACCGTTCCGATCATCAGCAAGAAGCCCAACGCTAGCATCACGATCGTCGGGTTGTTGTTGATAAAATTGGCAAGAGGCGTAGCGGCTACCAGCATCACCGCCACCGTGACCAGTACCGCTATCACCATGATCGGCACATGCTGTGTCATACCGACAGCGGTAATAATGCTGTCGATTGAGAACACGAGATCAAGCAACGCAATCTGCCCCAGGGTTGCCGCGAAGCCGAGACTGGCGCCGCGCCGGTCGAATAGATCCGGGTTTGGATCGGGGTCGACTCGGTGATGGATCTCTTTCGTCGCCTTCCACACTAGGAACAGACCGCCCGCGATGAGGATCAAGTCCCGCCAGGAGAAGCCGTGGCCGAGGACGCTGAAGATTGGCGCGGTGAGCTTGACGATAATGGCAACGGTGGCGAGCAGCAGCAGCCGGAGAATCAGCGCGAGCGCGATGCCGATGCGCCGCGCCCTGTCGCGTTGATGTTCTGGCAGCTTGTTAGTGAGGATGGAGATGAAGATGAGATTGTCGATGCCGAGCACCACTTCCATCGCGATTAGCGTGATCAGGGCGGCCCAGGTCGCGGGATCCGAAGCAAGGGTCAGCAATGCGTTCATGTTGAGCGTGTTCCTCGGCGCGGCAAGCTCCGCCGAGTACGCTGCAACGGCGAGAGACTTCTTCAATCAAGGTATAGGGAATCTCCCGACAAAAATCGATGTGGATGGTGCAATTCATCTGCATGACGCGACTACGAATACGTTGGCGCGTACAGCGCCAGGCAGAGTTGGACGAGATGAATGCTAATTACAATTTTGCGCGATACACATGGCGCTCCGTATTTGCACGAAATTATTGAATTGCAGGCCTATAAGACCGCGAATGGAAGATTCCCGTATTAAACGTCAATGGCCGGTAGAGAGGCTGGAGATGATCTTCTGCCGTCGGAGACGCTTGGACCCTCTTTCGCAGAAGTTAAGCGCGTATGGCCTCTGGTAGAGCCGTTTCTCAATCAACAGAGGACGGTTCGCGCGACCATCAGGCGACGCCGACGCGATAGGCACAATACCCTCCGTCGCCCCACTGCAGCGGAACGTCGAAGCGCGCCACGAAGAGACATTCGACATTCGGCA
>DASZQG010000100.1:0-51294 GCA_035550075.1 Hyphomicrobiaceae bacterium | reverse complement strand
CTCGGCAAACCTCTCCATCTGCACCATCAGTGTGGGGAGAGGGTCAGGGTGAGGGGCAGCCACAATTTCCGTCGAGTATGCCGCTCGCACACCTCGACCTTCTCCCCGCAAGCTCGGAGAGGGGGCAGAACGACGCCTACTGCGGCCGCGTCGCCTCGAACGCCGGCACCGCCTTGGCAAATTTGTCGAGCCAGGCAACCAGCTTCGGGTGCCCGGCGCGCCACTTGCCGTCGTGGCGGAAATCGAGGTACCCCAGCGCCGCGGCGAGCGTCAGGTGCCCGTAATCGGGGCTTGCGCCCCACGCCGGCGGCGCCTTCTCCAGATAGTTCAGCGCCTCGTCGATCTTGGTCTGCTGGCGCTCCTGCCAGGGCGCGTGCCACTTCTCTTCCGGCCGGAAGCGCTTTTCGTACACCAGCAGCAGCGCCGCATCGAGGATGCCGTCGGCCAGCGAAGCCAGCGTCAGCGTCTTGATGCGCTCGCGCGCCTCGCGTGGAAACAGCACCGGCGACGGCGCCAGCCCGTCGAGGTACTCGCAGATCACGTGGCTGTCGAACACCGCCGTGCCGTCCTCGGTGATGAGCGCGGGGATCTTCGCCAGCGGGTTGACGCGGTTGATCTCCGGATTGTTGAGCACCATCGTGTCGGCCGGCACGATCTCGATCTTGTCCATCAGCCCTTTCATGATCGCCGTCATCTTCACTTTGCGGACATAGGGCGACAGCGGGCTGTGCAGCAGTTTCATGGGCACGGCTTCGTTCCTCTCCAAAACAAGATGCGAGACGCGGGAGGCGCAATCGTGCCGATGCGCTCCGCTCCGGGCAACAGCAAAATAGGAATGGGAGCCAACCCGCACCGTCCAGCGTCCCAAAGCCCTCGGACGCTGGACCGTTCCCCGCCTGAACCAAACAGGTCGGCTCCCAGCCGCAACCTAGCGCCACGCGGGCGCTTGCGCTCGCAGAGAATCCGCAATTCGCGGCGGCCTGGGGAAATCGTGAATCCCATCCGCACCCATCTTGACTCCGCCGTGCAAACCTGTGCGCGCGCACGGCGCGGGCGCTCTCCCGCGAACAAACCGATGGAAGGCGTTGGACCGCTTGCGATTGATCCGACTGACACGGTGGCCGGCCCCGCTCCAGCATCTCGACAAGCGGCGCAGGGAACCATTCAGCATGCGCGCGGCGAGCTTTGGGCAGCGCGTTCTGCTGGCGCACGTTCAGTCGATCCCTGTGCCCGGCAAGACGCGTTCAGTGAAGAGGCGTCAATATCCGCGGCGGCGCAGCTCAGCCTGCCACCACCGGCCGCAGCGAATCGACCAGCAGGCGAAGCTGCGTATCCTGGTCGGGAATCGCGAGCTGCACCGCGAACCAGTCGTGCACCATCTGGCAGACTTTGCTGTGCTCGGCCTGCGCCAACGCCTTCTCGTCGGAGAAAAGCTGCATGTCGGCATCCGACCATCCGCGCTTCTTGAGGTTGGCGGCCAGCAGCTCATAGTCCGAGCGCCGGGGCGCGGGATAGACCCGCGGCGTCTTGCGCCCTTCCGCGATCGCCTCGAACACCGCCACGAGCTGCGCCTGCAGCAGCGCGGTCTGCGGCGAGCCTTTCAGCAGCGCAACGATGGCCGGGTTTGCTTCGCCTTGCGAGATGAAGCCGAAACAGGCGTCGGCGTTATATTTCTGAAGCTGCGCCAGGTTGTTGTAGAAGGCGACGGCCACGCCCTTGAGGATGTCGAGCCTGGCCGAGAGCGCATTGTCGACCTGCTGGCGCCGCAGCAGCACGAGCGCCTTGGCCATGTGCTCGCCGATTGCCGTATCGTCCTTGTTGTCCGCCGCCATCGCCACGGCTTCCTTCAGCCGGTCGGCGTACCAGTCCGGGAAGTCGCGCTTGATCAGCCGCCACAGCGGGGCGCGCTGCAGGGTGGCGCCGATCGCCTGCGCCGAGCCCTTGAAGCCGGCGAACGGCGGCACCTCCATGTCTTTCATGTCTTTGGTGCTGGCGTTCGCAGCCGGCGGCGCGGCGGGCGCCGGCACGCCCGGCAAGGCCGTCAGCCGCTTCAGCTTGCCGATGTGCGGATAGGCGAACCACCCCGCGCCGCCGAGCGCGGCCAGGATCAGCAGCACGATCAGGGTCTTCATCACCCATCGCCTGCCGCCGCCCGTCTCTTCCTCGTCGGGCTCGGGGCGGTCGTGGCCGCCGCGCACCGCCATTCCCGCGTGCGGCGCCTGGCGCGGATCGGCACGCGCCCGTTGCGCAGCGGCGGGCCCTGCATGCATGGCGGCGGTCGCCGCCTGTGGTGCTGCCTGCGGCGTGCGCGGGAACACGACGATGGCGGGCCGCCAATCGGGGAACCCTTCGCGCCAAAGCAGGTCCGTCGGCTGCAGGTGCCCCAGCTCGATGAACTTGCGCAGCTCGGCCTCGCTGAGGGGGCCGTACTGCTGGCCATCCCTGGCGAGATACCACTGGATCTGCGAAATGGGCCCCGACATGTGCTCGATCAGCCGCTCCGATGCCGTGACGCTGGGTTCTTTCGCCGTTCGCACGCGCTGCTGCTGGTCCCCTGCTCCGGTCCACACTTGCAAGCACCGACCCGGCACTTCAATCGGCCGGAAAGACAAAGACTTAGCAGGCCGTTTGCGGCCGTGAAATGGCAGATTGTCGTTTTCCGCACGCCAAACCCCGCCGCCTCGACAGGCCCCGCTATTGTAGGGGCAGGATGCGGTAGCTATAACGCGCCGCATCCTGGAGCAAAAGACGCCAAACGGAGCATGGGATGGCACTTGAGCGGACGTTGTCGATCATCAAGCCGGACGCGACCGAGCGCAATCTCACCGGCGCCATCAACACCATGATCGAAAAGGCAGGTTTGCGGATCATCGCACAAAAGCGCGTGCGCTGGAGCAAGGCCCAGGCCGAGAAATTTTACGAGGTTCACAAGGCACGGCCGTTCTATGCCGACCTGGTCCGGTTCATGACCTCGGGGCCGATCGTGGTGCAGGTGCTGGAAGGCGAGGATGCGGTTGCCCGCTATCGGCAGGTGATGGGCGCCACCGACCCGGCCAAGGCCGATGCCGGCACCATCCGCAAGGCCCATGCCGAGAGCATCGAGCGCAACTCCGTGCATGGCTCCGACAGCGCCGACAACGCGAAGGCGGAGATCGCGCTCAACTTCCGCCCGGATGAGATCGTCGGCTGATCGCCCCTGGGGGTGGCATGATCACGGCTCAGTACGCCCGCTGCATGGCGGACTACAACCGCTGGCAGAACGCCAGCATCTATGGTGCCGCCGGCCAGCTGAGCGATGAGCAGCGCAAGGAGACGCGCGGTGCCTTCTTCGGCTCGATCCATGCCACGCTCAATCATCTGCTGTGGGCCGACCAGATCTGGATGAGCCGCTTCGCCGGCACGCCGGTGCCGAAGGCGCGCAACATCAAGGAGTCCATTGCTCAGTACGAGGACTGGTCCGAGCTCACGAGCGCACGCGTGGCCTTCGACCAGACCATCATCGATTGGACCAGGGGTCTCGACGATGCAGCGCTCGCCGGTAACCTCACGTGGTTCTCCGGCGCGGCGGGGCGCGAGGTGACGCGGCCGCGCTGGCTGCTCGTCACGCACATGTTCAATCACCAGACGCACCATCGCGGGCAGGTGCACTGCCTGCTGACGCAGAACGGCGTCAAGCCCGGCGATACCGACCTGCCGCTCGGCCCGGCGCCGGCCCCATGAGGCGGCAAACGGCGCGTTTCCCCTCGCCCCTGCCGGCGAACTCGGATAGCCTCGATTTCAGCAAGCGTTGACCGGAACGCCATGAACGCACGCGCCAAAATCCCCATCGGACACTCCGCGTGCCCGCACGATTGCCCCTCCACCTGCGCCTTGGAGGTGGAGCTGCTGGGCAACAACAGGATCGGGCGCGTCCACGGCGCCGAAGACAACAGCTACACCGCCGGCGTGATCTGCGGCAAGGTCGCCCGCTACGCCGAGCGCGTGCATCATCCCGACCGGCTCATGCACCCGCTGAAGCGGGTCGGCCCGAAAGGATCGGGACGCTTCGAGCGCATCTCCTGGGACGAGGCGCTCGACCTCACCGCCGAAGCGATGCTCGCCGCCGAGCGCCGCTACGGCCCCGAGGCCGTGTGGCCCTACTTCTACGCCGGCACCATGGGCCTGGTGATGCGCGACGGCATCAACCGCCTGCGCCACGCCAAGCGCTATTCGGGCATGTACGCCACCATCTGCACCACCCTGGCGTGGACGGGCTACATCGCCGGCACCGGCAAGCTTGCCGGCGCCGATCCGCGCGAGATGGCCAAGTCGGACCTCGTCATCATCTGGGGCACCAATCCCGTCAACACCCAGATCAACGTAATGACGCACGCCATCCGCGCCCGCAAGGAGCGCGGCGCCAAGATCGTCGCCGTCGACGTCTACCAAAACGGCACCATGGAGCAGGCGGACGTCGCGCTCTGCCTGAAGCCCGGCACCGATGGCGCGCTGGCGTGCGCGGTCATGCACGTGCTGTTCCGCGACGGCTACGCCAACTGGCCGTACCTCGAAAAATATACCGACTGCCCGCGCGAGCTGGAGGCGCACCTCGAGACCCGCACTCCGGAATGGGCGAGCACGATCACGGGGCTCAGCGTCGCCGAGATCGAGACCTTCGCCAAGATGATCGGCACCACGCCGAGAAGCTATTTCCGCCTGGGCTACGGCTTCTCGCGCTCGCGCAATGGCACCCACAACATGCACGCGGCCCTGTGCATCCCGGCCGTCACCGGCGCCTGGCTGCACGAGGGCGGCGGCGCCTTCCACAACAATGGCGCCATCTATCACTGGAACCGGACGCTGATCGAAGGCCTGGACGTCGCCGATTCCAGCGTGCGCGTGTTCGACCAGTCGCGCATCGGCCCGGTGCTGACCGGCGACCCCTACGACATCAAGGGCGGCCCGCCGGTCACCGCGCTCTTCATCCAGAACATGAACCCGGTGCAGGTGGCGCCCGAGCAGCGCAGGGTGAAGGCCGGCTTCGCGCGTGAGGATTTGTTCGTGTGCGTGCACGAGCAGTTCATGACCGCCACCGCCAGGATGGCCGACGTCGTCCTGCCGGCGACCATGTTCCTCGAGCACGACGACATCTACCAGGGCGGCGGCCACCAGCACATCATCCTGGGGCCGAAGCTGATCGAGCCGCCGGGCGAGTGCCGCTCCAACCACGACGTGATCTGCGCGCTGGCCAGGCGGGTGGGCGCCGAGCATCGCGGTTTCACCATGACCTCGGCGGAGATCATCGACTGGACGCTGCAGCACTCCGGCTGGGGCACGCTCGCCGGGCTGCGCGAGAAGAAGTGGATCGACTGCCAGCCCGATTTCGCGACCGCGCATTTTCTGGAAGGCTTCCGCTATCCCGACCGCAAGTTCCGCTTCAAGCCGGACTGGACCGGCGTGCCGGCACCGCGCGCCAACTCCTGGATCATCGGGCGCGACATCCCGGCGCTGCCCGACCATTGGAACGTCATCGAGAACGCCGACGACAAGCACCCCTTCCGCCTCGCCACCAGCCCCTCTCGCGACTACCTCAATTCCTCCTTCAACGAGACGCCGGGCAGCCGTGCCAGGTTCGGCCGGCCGCGCGTCAAGGCCCACCCGGACGACCTCGCCCGGCTCGGCATCGCCGATGGCGCGCGCGTGCGCCTTGGCAACGAGCGCGGCGAGATCACGCTGGCCGCCGAGGCCTTTCCCGGCGTTCAGCCGGGCGTTCTGATCGTGGAATGCATCGCGCCCAACGATGACTTCGAGAACGGCGAGGGCATCAATACGCTCACCAGCGCCTATCAGCCGAGCCCGTACGGCGGCGCCCCTTTCCACGACAACCACGTGTGGATGAGGCCCGCCTGATCCCGGCGCACTGGGTCACCCGCGCCGAAGCGCCGACAACTTGCTTCAATTTGCCGGCACCGGCCGCTGGCCTGACCTTTCGGACAGGTGATCGGCTTCCTTTCCCGCCGCTATTGATTCGCATCCGGCGTCGTACCCAGCAAGGAGCGGCCCAATGCGAACCAGCGACCAGTACCGCGACCGCAGCCATCCGCGTCAGGCCGTTTGCGTGGAGGGCAAGCTGCTGTCGCCTGACATGACCCGCTGCATCGAATGCACCATCAGGGACATCTCCGAAGGCGGTGCTCTTGTCAGCGTGCGCAGCGAGGCCGGTGCGCTGAGCCGCGTCTATCTCTGGCAGCCCACCGCCGAGGCCATGGTGGAATGCGAGGTGCGCTGGAACAAGCTCAACCTGATCGGCCTGAAATTTCTCGAAGACGGCGCCATGGCGAGGCTGCGCGTCGCCACCGAGCCGCAGGCGCCGCCCGCCGGCAACGGTGCTCAGCGCCCCCGCGCCACCAGGGTCGCCTGACCGGCGGAGCGCCCGGCCCGGAACAGCAGGGTAGGGACGTGCCGGAAGCCGAGGCAACGCTTCCAGAAGCAGCAGGCATCTCATCCCGGCAGCCGGGAGCAGACGCCTCGCCTCCCGAGCGACCGCACCCTGGCGCAACGGACCCCGGCGTGGACGCCGGCGAACGCAGGCTCTTTCTTGCCACCGCCCCTGCCGGATGCCGCGACCGGCGCATGGCGCGCGCCGTCGCGCTGCTCTCCATCGGCGCCTTTCTCGCCAGCGCGCCGTTCGCCAGGGAGCCGCTCGCACCGGTGCCGGCGTTCATTCCCGTCTACCAGTCGGCGCTCGTCATCAGCGACCTCACGACCGCCGTGCTCCTGTTCGGCCAATTCAGCATTCTCCAGCGGTTCCAGATCGTACGTTCGACCGCGGTGCTGGTGCTTGCCGGTGCCTACCTGTTCACGGCCTGCCTCGCCGCCGCCCATACCCTGTCGTTTCCGGGCCTGTTCTCATCCACCGGGCTGTTCGCCGGTCCACAGACCACGGCTTGGCTCTATATGTTCTGGCACGCGGGCTTCCCCCTGTGCGTCATCGCTTACGCCCGCATCCGCAGCGGCGGCATGACCAGCCTGCGCCGCCGCTTCGGTCGCCTCAGCATCGCCATCGCCATCGCCGCCACCCTGGCCGCAGCGCTTGCCTGCATCCTGCTCGCCACGGCGCTGCACGACGTTCTGCCCCCCATCATGCGCGGCAACCGCTACACGCCCGCCATGATCGTGGTGGTGACCGCTGTGTGCGCGCTCAGCGCGCTTGCCCTTGCCGCCGTCTGGCGGCGCCGGTCGCAAACCGTGCTCGACCTGTGGCTGATGGTGGTGATGCTCGCCTGGGCGCTCGACATCGGGCTCAGCGCCGTCCTCAACTCCGGCCGCTTCGACCTCGGCTTTTATGCCGGCCGCATCTACGGCCTGCTGGCCACGAGCTTCGTGCTGGTGATGCTGCTGCTGGAGAGCGGCCGCCTGTACGCACTGCTCATCGAGACGCACCAGAGCGAGCGCCGCAAGACCGCCGAGCTGCAGCGGCTGTCGGCGCTCGACCCGCTCACCGGCATCGCCAACCGCCGCGCTTTCGAGAATGCGCTCGACGAGGAGTGGCGGCGCAGCGTGCGCCATCGCACGCCGCTGTGCCTCATCATGATCGACGTCGATTGTTTCAAGCGCTTCAACGACACCTACGGCCACGTCGCGGGCGACCAGTGCCTGCGCGCGGTGGCGCGCGTGCTCGCGGCGAGCGCACGCCGTGCCGGCGAGGTCGTCGCCCGCTACGGCGGCGAGGAATTCGCGGTGCTGCTGCCCCACACCGAAGGCCGCGAGGCATACCTGATTGCCCGGCAAATCTGCCAGGGCGTGCGTGGGCTCGGGCTTCCGCACGCCCAATCCACCGCCGCAAGCCACGTCACCATCAGCCTGGGCCTTGCGGAGGCGCTGGCGCTGATCCCGGCTGGCGAGGACCAGGACGAGGCGCGCGCCGCGCTCGGATCCCGCCCGAGCCTGCTGGTCGAGCGTGCCGACGCGGCGCTCTATCTCGCGAAGAGCTCCGGCCGCAACCGGGTTGCATGGGCCGGCCACGACGCGCCGGCGCCTGCGCCCGAGCAATCGGCGGCCTGACGGCGACGTCCAAGGCCTTTTGCCCACCGTGGGCACGCGCTTAATCGCTCGTTAGATTTCTCTTCATCCAATATTTCAAATTCTCGTCGACAATTCCGGAAGTTGCTAAGTTTTGCGTTGGGGGTTCGGCGATGTCCGAAGCCGCCGCCCGTTACACCCCGGTCCCGGAAATCTGGCCTTCGCCGCCTGTTCCCGTCCGCTCGCCCGCGCCCAAGGCGGGCAACGCCAACGACCTCGCCTCCAGCCTGCGCACCATCGCCGCCGACTACAAGAAAACCTATCAGCAGGTGCTGCTCGACATGGCGCGGGCCTCGTTCGGTCCCGGCCGGCTCACTTGTGAGGAATACGTTTTCCTGCGGTTGTTCGACGAGGTCGCGCTCGGCCGCTCCGGCAAGGCCGCCTTCGTCGGCGCCGAGACCTCGCACCGCATCTGGGCCACGGCCAATTTCCGCAGCGAGTGGTGGGGCGTCATGCGCAATCGCCTTGCCGTGGCAACGCTGCTGGGCGGCTACGGCTTCCCGATGGTGCCGCTGCGCGCGCTCTATTCCGACACGCTGTGCCTGAGGACCGCCCCGCTCCTGCGCACGCGCGTCGAACTCGAGGTGTTCCTGCGCGATGCCGTGCACTATCCGCTGTTCGGCAAGCCGGTCGCCGTATCGCCGAAGAGCGTCGGGTCGATCTGCCTTGAGAGCTACGACGACGACGCCGACTGCGTTGTGCTGCCCTGCGGCGACACGATCGCCGTCGATCAGCTGGTAACCGGCATCACCCAGAATGCCAAGCCCGGCTACCTGTTCCAGCAGTGCCTGCAGCCGCATTCGCGCTTTCGCGAGCTGGCCGGCGACCGTCTCGTCTCCAGCCGCATCATCACCATCTGCACCGAGCGCGGCCCGGAGCTGCTGCGAACGCTTCTGAGGATCCCCTTCGACAGCACCGGCTCTGCCCGTCCGGCCCGCGACAGCTATCTGCTCGCCAAGCTCGACTGCCAGGCGGGCCGCATCGTCCGCGTCACGCGCGGCACTGGCCTCGCCCTGAAGGAGGTGACCGGCCATCCCGACACGGGCGCCACGCTGGTGGGCGCGGAGATTCCGCATTGGACCGACACCATCGAGCTGGCGCTCGAAGCGGCGGCGGCCCTCAAGGACGTTCCGCTGGTCGGCTGGGACATTGCCGCAACCGAATCCGGCCCGATGATCCTCGAGGCGACCGACACGCCGGACTTTTTCACGCCGCAGCTTGTCGACCGCCGCGGCATGCTCAACAAGCGCTTCACCGCGTTCCTGGAGACCTGCAAGGCCGCGCGGAAACGCTGCCACAGCACCGAGCGCTTTGGCGCCGGCGCCGCGGCAGCGACGCCCTCAAGATGAGGACGCCGTCTTCATCACGAACGGGTTGCCGCCGCCCGGGCCGTTGTTGATCCACACGCTCTTGGACTGCAGATAGCCCTCGATCGCCTCCGCGCCGTTCTCGCGCCCCAGCCCCGACGCCTTGTAGCCGCCGAACGGCATCAGGAAGCTGACGGCCCGATAGGTGTTCACCCACACGGTGCCGGCCTTGATCTTCTTCGCCATGGTGTGGGCGCGCTTGACGGACTGTGTCCACACGCCGGCGCCCAGGCCATAGGCGATGTCGTTGGCGATGCGGACGGCATCATCCTCGTCCTTGAACTTGATGACCGACAGCACCGGTCCGAACACCTCTTCCTGGGCGATGCGCATGTTGTTGCTGACACCCGTGAAGATGGTCGGCTTGACGAAATACGTGCCGCCGCCTTCCTCCTTGGTCGCCGGCCCGCCGCCCAGCACGCACTTGGCGCCTTCGCCCTTGGCGATATCGATGTACGACAGGATCTTCTGGTACTGCGGCGGCGTCGTCACCGGGCCCACCTGCGTCTCGGGCAGCGCCGGGTCGCCCAGCTTGGCGGTCTTGGCCATCGCCACCAGCTTCTCGACGAAGCGGTCGTGGATCGTCTCCTGCAGCAGCAGCCGCGAACCGGCGATGCATGTCTGGCCCGTAGCCGCGAAGATGCCCGACACCGCGCCGCTGACGGCGTCATCCAGGATGCAGTCGTCGAACACGATGTTGGGCGACTTGCCGCCGAGCTCCAGCGACACCTTCTTGAACGATTTCGCCGCCAGCTCGTTGACGCGCGCGCCCGTCGCCGTGCCGCCGGTAAAGGCCACCTTGGCCACCTTCGGATGCGTCACCAGCGGCTCGCCCGTCACCGCGCCATAGCCCGTCACCACGTTGACCACGCCCGGCGGCAGGCCGGATTCCTCGATCACCAGCTTCATGAATTCGAGCAGCGAAGCCGAGGTGAACTCCGACGGCTTGAGCACCACCGTGCACCCCGCCGCCAGCGCCGGCGCCAGCTTCCACGCCGTCAGCATCAGCGGCGAATTCCATGGCGTGATGAACGCACACACGCCGACCGGCTCTTTCAGGATGTAGTTGAAGTGATCCGGCCGATCGACCGGCACCACCGCGCCCTGGATTTTGTCGGCAAGGCCGCCGTAGTAGTAGAACCACTCCGGCATGTACTTGGTCTGCGCCACCATCTCCGAGATCAGCTTGCCGTTGTCGCGCACCTCGATCTGGCCCAGGTGTTCGGCGTGCTTCTCGATGAGCTGGGCGATGCGCCGCATGATCTTGCCGCGCGCCGTCGGCAGCATGGTGGACCACGGGCCCGACTCGAACGCCCGCGCCGCCGCCTCCACCGCCCGGTCGACATCGGCCTTGTCGCACTCCGGGATCAGCGCCCAGGGCTCGCCGGTATACGGGTCGAAGGTCTGGAACTTCTTGCCCGAAGCCGCATCGACCCACTTACCGTCGATGTAGGTCTGGTACTCCTTGAGCTTTGTCGGGCGGTCCTGCATCTGGCGTCTCCTGGTGGCAATAAGTCCAAGGCTAGTGCCGCGGCCCCGCGGGTTCAAGCCGCCTCGGCCGTCTCATGACACCAGGTCGCGCATGAACCGCGCGAGTTCGGGCGCCCACATGGGGCCGTCCAGCCCGCTCGCCAGGTGCCCGAGCTCGCTGTCGATCTCGACATAGCGGGCGTCGACGCCGGCCGCTTTCAGCTTCGCCATCACGTCCGGCGCCAGCGTGGGCGGGAACAGCTTGTCGGTGCGCGAGAGCGCATACAGCACCTTGGCCCGGATGCGGGGAAACAGCGGCGTCGTGTCGAACGTCTCGAGCGCCCGGCGCAGCACCACCAGCGCGTTGGCATCGAACGCCTCCACCCAGGGCTCGGCCATGCGCCGGATGGCGGCCTCGCGTGCAGCCGCGTCCGGATACTGCGCGGCGAGTTGCGCCTCGATGCCATAGAACTTGAGCACATTGACGCGATAGGCGGTCATCGCCGTGCGCACGCCGCCCCGGTCGTAATACCAGCCGCCGTTCCAGTTCGGGTCCTGCGCGAGCTGGTCGAGCAGCCGGCGCGTTGCTGCCGGGCCGCCGAGGTCCTTCGGCGAGGTGACCGCCGCCACGATGCCATCCACGAAATCGGGATAGGCCACGGCCCACTGGAACGCCTGGTAGCCGCCGTAGGACGGACCGGCCACCGCCACGAGGTGCGGGATGCCCAGCCGGTCGAGCATGGCCTTCTGCGCATTGACGATATCGCCGACCGTGATACGGGGAAAATCCGGCCCGTACGGCTTCCCGGTCCTGGGGTTGATCGATGCAGGACTGGTCGAACCGTACGAAGACCCCAGCATGTTGGAGGAGATCACGAACAGCCTGTTCGTATCGATCGCCTTGCCGGGTCCGACGAGGGAATGCCAGCTCCCGGCGCCGCCGCCTGCCTCGACCATGCGATGGCTGGACGTGTACCCGTGCGTCACCAGCACGACGTTGCGGCTGTCCGCCGCCCGCGTTCCGTATGTCGTGTAGGCCAGCGTCAGGCTCGGCAGCACCTCGCCGCTTTCCAACGCAAAGTCCGTGGTCGTGAACTGCTGATTTTCCATGTGCGGACCTGCCTCGACGGGCTGCCGCGTCACCGTTGCAACGGTTGCGCGCCGGCCTTGCTCCTTTTGCATCACTCCCGAGTGTAAGGGCTCGAACCCGTCGGCGTCTTGAACCCAGCGCAATGGTAATCATTTTGCCCAGATCGAGCCACACAGTCCGTCCCGAGGTCTGGCCCAACCGGAGGGAAGATCATGCACAAGCTCATTCCCATCCTCGCCACGCTGACTCTCGCTGCGGGCCTGTCGGCCAGCGCCCACGCCCAGCTTCCCTTCGGCAACCCGCCCCTCATCGAGGGCGGCAAGCTGCCCCAGTGCACGCCGGATTATCGCAAATCCGTCGAGAGCCAGATTTCGACGCTGCAGCGGTTCCGCGCGTCCGGCCCTGCCCTGGTGGGCGAGGTCTGCACGCTGGTGGAAGGCGCCAGCGCCCTGGTCGGCGGCGAGCTGCCCGACGATGTCCGCGCGCGCATCAAGTCGCTGCTCGGCGTCGATGTCGATCTTCGCTTCATCAAGACGCAGTGCCGCGTCAGCCAGGGCAATCTCGACCGGGAGCTGATGACCCAGCTCGGCACGCTTCACGCGGAGTTGATTCGCTGCAACGACACCATTTGAAGAATTGCCCGCCGGCATGCCCCTGTCGCGTCTCGACGCCGGCTCCCGGCAACGTCTACGCTGGCTCCCGCGCCGCGCCTACCGCAAGGGCCATTCAATGAAATCGCGACTGTTGGTCTGTGCTCTGGCCGCGCTGGTGCTGCTGGCGGGCACCGCACGCCATGCGCAGCCGGCGCTCGCCGACGAAGGCGAGGTCGATTTGCTGCTGGTGCTGGCGTCCGACGTGTCGCGCAGCGTCGATGATCGCAAGCATCGGCTGCAGCGCGACGGCTATGCCGCCGCGATCGTCGATCCGCGCGTCGTTCGCGCCATGATGGCCGGGCCCAGCGGGCGCATCGCGCTCTGCTTCGTGGAGTGGGCCGGCGAGTTCGAGCAGGAAGTCATCGTCGACTGGATGCCGATCGCAAGCAGCGCCGACGCCGAGGCGGCCTCCAAGCGCATCCGCGAGGCCGCTCGTTCTTTCTGGGGGCGCACCTCCATCAGCAGCGCCATCGACTACAGCGTCCAGCAGCTCCTGCGCAGCCCCTTCCAGTCGGCGCGCCGCGTCATCGACGTATCGGGAGACGGCACCAACAACAACGGCCGCGACGTGACGCTGGCGCGCGACGCGGCTATCGCTCAGGGCATCACCATCAACGGTCTCGTCATCCTCAGCGAAACGCCGTTGCCGAGCAATCCCAGCCACACCCATCCGCCCGGCGGCCTGACCGCCTACTATGAGAACAATGTCATCGGCGGACCCGGCGCTTTCGTCCTGGAGGCGCAGGGCTTCGAATCGTTCGGGCAGCTCCTGGTCTCCAAGCTCGTCAAGGAAATCGCCCAGGCCGCGCCTCAACGGCGCCGGTCCTGAGCATACGCGCCTTGCGGCGCGGCGATCCCCGGGACCGCGACTGCGATCCCGGGGCAACGCAGTCACCTACAGCTCCCTGTCGTCGGCGATGCTTTCGCAGATGTCCTGCGCCAGCGTTGCGCGATCGAGCCCGCGGCGCATCAGCTCCGCATCCGACAGTCCCGACAGCGACTCGTAGAGAATGGCGGCCCGGTAATAGCGGCATGCCGTCTCCATGAAGGTGATCGTCAAGGCGCTCAGGCTGTTCAGCTTGGCGAGGGCGGCGCCCCGGCGCCACTCCTGTCTCTGTACGTCCAGCCGGTCTCGCACGGTCATGACATGATGATCCATTGGTTTGCCTCGTTCCGGTCGGATGTCAGTTGCGTACGGTGTCGGGGCTCTGGTCCCGCATCCGATGGGCGAATTGCTTGGCCATATCGTCCGTCCTGGGCCCTGCTTCCGCCGCCTGGGACTTGCCCACGCAGGGATAGACGAGGGCGTAGTCCTCGACGCATTCGTCGGCCGGCCTGACGCTGAGCGCGTCACGCGGGGACTCCGATTGCGCCATGCTCGGGGTGCCGGACACCATCAGGAGCAGACACAGGGCAGGAGCGCTTAACCAGTGCTTCGACATGACTTCCTCCTTCGCGCACCCGCAGGTGCGGCGCTGATGTTGACCATGCTCTGGACTTGCCTACTGCGAGCGAGGGGGCGATCCCTGGGTTGGAAGCGGCTTCCCTCACTCACCTTGCGAGCTGCGCGTTTGCGAGCTCACGTATTCTGGATAAGCGGCGCCGGACTTGATGCCCATCGCCGGACTTGTCCGGCATTCGTCCGTTCTTTCCGGACCTTTCCGGGAAGCGAAAACAGCCCCGCCCGGCGCGCATGGCGCCAGCAGCGGACTGGAAACCGCAGCCGCCTTGTGATGATGTGGGCGCCCCAGACGACCCGCACCGCGCCGCAGCGCCGTGCGCGACCCACCAGGAGAAGCAGCGATGAGCGAGGCGTGGCAGGAAGTTCTCTACAGCACGCAGGACAGGGTCGCGACCATCACCCTCAATCGCCCCGACAAGCTCAACGCCTGGACGCCCGTCATGGCCAGCGAGCTGCGCCAGGCGCTCGCCAAGGCGGAAGCGGACGGCGACGTGCGCGCCATCGTCATCACCGGCTCGGGACGCGGCTTCTGCGCGGGTGCGGACATGTCACGGCTGGCATCGGCCGCCGCCGGCACCGTTTCGCTCAAAGTTGCAGATGAGGCACCCACGGAAGGGCTGGCCGCCAACTTCGCGCAGCGCTGCAGCTACCTGCTGGCGGTCAAGAAACCGATCATCGCCGGCATCAACGGCGCGGTGGCCGGCATCGGCCTCGTCATCACCCTCTATTGCGATCTGCGCTTCATGGCGGAAGGCGCGCGCCTCACCACCGCCTTCGCCCGGCGCGGCCTCATTGCCGAGCACGGCATCGCCTGGATGCTGCCACGGCTGATCGGGCCGATGCACGCCCTCGACCTCTTGTATTCCGCCCGCATGGTCGAGGCCAGGGAGGCCGAGAACATGGGCCTCGTTCGCGTGCTGCCCGCGGAAGGCTTTGCGCGGGCGGTGCACGCGCGCGCCGCTGAGATCGCCAACCTGTCGTCGCCGCGCTCCACCTCGATCATCAAGCGGCAGGTGTACGACAGCCTCTTCCAATCCCTCGCCGAGGCCACGCAGATCGCCAATCGCGAGCAGGAGCGCTGCCGCGAAACGGAGGATTTCCGCGAAGGCATCGCCCACTTCCTGGAAAAGCGCCGGCCGAACTTCAGCGGCCGCTGACCCGCACCCCATGCTGTCTTCGGAGAACAAGCAATGCTGCCCCTGACCGGCGTGAAAGTCATCGAGCTCGCCTACAACGTCGCCGGCCCCTACGCCGGCTTTATTCTCGCCATGCTCGGAGCCGACGTGCTCAAGATCGAGCGCCCCGAGGGGGGAGACGATGCGCGCGGCTGGGGGCCGCCGTTCTGGAAGGGGGCCTCCTCCACCTTCCAGGCCCTCAACATCAACAAGCGGGCCATCACGCTGGACCTCAAGGATCCGGCCCATGTCGCGTGGCTCAAGGACAAGATCAAGGACACCGACGTGGTTGTGCAAAACCTGCGCCCGGGCGTGCTGGAGGAACTCGGCCTCGGCGCCCGCGCCCTGACCGGCCTCAATCCGCGCCTTGTCTACTGTTCGCTCTCGGCCTTCGGCCACAAGGGTCCGCGGCAAAGCCTGCCGGGCTATGAGCCGATGGTGCAGGCGTTCGCCGGCCTGTTCTCGATCAACGGCGAGGCCGACCGTCCGGGCGTGCGCATCGGCGTGCCGGTCCTGGATCAGGGCAGCGGCCTGTGGGCCGCCCTGGGTTGCTTCGCCGGGCTCCTGCAGCGCGAACGCACGGGCCGCGGCTGCGTGGTGGACACCTCCCTGTTCGAGACGGCGTTCGGCCTGATGACCGTGCCATTTGCCGGCTTCCAGGCCAGCGGCAAGCTTCCCGTGCGCCATCCCACCGGCAGCAACAGGGTGGTCATCTTCCAGGCGCTCGATACCGCCGATGGACGCGCCATCGTCTCGGCCGCCAACGACCGCCTCTTTGAAAAGTTCGTCCGCGAGCTCGGCCATCCGGAATGGGCGCAGGATGCCCGCTTCCGCACCAACGCCGACCGCGTCGCCAACAAGGACGTCCTGATCGGGCTGGTCAGCGAGATCATGCGTTCGCGGACGACCGATGAATGGGTCGCGCGGCTGGAAAAGATCGGCGTGCCGATCGCGCCCATCAACGATCTCAGCGAGATCAGGGCGCACCCGCACACGGCCGCGCTGGGCATTCTGCAGCCGATTCCCGGTATCGACCTGGAGCTGGTGACCCTGCCGCTTTCCTTCGACGGCAACCGCCCCGCCGTCAAAAGCCCCGCGCCCACGCTCGGGCAGCACAACGCGGATTTCGCCGACCTGCCGGCAAGTGCGGCATCGCCGCCGCGGCGCTGACACGCGCCCTGCCGCGAGGGAGCACAGCGGCCGCCATCGGCCCTTGCGCATTTTCCGGCTCCGGCATACTTAGACCTGCCGCGGCACCCCCCAAAGGTGCCGGTGGCCATGCTGGTTGGGGGCCGTAGCTCAGTTGGGAGAGCGCGTGAATGGCATTCACGAGGTCAGGGGTTCGATCCCCCTCGGCTCCACCACAACGCCGGCCTGCCATCGACCGCTCAAACTTCGGCGGAATTTTCCGAAAAAATGGTCTCCGCGCTCAAGAGGAGTCGTTCATGCGTACGATCGTGCTCGCTGCAACGGCCATCGGCCTTGCCCTGACATTCGCCGCACCTGTAACGGCTGCGGAATCCAAGCCGCGCGTCGCCAAGAAGCAAAAGGCCGCGCCAAAGGCCGCCACGCCTCTTGAGGCGGCATTCCCCGGCTGTCCCGCGTGGTGCCAGCACGAGCCGAGCTCGCGCCGGAAGTGCTATCGCGAGCTGGTCTTCTGCCCCTGAGGCAAGACCCGCTCCCGCCAGCGCAATGAGATGAGAGCTGCCGCAAGTGCTCGCCTGTGCCATGCTGAAGCGCTAGCATCTCGAAGCACGGCCGCCGCGTCGGCAGCCGGCCGGCCCCAAGTCCTGCGAGCATGTGATGTATGCACCCCGCGGCGTGAAGATCAGCCCGAACTTCCCGGTGCCCGAGACCATGCGCGCCTGGGTGCTTGGCGCCCCGGGAGAGCTGTCGCTCAAGCAAAAGCCGGTGCCGGTGCCCAAGCGCGCCGAGGTGCTGGTGCGCATCGATGCGGCCGCCATCTGCGCCACCGACCTGGAGGTGATCGCGCACGGGCCGCCGGCCATGATCGAGGGCGGGCTGCCGTTCAACAAGAATTTCACGCCGGGCCACGAATACATGGGCACCGTTGCCGCACTCGGGCCGGGCGTCGACGAATATGCTATCGGCCAGCGCGTGACAGTCGAGATTCACGCCGGCTGCGGCCAGTGCAAGCGCTGCCGCCAAGGCATGTATACCTCGTGCCTCAACTACGGCCTCAACTACGGCAACGTCGATAAGGGCCACCGGGCCAACGGCTTCACCACCGACGGCGGCTTCGGCGAGTACCAGGTCAACAACATCAACACGCTCGTCGCCATCGCCGACGATATGTCGGACGAGGAGGCGACCCTGGTCGTCACGGCGGGCACCGCCATGTACGGCCTCACCGAGCTTGGCGGCCTCGTCGCCGGCGAAAGCGTGGTGGTCACCGGACCGGGGCCGATCGGGCTGCTCGGCGTCGCCGTGGCGAAGGCGCTGGGCGCCCAGCCGGTCATTCTCACCGGCACCCGCGATAGCCGCCTGAAAACCGGGCTAGAACTCGGCGCCGACCATGTCGTCAACGTGCGCAACGAGGACCCGGTGGCGGCAGTGCGCCGCCTCAACGGCAACCGCGGCGTCGACTACGTGCTGGAATGCTCCGGCGCGCCCAACGCGATCAACGAGGCGGTGCAGATGGTGAACCGCGGCGGCAAGGTCTGCCTCGCCGCCTTCCCGCACGAGCCGGTGCCGGTCGACATCGCCCACATCGTGCGCAACAACATCTACCTCTACGGCATCCGCGGCGAAGGCAAGAGTGCGACGCACCGGGCCGAGGCGTTCATGCGCCAGAAGCGCTTCGACGCCACCAGGATCCACACCCACACCTTCGCGCTCGAGGACCTGCCGACCGCACTGCGCTACGCCCGCGACCGGGTCGAGGATGCCATCAAGGTGGTGGTGAAGGCGAAGGGCGTGCCCGTGCGCAAGACGGCCGGCTAGCGCGCCGGCCTCTTCCCGAGTTGGCGGCGATGGACGCAGGACGGGGCGCCAAACCGCCCCGTCTCGAACTGCCCGCTTCAGGCGGCCTTGGCCTTCTCGACCTTCACGCCGCCGCCTTCCGTCAGCATCACCTTGTTGAGCAGCTTGACGCAGGCATAGACCGCGGCGATGGCCGGCGCCGGCGTATTGGTGAGCTGCGCCATTTCCAGGATCGATCCGATCAGCGCCTCCGTCTCGAGCGACCGGCCGGCCTCGACGTCCTGCAGCATCGAGGTCTTGTGTGCGCCGACGCTCTCCGCGCCCGCGATGCGCTTCTCGATTGACACGCGGAACGTCACGCCAAGCTTCTGCGCGATCTCCTGCGCCTCACGCATCATCGTCGCGGCCAGCTCGCGCGTCTCGGCGAACTGGCAGATGTCCACCAGTGTCGCGTGCGTCAGGGCGCTGATGGGGTTGAACGACAGGTTGCCCCAGGCTTTCAGCCAGATTTCCGAGCGGATGTCCTTGAGCACGCGCGACTGCAGCCCGGCCTTCACGAACACGTCGTGCAGGCGCTTGGCCCGCTCCGTATCCTTGCCGTCGAGCTCGCCGATGGGGAAGCGGTCGCCTTCCACATGATGGATCACGCCCGGTGCCGTCACCGCCGCGGCCGGATAGACCACGCAGCCGATCAGCCGGCTGGCATCGACCTTCTTGGTGAGGATGCCGCTGGGGTCCAGCGAATGCAGGCGCTGGTTGTCGTACTTGCCGCCGAGGCGCTGGAAGTACCACCAGGGCAGCCCATTCTGCACGGTCAGCACGACCGTGTCGGGCCCGAGCAGGTGATCGATGTCGCGCACCACCTGGTCGAGGAAGTGAGCCTTGACGGCCAGCACCACCAGGTCCTGCTTGCCCGCTTCCGTGGCGCTGGAGACGCCCTTCACCTTGGCGGTCTGCACCTTGCCGTCGTGCCACTCGAGCTTGATGCCGTTCTTCTGAATTGCGGCAAGGTGCACGCCCTGGTCGATCACCGTCACGTCGTTGCCGGCAAGCGCGAACTTGGCCGCCATCAGTCCGCCGATGGCGCCGGCGCCGACCACGCAGATGCGGATGGGCTTGGGCGCGCCCTCCAGCAGATACGGGCTCGGCAGCTCCTGCTCGAAGGTGTTGGAGAGCGTGCCGACGCCGTCGATGACGACATCGATGGTGTTCTTGGCCGCGCGCATCACCCCGGCGCCGAGCGAGGTGCCGCAGGCAATGATGTCGCCCGGCAGCAGCGTCATGTCCTTGGACACCGCCGCCACCAGCTTGGCGGGCGGGAAGAACATGTCAGAGACCGGATAGTTTTGCACTTCCTTGCCGTTCAGCACGGCGCGCACCGACAGCTTCATGGGGTCGACGTCGGTGGCGATCACGGGCCCGAACACGCCGAAGGTGTCGAAGCTCTTGGCGCGCGCCCACTGGTCGAAGGTTGGAAACTTCTTCAGCAGGTCCACGGCCGTCACGTCGTTCACGCAGGTGTAGCCGAAGATGTAATTCGGCGCCTCGGCTTCGCTGACGTTGAAGCACTTCTTGCCGATCACCACGCCCAGCTCGGCCTCATAGACGATCTTGCCGGCGTAGGTCGGCGGCCGCTCGATGGGGCTGCCGTGGGGATGGAACGCGTTTGGCGCCTTCAGGAAATAGAGGGGATCGTCAGGCTTCTGGAAATCGTTCTTGGCGGCGAGCTGATGGAAATTATTCCACAAGCCGATCATCTTGCTCGGCGTGCAGGGCGTCAAAACCCGCACCTCGCTGAGCTTCACCTTCTCGCCGGTCGGCTTGGCCCCGGCGAACATGTCGCCGGAATGCACGGCGATGGTGTCGCCCTCGAGCGTGCCGAAACCAACGCTGCCCTTGCGATCGAACCTGATCCACTTGGCCATAATCGTCCCCACCTTGCCTGGCGTGCCGCGGGCTGTCCGCGACCTTTGAAGCGTTTCCGGGGGACAGAGTACCGTCTGCCGGTGCCGTTTTCCACCATCGCAGCACAAGGGCGCCGCCTCGCGGCAGCGCCCCGGCGCAGGGCAAACTATGGATCGCCGGCGCGGCCTATTCCGCAGCCACCGCGTGGCCGTTGCCGCTGGTGCCGCTGTAGGCGGTGACCGGCTTGGCCGTGATGCCGAGGCGCTCGACGGCCGCGGCGAGGATCTGTCCCAACAGCTCGGAATAGCGCATGCCCTGGAAGCCGGCCATGATGTTCATCTTGCCGTCCCAGCACCAGCCCGGGTTGGGATTGACCTCCAGCAGCTTGATCTCGCCCTTGGCGTCGGCCCGGAAGTCGAAGCGCGCGTAATCGCGGCAGCCCAGGCGCTCGAACAGGCGCGAGGAGCTGTCGATCATCTGCTGCTGCAGATGGTCGGCCAGGGTCGCCTCGCGGTACTTGATCTGCGTCCAGTAGGGGCTGTCGGGCTCCCATTTGGATTCGTAACCCAGGATCCTCGGCAGCGACTGGTCGAGCCGGGAATAGTCGACCTCCAGCACCGGCAAGGCCCTCAGGCCCTGGTCCGGGTTGCCGACCAGGCCGACGGAATATTCCCCACCCGTCAGGAACTCCTGGACCAGCACGCCGCGCCTGGGAAATTCCGCGCGCAGCCTGTCGAGGTAGTCGAGCAGCGCCTTCTCGTTGGTGACCACCGCGTCCTTGGTGATGCCCTGGCTGCTGTCGCCCTGATTGGGCTTGAGCAGCGCCGGAAACACCGACGGAAGCGTCGCGCCCTGGTCTCCGGGCCGCACATAGGTTTCCAGCGGTACCGGCACGTCGAGTGCGTGCGCCACCGCGCGCACTAGCCCCTTGTCATAGCAGGCCGCCAGCGCCGACGGGCCTGCGCCCGTGTAGCCGATGCCCAGCACCTCCAGCAGCGCCGGCACGTGCAGTTCCTTGAAGGGATCGTTGTTCCACCCTTCATCGCACAGGTTGAAGACGAGGTCGGTGCGCAATTCGGAAAGATCGCGCTCCAGCGTGCCGTGATTGTCCAGGAAGCGGAATTTGTAGCCCGACACCTCGGCCAGCGCGTCTTTCAGCTTGCGGACCGTCTCGATGTCCTCGGGATTGAATGTCCCGCCGCGTTTGACCTGATCCGGCAGGCGATGATCGCCCAGCAGCACCGTTACATCGAGTGCCTGCAGCTTGCCCCTGCCCTTCTTGACCGGCAGATGCGGGGCGTCGGCGGACAGCAGGATGCGCCGCGCCATCATGCCGAGGTCCTGGTCGCGGTCTGACAGCGCCTCTGCGTGCCCGTGGTGGCGAATGTTGCGGAATCCCGCCTTTTCCAGCAGCTTTCTAATGCTCTCGCGGGTGTAGAGCCGCTCGGCGTAGAACTGGTCGGCGATCACGCCCATTTCGTCGTGAACGATCACCTCGCGCGAGATCAGGCGCTCGCCGTCCTGGCTGATCGAGCGCTCGCGGCACACGAAATGATGCTCGTCGATCCACTCCCAGGACCGGCGGTCGAAGTTTTCGTGCATGTGGCTGCCGTCGGTGATGTCGAGCACCAGCTGCCCGCTGGGGCGCAAGATCTTGCCGACTGCCGTCAGAACCCGCTCGTCGTCCTGCTTGTTGGAGAAGTAGCCGAACGAGTTGCCCATGATGGCCACGCAATCCATGCTGTTTTCCGGCAGCCGCGGATTGCGGGCGTCGCCTTCCTTGAACAGCACCTGCAGGCCTTCCGCCTGCGCGCGCTTCTTGGCGAGGCGAACCAGGTAGCGCGAGCGATCCAGGCCCATCACATGCTTGAAGCCGCGCCGGGCCAGCTCGAGGCAGTGCCGGCCCTGGCCGCAGCACAGATCAAGGATATGGCTGTGCGGCTGGATCGCCGCCGACGAGATGATGAAGTCGACCTCGCGGCGCGTGTTCTCGCGATTCTCGACGACGTCGCCGTCGGTCTTCACATAAAGGGCATTGAAAAGCTTACGCCACCACTCGTCCGGGAGATGCGCCTCCAGGTCCGCAACGGGACCGAGGCAAGAGCGCGCGGCCAAGCGCTTCGGCCGCCTCGCCTTCGAGACCATGACCATGATGGAAGCTCTTCCTCCGTCTCGGCCGCCAACGGTATCGGCCGCAATGCGGTTGCTCAACCTGCTGCCCCTGCCAGGCTGTCCAACCCGCGGGGCGGCGCCGGCAAACGCGCGATCCTTAGTAGCCGGCCCCTCACTGTCAAACTTTTATCTGTGGACGGCCATCGACAAGTGCAAGCTTTTTTTGGGGTGCGGCCGGCATGCGCCCATCACGTTCTGCGTCCGAGTGTGGCGATGAAAAATCCGTCGGTGTCGTGACGCGCCGGCGTCAGCAGCAGTCCCCGCTGCGCGGTGCCGGCGGAGAGGGGCGCTTCACCGCCCACGCCGGCGGCCCACGCCTCGCCCCAGGGCGCGCTTTCAAACCCGGTGTCCCGCGCAAGAAACCACGCGATCTGGTCGTCATTCTCCTCGGGCAGCACCGAGCAGGTGGCGTAGACGAGCCGCCCGCCCGGCCGCACCAGTGATGCAGCGGCAAGGAGAATCGCGCGCTGCTCCTCCTGGCGCTGATCGAGGTTGGAGGGCTTCAGGCGCCACTTGGCGTCCGGCCGCCGCCGCCAGGCCCCCGACCCCGAGCAGGGAGCGTCGATGAACACCACGTCGAACCGGGCGCCCAGCGCGGCGAGGGCCGCCGTATCCCCCGCCGGCACCACCTGCGCATTGCGCACGCCCGCCCGCTTGAGCCGGTCGAAAATCGGCCGCAGCCGGCCGGCGTCGCCGTCATAGGCATAGATCTGCCCGGTGTTGCGCATGGCCGCCGCCATCGCCAGCGTCTTGCCCCCGGCACCCGCGCACACGTCCAGCACCTGCTGCCGGGGACCGGCGCAGGCCATCAGGGCGGCGAGCTGCGATCCCTCGTCCTGCACCTCGTACCAACCCTTGGCGTGACCCGGCTCGGCCTCGACGTTGGGCTGCCGGGCGCTCCCCTCGGGAGCCGGAAGACGCACGCCGAGGGGCGAAAACGGCGTCGGCTGAGGCCGGAAGCGGGCTAACGCTTTCATAACCCGCTCACGGTCGGCCTTCAGGCTGTTCACCCTGAGATCGACCGGCGCGCGGCGCGCCAGCGCGGCGCCTTCCGTTGCGGCGTCCTCCCCGAAGGCACGCTCGAACGACGGCTGCAGCCAATCAGGCAGGTCGCCGCGCACCGCCGGCGGCGCATCCGGTGCCAGCTCGCGATGCAGGCCCGCGACCTCGTCCGGGGTGAGCTGTGCGATCGCGTGGGGGGAACTGTCGGCACTGGCGATCACCGCCTCCGCCGAGAGCCCCAGCGCTCGGGGGGCAGCCGCCAGGATGAGGGCGCGCGGGCGATCGCTCTGCATCCGGGCCGCCAGGGACCGGCGCTGCCGCAGGGCATCGAACACCAGGTTGCCGATCGCCGCACGGTCGCGGGACCCGGCAAACCTGTGCGCCTTGCCCCAGTCGGCCAGCGCCGCCGCGGCGGGCCGGTAACGGCTCTCGATATCCTCGAGCACCTCGATGGCGGACTGGATGTGGGCGCCGGGGCGCATCACTCACACGGCAGCGCTAAGCAGGCGCAACGCATACCAGATCCACATGACGATCAAGGCCAGGGCCCCGACCCCGTAGACACCGCCCCGCAGCCTTACATCGTTGGAGCCGGTGTGAATATAGGCATGGACCACCCGGCTCAGCACGAAAACCCACGCAAGCACCACCAGCAGCACGTCGCTCATGCGCGTCACGAGCACCAGCAGCACCAGCACATAGAACAGAACCGGCAATTCGAACTGATTGCGAAAGCAGTTCGCCACCTGGATCGTACGCTTCGGCCAGGCCGGTTCACCCAGCGCGATGTCGGCCGGCCGCACCTGCCTGGTCCGCAAGGCGACCCACCGCAGCCGTGCCATCCAGCCCCACAGCATCAGCGCCAGCGCGACCTGGCAAAGCATGGGGTAGAGCATTGCGAGCGGGGTCATCAGTCACCAGCCGCGGGGTGCCGAACCAGCAGCCCTGTTCAGGTTGTGCGCGGATAGTTCGGGGCTTCGCGTGTCACCGTCACGCCGTGCGTGTGGCTCTCGGAGACGGCCGCCGAGGAGATGCGCACAAAGCGCGCCCGCTCCTGCAGCTCCTTCAGGTTGCGGGCGCCCAGATAGCCCATGCCGGCGCGCAGGCCGCCCACCAACTGGTGCAGCACGCCATCGACGGGTCCCTTGTAAGGCACCTGCCCCTCGATGCCCTCAGGCACCAGCTTGAACGTGTCCTGCACCTCCTGCTGGAAATAGCGGTCGGCGCTGCCACGCGCCATGGCGCCCACCGACCCCATGCCGCGATACGCCTTATAGGTGCGGCCCTGGTAAAGGTAGGTCTCGCCGGGGGCCTCATCGGTGCCTGCCAGGAGCGCACCCACCATCACGCAATCGGCACCGGCCGCCAGCGCCTTCACCATGTCGCCGGAGAACTTGATGCCGCCGTCGGCGATCACCGGGATGTTCTGCTTCTTGGCGACCTCCACCGAATCCATGATCGCGGTAAGCTGAGGAACGCCCACGCCGGCGACGATGCGCGTGGTGCAGATCGAGCCCGGCCCGATCCCGACCTTGACGGCGTCAGCCCCGGCATCGATCAGCGCCTTGGTGCCGTCGGCCGTCGCCACGTTGCCGGCGATCACCTGCACCTGGTTGGACTGCTTCTTGATGCGCGTCACCGCATCGAGCACTCGCTTCGAATGGCCATGGGCCGTATCGACCACCAGCAGGTCGACCCCGGCATCGATCAGGCGCTCGGAGCGCACGTGGCCCTCGTCGCCGACGCTGGTTGCCGCCGCCACCCGGAGCCGCCCCTGCTCGTCCTTGCATGCGTTGGGATATTTCTGGGTCTTTTCGATGTCCTTGACGGTGATGAGCCCGATGCAGTGGAACTTGTCATCCACCACCAGCAGCTTCTCGATCCTGTATTGGTGCAGAAGGCGCTGGGCATCGTCCCGGCTCACCCCCTCGGTGACCGTCACCAGCTTTTTCGTCATCAGCTCGGCCACCGGCGTCTTCGGGTTTGTCGCGAACCGCACGTCGCGGTTGGTGACGATGCCCACCAGCTTGCCGTCCTTGCCGGGCTCGACCACCGGCACGCCGGAAATTTTGTGCATGTCCATCAGGTGCAGCGCGTCCTGCAGCGTTGCCGACGGTGGGATGGTTACCGGGTTGACGACCATGCCGGCGACGTAGCGCTTGACCATAGCTACCTGCTCGGCCTGCACCTCCGGGGCCATGTTGCGGTGAAGGACGCCGATCCCTCCCGATTGGGCCATGGCAATCGCCAGCCGGCTCTCGGTAACGGTATCCATCGCCGACGACATGATCGGTATTTTCACGGGCACCGAACGCGTCACGCGGGAGCTGACATCGGCTTCGCCTGGCAGCACGTCTGAGGGGCGGGGTTGCAGGAGAACGTCTTCGAACGTCAGGGCTATGGTGGTGTCGTCCAGTACCGGCCGCTGCACCATCTTGGTTCTCCTTGCTGTCTTAAGATAGACAGACCTCGAGCGCGCCGCAGGCCTGCCCTGCGGCACGCGGCCCACGGACCGCAAATATCTGGAATCGCTCCAGGCGCCCTCATAGCACCGGCGGGGAATCAGGAAAAGTCCGGAACGGAACCGGGGGTGCCTTTATGCTGAATTGCGCCCTTTGAAGCCCAGCGCCACGACATAGAGCTCTGCCGATTCAGCCCGGCTTGCCTTGGGCTTGACGTGGCGGACGGTGGCAAACCCGGCCTTGAGCAGCGCCAGCAGATCGCGCTCCGTCCCTCCCTGGAAGACCTTGCAGAGGAAGGCGCCGCCGGGAGCCAGCACGTCGCCGGCAAAATCAGCCGCAGCTTCCGCCAGAGACATGATGCGCAGGTGGTCGGTCTTGGTGTGCCCTGTGCCCTGCGCGGCCATATCGGACAGCACGACGTCGGCGCCACCATCGCGCAGCAGGGCTTTCAGCCGGGCCGGCGCGTCGTCCGCCATGAAATCGAGCTTCAGGAACTCCACCCCGGCAATCGGGTCCATCTCCAGCAGATCGATGGCCACCACCTGCCCCTTGCCCTCGGTCGCGCGAACCCGGTCGGCCGCGACCTGGCTCCAGCCTCCCGGCGCCGCCCCGAGATCGACAACGCGCCGCCCCGGCTTCAGCACATGAAACCTGTCGTCGATCTCGATCAGCTTGAACGCGGCGCGCGAGCGGTAGCCCATCTCCCTCGCGGCAGCGACATAGGGGTCGTTGAGTTGCCGCTCCAGCCAGTGCTGCGAGGAGGCCTTGCGCTGCCGCGCCGTCTTGAGGCGAACCTTGAGCTGGCGGCGTCCGGCCAGCGCAGCGCCTTTGCCTCGCACCCGCCGTGTCATTCCCGCGGCCGCAAGGCTTTCTCGGCACCGATATTGAAGAACGCCGATCCTGCGAGGCCGCTGCCCCCGTCGACCACCAGTTGCGCGCCAGTGACGTAGCTGGCCATCGGCGAGGCCAGGAACACGGCGGCCATGCCGATATCATCGACCGTGCCCATCCGCTGCATGGGAATGCGCTCCAGCCGCCGCCGCAGGTCCTCGGCGTCCGCGAGCCGCTTCATGCCCTCCGTCCCCTCGATGGGCCCAGGCACGATGGAGCAGGCGCGGATGCCGTAGTGGCCCCACTCCAGCGCCAGGTTCTTCATCAGGTTCTCGATGCCGGCCTTGGCGGCACCTGCATGCACCTGGAAGGCGTAGGGCATGTAGGCCATGCCCGCGGAGATGAAGAGGATCGTGCCCTTCGTCTCCTTGAGCTGCGCGAGGCACGCCCGCGCGGCATGGAACGATCCCAGCAGGTCGATCTCCACCACCGTCTTGAAGCCGTTCGGGCTCAGATCCTCGGCCCTGCAGAGAAAATTGCCCGCCGCGCCGCAAACCAGAACGTCGATAGGGCCGAGCGCATCCCTCGTCTCATCGACCGCCGCCTGCAAGGCTGCAGGGTCGCGCACATCGGCCACCTTTGTGAACACCTTCGCGCCGAGCGCCTCGATTTCCCGGCCCGCGACGTCGAGACGCTCGCGCGTGCGCCCGCAGATGGCCACGCTCGCGCCGACTGCGGCGAAGCTTTTTGCGACCCCGAGGTTGATGCCGCTGCCGCCGCCCGTAACGAACACCGTCTTGCCGGCGAACAGGTCACTTGAGAAATAGCGGGCGATCTGCATCTTGCGTCCCGTACGAGTACGCTTCGCGGTTCAGCCGAAGCTCTTGTTCAATTCTCCGCCCGGGGCGGCGTCCGCAAAGCCCTTGAAGCTCCCGGCGTCGGCGATCTGCTTGACCGTGCGGATGAACCCGCCCCAGGCGGCTCGCGCCAGCGCCCCGCCGACGCTGATACGCCGCCCGCCAAGGGCTGCGATATCGCTGACGGTTAGCTCGCTCGGGCCTCCCATCAGCACGTTGACCGGCTTGGGTGCCACGGCTTTCACCACCGCCGAGATCTGCTCGCGCGTGGTCAATCCCGGCGCATACAGGCAATCCGCGCCGGCGGCCGCGTAGGCCTGCAGGCGCCGGATCGTCTCGTCGAGATCCGGCTTGCCGCGAATGAAGCCCTCGCTGCGGCCCGTGAGAAGCACGCCGCCGCCGGCCTTGTCGATCGCCTCGCGGGCCGCCTTGATGCGGCTCACGGCGAAGTCGAACTCGTAGAGCGGCTTGCCCATGTCGCCGGTGTAATCCTCAATCGACAGGCCCGCTACGCCCGTGCCGACGCAAAGGCGCACACTTTCAGCCACGCCTTCCGGCGCATCGGCAAAGCCGCCCTCGAAATCGGCATTCAGCGGCACGTCCGTGGCGTCGCAGAGTGCCTTCAGATGTTCCAGGACCATCTCGCGCGTGACAGCGCCGTCGGCCAGGCCTTGCGTCCAGGCAAACCCCGCGCTGGTGGAAGCCAACGCCTTGAAGCCCATGCGCTGCAGGTAGCGCGCGCTGCCGACATCCCATGGGTTGGGAATCACAAAGCACCCGCTCTCATGCAGGCGGCGAAAAGTGGCGCGCTTCTCGGACGGGGTCGGCATGCTCAGTCCTCCGCAATGACGCCGGCGCCGCGAAAGCCGCCGTCGACAGCCAGAATTTCCCCGGTGATGTAGCCGGATTTCGAGCCATCGAGCAAAAACTCGATGGCGGTCGCAACTTCATCGGGCTCGCCGTAGCGCCGCATGGGCAGGTAGCGTCTCCACGATGCGCGATCCTCGCTGGAGTGGAGCGCCTTGACCATTGGCGTATCGACCGGCCCCGGCGCAACCGCATTGACGCGGATCCCATGGCGCGCGAGATCGTTGGCAAGCACCTGGGTCAGGGTCACGATGGCTCCCTTCGATGCTCCGTAGGCGCTGCGCCCTTTGCTGCCGCGCAGGCCGGACACCGAGCTGAGATTGACGATGGCGCCGCCGCCGGTGTCCTTCATCGTGTGCGCGGCCGCCCGCGCTACAATGAACGTCCCCACCACATTGACGTCGAGAATTTTTCGGAACAACGCCACGGGCGTATCCAGCGCGGGGATGTCGGCTGCGATGCCGGCACAGTTGACGACGCCGTCAAGCCTGCCGAAGGTACGCACAATTTCAGCAATCGCGGCTGTCGCGGCGGCTTCATCCGTGACATCCAGCGGCTGCGCCGCCACCCGATCCACCCCTTCCAGTTCTGTCCGCGCCTTGGCGAGGGCCTGCTCATCGCGGTCCGCAATCGCGACCTTCCAGCCCGACGCCAGCAGGCGGCGGGCCGTGGCGAGGCCGATCCCTGAGGCGCCGCCGGTAATCAGCGCGACACCGGCTCGATCTGCGCTGCGCTCGGTCAAGGGGGCTCCGGATCTGAAATGGCTCGTGCCCAGTCTAGCACGCGAGTTATGCGCGGGCGCAGCCGCCTCTGCGCCCCGGCCGCGACAGGCCACGGTGGAACAGGCTCGGCCTCCGCCGGAGCCGTGGCGCCTCAGGCCGCCACCCTGAAGAAGTCGGCGAGGAACCGCGCATAAATCCGCGTGAGCGTGACGAGGTCGGCGACCGGCACGTGCTCGTCAACCTGGTGCACGGTGGCGTTCAGCAGACCAAGCTCGATGACCGGGCAAAACGCGTGGATGAACCGTGCGTCGGATGTTCCCCCGCCCGTCGTCAGCGCGGGTGTACGTCCCGTCACCGCTCGCACCGCCTTGGTCATGGTATCGACCAGCGGGCCGGGCTCCGTCACGAACACGTCGCCGGTCCCGGAGAACGTGAGCGTGAACGTGGCGCCGGCCTCGGCCCCCGCCTTCTCGCATTGCTTTCTGACCCAGGCCTCGACGCTCTGGCGCGTATGCAGATCGTTGTAGCGGATGTTCAGGTTCACGCGCGCGGAGGCCGGAATGACATTGGTGGCCGTATTGGGCACCGACAGGATGGTCGGCTGCAGCGTCGAGGGCTGAAAGCGAGCTGAGCCGGAATCGAGAGGATTCGAGCAGATCCAGTCCACGATATGCGCGAGCTTCGGCACCGGATTATCGGCCAGGTGCGGATAGGCCGCGTGTCCCTGCTTGCCATGCACCACCACCTCGGCGTTCAGGTAACCGCGGCGGCCGATCTTGATCTCATCGCCCACCGCCTTGCTGCTCGACGGCTCGCCGACCAGGCAGGCATCGACCACTTCGCCTTTCGCCTTCATCCACTCCAGCACCTTGCGCGTGCCGTTGATGCCGGGGCCTTCTTCATCTCCGGTGATGAGAAAGGAGAGAGACCCGCGCGCCAGGCCGGGGCTCTTTACGTGGTCGAGCGCCGCGGCAAGAAAGCAGGCCACCGCGCCCTTCATGTCGGCGGCGCCACGCCCGTAAAGTATTCCGTTCTTGATGTTGGCCCGGAACGGCGGCTCGCTCCACGCCGCCATGTCGCCGGCCGGCACGACATCCGTATGCCCAGCGAAGCAAAGATGCGGGGCGCCGGTGCCCAGTCGCGCGTAGAGGTTCTCTACGTCAGGCGTTCCGGGCTCGCTCAGCTTGAGCCGATGGCAGGTGAACCCTGCCGGCTTCAATTTGCTTTCGAGGAAGCTCAGCGCGCCGCCTTCGACCGGCGTAACGCTTTCGCAGCGGATCAATGCTTCTGCAAATTCCACACAACGCATTTCGCTCGTAGTCATAGATCAACACCCGCGCTCAATGACTTTTAAGTATGATAGTGAGGTGGCACGCCCTGGAGGGAATCGTGCTGGGGCCGGCGTTTTTCCCGGATTACGGTGCGCACACTGCACCACATCTCGTTGCGAAGTCGTTTCCGCGGTGAAACCCTGGAGAATCATGATCTTCCGCCGGATCTTTTGGCGACAGGCCAGCCGCGGCCAGGTGTTCAATTCCGGCGGTTTCACTCACCTTGAAGTCAGCAAGCCTATGCAAAGGCGCCGGCGAGACCGCTGGTGAGCTAAACCATCTCTATACGGGAGTCCAGCAAGCGGGCCATGCGAGGCTCCGCCATCTCGCGCATGCAGGGCGCCCAAAACGGCGCTTTGCGCTCAGTCCCGAAGCAGCTCGTTAATGCTGGTCTTGGCTCTTGTCTTCTCGTCGACGGTTTTGACGATGACGGCGCAGTAGAGACCGGGGCCCGGCTCGTTGTTGGGGAATGGCCTGCCCGGCAATGTTCCTGAGACGACCACGGAATAGGGCGGCACCTTACCCGTGACGATCTTGCCCGTGGCCCGATCTACGATCTTGGTCGATGCCCCCAGGTAAACACCCATCGACAGCACCGAGCCCTCGCCAACGATGACGCCCTCCGCCACCTCGGCACGCGCCCCGATGAAGCAGTTGTCCTCGACGATGACCGGGTTGGCCTGCAGTGGCTCGAGCACGCCGCCGATGCCGGCGCCGCCTGAAATATGGCAGTTGCGGCCGATCTGCGCGCACGACCCCACCGTGGCCCACGTATCGACCATGGTGCCGGCGTCCACATACGCGCCGAGATTGACGAACGACGGCATCAGCACGACGCCCGGCGCGATGTAGGCCGATCGCCTGACGACCGCGCCCGGCACCGCACGAAAGCCGGCCGATTTGAAGTCCCCGGCCCCCATGGCCTGGAACTTGGACGGCACCTTATCCCACCAGCTCGACCCGCCCGGCGCGCCGGAGATCATCTCCATGTCGTTCAGCCGGAACGACAGCAAGACCGCCTTCTTCAGCCACTGATTAACCGTCCACGCCCCATTTACCTTTTCCGCAACCCGCGCCTTTCCGCGGTCGAGAAGGTCGAGCGCCGTCTCCACGGCATCGCGAATTTCTCCCCGTGTCTGGGCATTTAGCGTCTCGCGCTGGTCCCAGGCGGCTTCGATCTTGGATTGCAGGTCTGTCGTGGACATGCGCGTTTCTGGCGTGCGTCCAATGGAGATGTCAAGGACACACCCTCTGTGACCGGATTGCCTGTCACACAGGCTTCTTCTTTACGGGAAAGCCGCACTAGCCTAGATTTTGGGCAACGGGGAAATGGGCTGCGGGCGATCAATGCATCGAAATGTGAGTCCTTGGATGGTGGCAGCCGCGCTGGCGTGTTGCTTCACCACAACAGGTGATGCGCAACAGGTATCTCTGCTCGTCCCATCGGAAGAGATCGTCCGCCCCACGCCACCGAAATTGTCCCCGGACTGCCGCTCGAACCGGATCGCGAGCGACGTCACCCGGCGCCCGTTGCGCGCGGTGAGCCGCGCGCTGCGCGTCCGGCGCAAGATCAAGATCCTCGCCATCGGCTCTTCCACCACTGTGGGCGTCGGTGCCTCCTCGCCCGCGGCGACCTACGTTGCCAGTCTCGAGACGACACTTGAGGGCAGCTTCAAGGGCGTGGATTTCGATGTGGTTGGCCGCGGCGTGTCCGGCGAGGTCGCGCAGGGCGCCGCAGACCGGATGAAGAAGGAGATCGACGATATCAAACCGGACCTCGTGGTCTGGCAGGTTGGCACCAATGATGCCATCCGCCACGTCAGCATCGAGGCGTTCAAGACGTGCCTCCGGACGACCCTGGCCTGGCTGGCCGAGAACAAGCTCGACGTTGTACTCGTTGATCCGCAATACGGCACGGTTCTCGTGGCCGACCACTACTATGAGCAGGTGGTCAAGGCGATTGCCGATGTCGCCAAGGAGTCGGGCGTTCTGCTCGTCGACCGTTTTCAGGCGATGCTCGAACTCCAACGGGCACGAGGCGATGCCTACTACCTGTCGGCCGACAACCTGCACATGAATGACAGGGGGCACCGCTGCATGGCCGAGCAGCTCGCGCGGGCGATTGTTGGCGGGCTCGTCAGCACCGACACAGACCAGCACCCGCCGGTCGCGCTTCATCAATAGGCAGGCGAAAGCCGGCGCCGTGGCCTACTTGATCACCGAACGGATCAGCCGCTTGGCGTCCTCGCTGTCCCATTCCGCAGGTCCAAGCAGTCGTCCGACCTCACGTCCCTTCGGATCGAGAAGCAACGTCGCCGGCAGTCCGACCGCCCGCAGGGTCGCGCTGAGCCGCGCGGTGGGATCAGCATAGGCCTTCAGCCCCTCGGCCTTGACCTCCTTCAGAAACTGCTCCGACGCCGCCAGGCCCTTGCGGTCCACGCTGACGGCGACGACCTCGAATTTGCTCGAGCCCATCTCCTGCTGCAGGCGGTCCAGCGTCGGCATCTCCTTGCGGCACGGCGCGCACCAGGTCGCCCACAGGTTTAACAGCACGGTCTTGCCGCGCCAGTCGGCCAGAGTGAGCTCGTTGCCGGAGGCATCCTGGAAATGCACTTCCGGCAAGACTTCCGGCTCCTTCTTGAACACGAAGGCGGCCATCTGTCCCTGGCTCAGGGCGTTGGTGCCGGGGCCGCTCGGAGCCGCCTTGGTTAGCGGTGCTTCCACCTGTGCAGGGGCCGGAAGAACGGTGGCAGGACGGGCGAGCATCACGTATACCCCTGCAAACCCTGCGATGGCAGCTCCGGCCGCGGCCCACAGGGCCATCGCCGTGATGTTCGCTTGAGGTTTCCGCTTCGGATCGTCGGCCGGCATCGCTTGTTCCGTTCGCCCCGCTCAACTTCGGATAGGCCAGACTCGTGACCAGTAAATCAGCCAACAAGATGTGGGGTGGCCGCTTCACGATGTCACCCGCAGAGGCCATGGAGAGGATTAACAGCTCGGTCGCCTTCGACAAGGCGCTGGCTCCCTATGACATCCGCGGCTCAAAAGCACATGCGCGCATGCTGGCCGTGCAGGGCATCATTTCCAGGGAGGATGAGAAGAAGATCGCGGCCGGGCTGGACAAGGTGCTGGAGGAGATCGAGAGCGGCCGCTTCACCTTCGCCACCGAGCTCGAAGACGTGCACATGAACATCGAAAGCCGCCTGGAGGCGCTGATCGGAGCGCCCGCCGGACGGCTGCACACGGCGCGCTCGCGCAACGACCAGGTGGCGACGGACTTCCGGCTCTACCTGCGCCACTGGATAGACGAGACCGATGCCTCGCTGGCCGCGTTGCAGCTTGCGCTCAGCCGCAAAGCGGAGGCGTATTGCGACCTGGTCATGCCGGGCTTCACCCACCTGCAGCCGGCGCAGCCCGTCACTTTTGGCCACCATCTGCTGGCGTATGTGGAAATGCTGGCCCGCGATCGCGGCCGGCTGCGCGACGCCCGGGCGCGGCTGAACGAATGTCCGCTGGGCTCTGCAGCTCTGGCCGGAACCTCGTTCCCCATCGACCGCCATCAAACCGCGGAATTGCTCGAGTTCGCGCGGCCGACCGCCAACTCGCTCGACAGCGTGTCCGATCGCGACTTCGTGCTCGAAACCCTGGCGGCGGCGGCGATCGCGGCGATGCACCTGTCGCGCTTTGCGGAAGAGATCGTGGTGTGGACAACGCCGCAGTTCGGCTTCCTGCGCCTCTCCGACGCGTTCACCACCGGCTCCTCGATCATGCCTCAGAAGCGCAACCCCGACGCGGCGGAGCTGGTGCGGGCCAAGGTCGGCCGCTGCGCGGCCGGCTTCCAGTCCGTCCTCATGGTGATGAAGGGCCTCCCCCTCACCTATGCCAAGGACATGCAGGAGGACAAGGAGCCGACCTTCGACGCTCTGGCCAGCCTGCAACTGGCGCTTTCCGCCATGATCGGCATGGTGGAGGACATGGAGCCGAACGCGGCCGCCATGGCGGCAGCGGCGGCGCACGGCTATTCCACGGCCACCGACCTTGCGGACTGGCTTGTCCGGACCCTGGGGATTCCCTTCCGCCAGGCGCATCACATCACGGGGCGTATCGTTCGGGCTGCCGAGTCCGGCGGCGTCTCGCTCGACAAGCTCGCGCTGGAAGTGATGCAAGGTATCCACCCCGGCATCACATCCGAGGTGTTTTCGGTCTTGTCCGTGCAGAATTCCGTGAAAAGCCGCACGAGCTATGGGGGAACGGCGCCACAGAACGTGCGTAAAATGGCGCGCGCCTGGACAAAGCGGCTGGAGAAAGAAGCCGGAAGGGGATAGAACGACCTCGCAAAGCCTTACCAGAACGGTTTGGGAAGGCTCCTTTGGCGTTGCTGTCTGTGAACAAGGTTCATATGCATAGCCGTCTTCAGGCCGGTGTGTTGGCCACGCTGATTCTTGCGATCGGCGCGATGGTCCTGTCCGGGTGCGGCGTACGCGGGTCGCTGGAGACACCGCCGGCGGCCAAGGCCGAGACGGATACCGGGAATGCCACGCCCGGCAGCACACCCGCCGAGCAGAAACCTCACAAGCCCTTCGTTCTGGATCCAATCCTCCGGTAACGCGGCTCGGATGCATCATTTCCAGTATCGCGGCGGAGTCCTCCACGCAGAGGACGTCAGCTTGGCGCGCATTGCCGCCGAGGTGGGCACCCCGTTCTACTGCTACGCGACCGCCACGCTCGAGCGGCACTACCGCGTCTTGAAGGAGGCGTTCGCACGCCTCGACCCGCTGATCTGCTACGCCATCAAGGCCAACTCCAACCAGGCCGTCATCAAGACCCTGGCTCGGCTCGGCGCCGGTATGGACGTCGTGTCCGAGGGCGAGCTGCGACGTGCGCGGGCGGCGGGCGTGCCGGCCAACAAGATCATTTTTGCCGGCGTCGGCAAGACCACCGCGGAAATTGCCTACGCGCTGCGTGAGGACATTCTCGGTTTCAACGTGGAGTCGGAGCCGGAGCTCCTGGCCTTGAGCAAGGTGGCGACCGAGCTCGGCCGCACCGCCCGAATCGCCTTGCGCGTAAACCCGGATGTGGACGCGCGCACGCACGCCAAGATCGCCACCGGCAAGGCGGAGAACAAATTCGGCATCTCGGTGCTCGACGCAAAGCACCTCTTCGGCCGCGCCGCCGGTCTACCCGGTCTTGAGGTCTGGGGCGTCCACATGCATATCGGCAGCCAGATCACCGACATGGCGCCGTTCCGCAACGCCTTTGCGCTGATGCGGGAGCTCGTCGTGGATCTTCGCAATGCCGGCCGCGATATCCGGCATGTCGACCTTGGGGGCGGCCTGGGTGTGCCTTACCGCGACTCGGACCCCGTTCCACCGTCGCCGGCGGAATATGCCGCCGTTGTCCAGGAGACGCTCGGCGACCTGGGGCTCAAGATTGTGCTTGAGCCGGGGCGTATGATCGTGGCGAACGCCGGCATTCTCGTCTCACGCGTGATTCACACCAAGACGACGCGGGAAAAGACCTTCCTGATCGTCGATGCCGCGATGAACGACCTCATCCGCCCCACGCTCTACGAGGCGTATCATGAAATCTGGCCGGTCAACGAACAGCCCGCCGGCCGCGCGTTGGTTGCCCAGGACGTTGTCGGCCCCGTGTGCGAAACGGGCGATTATCTTGCCTTGAACCGGCAGCTTCCGCCGCTCGCCGCCGGCGACCTCGTCGCCGTGATGACCGCGGGCGCCTATGGCGCCGTCATGTCGTCAACTTACAACACGCGCCTGCTTGTGCCGGAGGTGCTCGTCAATGGCGGCGCCTATGCCGTGGTCCGTCCTCGTCCCACCTACGACGACCTGATCGGACTTGACCGCCTCCCCGGCTGGCTGGCCTGACCACGGCCGCCTCAGCGCGGGTCGCCTTCTCCGAAATGGCTGGCCACGAAGCAGCGATAGTATGTGGGCTGCTTCTCTCTCGAGCGGGCACATTTGTCGATGGCATCGAGATCGCTCACCTTGCGATACAGCCTGAACGGGTTGATCAGGTAGCGCCCCTCCTCATGAAGATAGTGGCCCAGGCGGTCGATCTTGCCTTTCACGCTCGGGTCGGCGGCAATGATCGCGTCGCGCAGAGCATCCCCCTCAATGAAGTTTTCCGGGAGCTGATCGAAGGGGCCGTCGAAATAGTTGTTCAGCCAGGAGTTGTCGAAATAGGCGCCGATCATGATTTTGCGACTGCGACCATGGTCCCGATAGAACGCGAAGCCCGTGCGCGTGCCGAGCAGGATGCGGTCATTGTGCGGAGCCGGTACGAGGTCATCCGGTACCCGCGTCGTCTCATCGAGAATGAAATGAAAGATTTTCAGCTTGCTGTTGAACACCAAGAAAAAGCGAAAGCCCGACTCGTCGAAGCTCGGCCCCAGGTAGGTTTCGTCCTCGCCGAGGACGCCCGGCGGCGGTCTCACCTGCGATAGATCGTTGAGCGCGAAAACCACGCTCTTGCCGCCATACGTCACGCGATAGAGAAACCGGTCGAGGCGCTCGACATTGACACCCTTGCTGGCATCCAGGACCACATATTTCTCGACCCTCGCCTCATCCCTCCATGGCGTGAGCCGCTGGAAGTAGCCGAAGTGGGCTTTGCCCTTGTCGCGGTCCATCATGTCGAATCGGATGCTTCCGCTGTACGGCACGCCGTCGCTGATGAACCTGAAATAGTAGTAATTCTCGGTGGGATACACCTTGACCCGATCGGGCAGCGCACCCAGCACGAAGGCCAGCACCTGCATCGGGTCGTTGACATCGAACCCCGGCGACCGCGCTGTCTCCTCGATGTAGGCTTCGCTCGTTCGCAGCTCCGGACGTTCGGCTGCAGCCGCACCTGCCACCTGCATCGAGGCGGCCAGCGGAGCCAGCACCGCGAGGAAGCGCAGGGCTCGCAGGATCTTCCAAACAACCATCATTGCGTCTTGCTCCAGGCTGAGCACGCACTACCTGATATTCGAATCCGGGGAGCGGCCCTCATGCCGTGCTGTCGCCGTTTTTGCGGTCGCAACCTATTGTGATCAAGGTGGTTTATACGAGTGACCGTCGGCATGGTAGACTGACTTGATGGCAAACCAGCAATCGCCACCTGCCGCCCAGCAGGCTTTCGAGCGCAAGATCAATCTTGGCAAATGGGCGCTGTTCTTCGAAAAGCTCTGGCCGAGAGCCTGGGTTGTTTTCGGCCTGGCCGGACTTTTCATTGCGGTCTCGCTGGCCGGGGTCTGGCAACGCCTGCCGGAGCTGCCTCACAAGATTCTCCTGGCGTTGTTCGGGCTGGCGTTTGTCATCGCCATCCTCGCCCTGTTGCGCGTGCGCTGGCCGACGCGCGAGGACGCCATTCGGCGCGTTGAGCGGTCGTCCGGAATCAAACACCGCCCCGCTTCCTCCTACGAAGATACGCTGACCCTCAACGCGGACGATCCGCGCACCGCAACCTTGTGGAGAGCGCATCGCCAGCGGCTGGCCCTCCTGCTGCAAAAGCTGCGCGTGGGCCGGCCGACGCCGCGCACAGACCGCTACGACCCGTTCGCCCTGCGCGGGCTGCTGCTGCTCGGCGTCTTCGTTCTGCTGGTCGTCGTCGGCGATAGCACGTCCGATCGGCTCTGGTCCGCATTCCGCCTCGGTGCGCTGGCGAAGGGTGCCGAAGCGCGTCTTGATGCCTGGGTGAACCCGCCGACCTATACGGGCAAGCCGCCGGTCATGCTCGCCGATGGCGGCCTGACGCTGGCGCAATCGCGCGACAAGCCCGCCGGCCCCTTCGAGGTGCCTGAAAAGAGCACGCTGGTGATCCGCGGCAGCGGCGCCGGCCTGTCCGGCTTGGCGCTGGAGGCGTCCTCCGGCGCGGGAGGCGCGAACCCCGAGCACTTGGAGGTTCCAGCCGCCGCCGCCCCATCCGACGTCATGGAACTCAAGTACGTGCTCAAGCGGTCGGGCACCGTTGTCCTCTCCAGCGGCGGCACGCAAATCGCAAGCTGGCCATTCGTGGTCATCCCTGACCATCCGCCCAAGATCACGATGACCAAGGAACCCGAGCGCAGCCCGCGGGGCGCCCTGAAGCTGTTCTACAAGGTCGAGGATGACTACGGCGTCGTTTCGGCTGAAGCCCGCATCCGCCGCGTCGCCCCGAAAGAGGACAAGTCGGCGACTGCCTGGGCGCGTGCCGGCGCCAAAAAAGGCCCGCGGCCTCCCTATGAGCGTCCTCCGGCGATTGTTCTGCGGTTGCCCCAGTCGTACCCGAAGCACGCCGAGGGCAAGAGCTTTCATGAGCTCGGCGACCATCCCTGGGCCGGCATGAAGGTCGAGCTCAGCCTGGTGGCGAAGGACCTTGCCGGCCAGGTCGGGCGCAGCGAGCGCATCGAGATGACGCTGCCGGAGCGGCAATTCAGCAAGCCTCTCGCCCGCGCCGTCGTGGAGCAGAGGCGCAAACTGGTCGAGGATCCGCGCGACCGGCTGCTGGTCGCCAATGCGCTCGACGCCCTGACCCTGGAGCCCGAAGGATTCATCGATGATCTGCAGGTCTACCTCGGCCTGCGCTCGGCCTACTGGCGCCTGAAGCGCGATGACACGCGCGCCGGCCGCAACAGCGTCGTCAAGCAGCTCTGGAACGTCGCGCTGCGCATCGAGGACGGCAACCTGACCGACGCCGAGCGTGCATTGCGCGCGGCGCAGGAGCGGCTGCAGAAGGCGCTGCAGGATGGCGCCTCCGATGAAGAAATCCAGAAGCTCATGCAGGAGCTGCGGCAGGCGCTGGCGCAATACCTTGAGCAGATGGCGCAGCAGGCCCAGGGCCAGCCGCCGATGGAAGGGCTCGATCGCAACCAGCAGTATCTGACCTCGCAGGATCTCGAGCAGATGCTGCGCAACCTCGAAAACATGGCGCGGTCCGGCAACCGCGACACCGCGCAACAGATGCTGAGCGAGTTGCGCGACCTGCTCGATCGCCTGCAGTCGGGCCGGATGGCCAACCAAGGCCAGGGGCAGCAACAGCGTTTCGGGCAGATGATGGACCAGTTCGGCAATCTCATCGGCCGCCAGCAGCAGCTCCTCGACGATACCTTCGGCCAGCAGCGCCAGAACGAAGGGCGCGGCCAGCAGCGGGGTCAGCGTGGCCAGCAGCAGGGCCAGCGGGGCCAGCGTGGACAGCAGCCAGGCCAGGGCACCGAGCCCGGCGAGGGCGACGGGACCAACGGCCTCGGCGATCGGCAGCGCGTGCTGCGCGAGATGCTGGGCCGCCTCCAGCAGGGTATGCGCGAGTTCGGCCTTGACGTACCGGGTCCGCTGGGAGGCGCCGGCGAAGCCATGGAACGCGCCGAGCGGGCGCTGCGCAACGGCGACCTCGATACGGCGACGAACGAGGAAGGCCGGGCGCTCGATCAACTGCGGCAAGGCGCCCGCGATATGGCGCAGCAGATGCTTCAGCAGATGCCATCGCGCTATGGCATGAACGACAATCGGGGTGAGTTGGACCCGATGGGCCGGCCGCCAGAGCGCACCGACGGTCCCGATCCCGGTGTCGGCGTGAAGGTGCCCGACCAGATCGACATACAGCGCGCGCGCGAGATCCTTGAGGAACTGCGGCGCCGTATCGGCGAGACCACTCGGCCGCCTGCCGAGCTGGACTACCTGGAGCGGCTGCTCAAGCGCTTCTGAGCCCAAAGCCCGTCCGCTTTTTTGCGCCGGCGAGCGTCAGCTTGGCCGCCGGGCTAACCACGGCCGCAAAAATGGGACGCGGCATCTCATTTCTGATTTGAGCCGCCGTGCGTTCGCGGCTAAGGTGGCTTCGAAATTCTTATATAAGAGAAGGGTGACCTGCGGAACGATACCGCGGGAGGGAAGGAACAATGGAAATCCAGGACATGCGAATCTTCGCCCGCGTGGCGGCGATTCAGAATCTGTCCGCCGTCGGAACGGAGCTCGGCCTGACCCCAGGCACCATCTCCAAACGCATCCAGGCCCTTGAGGACGAACTTTCCGTACGGCTCTTCAATCGGACAACGCGCTCCACGCGCATCACGGAGGAGGGCGCGGCGTTCCTCCTGCATGTGGAGCGCATTCTTGCCGAGATCGAGGCCGCCAAGGCCAGTGTCAACGACCGGCTGAGCAAGCCCAAGGGCAAACTCAAGATCGCAGTCCCCTCGCGGCTCGGACGCCGCTACATCGCGCCCGCCGTGTGCGACTTCGTGCGCGCCTATCCCGAGGTCAATGTACTCGTCGATTTCAAGGACGCGCCGGTCAATCTGCAGGAGGAAGGCTACGACATCGCCGTGCGCACCGGCTCGCTGCCGGACTCCTCGGTGATCGCCAAGCGTTTGGTACCGGACCGCCATGTGATTGCGGGTTCCCCCGCATATATCGCGCGCCGCGGTATGCCCCTGAGACCCGAGGACCTGGCCAATCACTATTGCCTCACCCTCGCGGATGAGTGGCAATGGTGCTTCAGCAAGGGCGGGGTTGAGAGCGCGGTGAAAGTCGACGGACGCCTTCGCTCCAACAACAGCGAGCTGCTTTGCCACGCCGCGCTGGAAGGGCACGGACTTATCCGCAGCTCGGAATTCGAGATCGCCGACGAGTTCCGCGCAGGCAAGCTTGTCCACGTGCTGAGTGACTACGAGACCGCCAGCAATACCGCGATCTGGGCGCTCTATCCGACCGCCAAGCACCTGCTGCCGCGCGTACGCGTGCTGCTCGATTTCCTGGCCGACCGGCTGCGCGAGGTCAACGCGGAGCGGACAAAGCGCGACCCGCGCAGACTGGCCGCCCTCAAGAAGCCGCTGGCTGCCGACGACAAGGCCGCTTCCGAGGTCAGGCTGCGCGCGGGGTGAATCCGGAAGCCCGCCTATTTCAGTCGGATCGTGACCCGGTCGGCGCGGCCCTTGGCATCGATTACCGACAGGTTGTGAAACCCCCGGTCTTTGACCGGCAGTTCCATCTGACGCCCGCTCTCCTGCTCTGCGACCGGCGCACCGTCGAGCATCCACGTCAGTGGTAGCGCACCCCCCTCCGCCTTCACGACCACAGCGTCGGATTGGACTTCGTCGGCGTCGAACTCCGCGCGATCAGGCGGGAAGGCTATACGCACGGCCGGGTCGAGATATCCGCCGGCGTCGGCTTGAACCTCGTGGAAGTGCTTGAGCGGCGGCGGCAGCTCGGCGTTGGAAGCGCGCAGAACGCCCGCCGGCGCCGGTGGCAGCGGGGCGCGCTGCACCGACAAGTGAGCAAAGGCATCAAAGAGAAGGGGCGCCGCGGCGAGCCGTCCTGTCAGTCCCGGCGTGGCAGCGCCGTCGGGCCGGCCGACCCATACGGCAATGGCGTACTTGCCGTCGAAGCCGGCGGCCCACGCGTCGCGAAAGCCGTATGAGGTGCCGGTCTTGTAGGCGATCTCGCCGGGCTTGGCATTGTTGGGCGGCGGGGCGTTGCGCAGGATGTCGGCCACGTACCAGGCGGCGGTGGCCGACAGCAGCCGCTGCCTCGACCCCACCCCGCGCGGCGCCGCGCCATCCCGGACGTACTTCAAAGCAATAGGTTCGCCGCCGCGCGCAAGCGCCGTGTAAAGCGAAGCGAGATCGCCAAGACGCAGCCCCAGTCCGCCCAGGGCCAGCGCCAGTGAGGGCTCCGCGCCCTTTGGCAAAACGGGGTGAGCGCCGGCCCGCTGCAGGCTGCTGTAAAGCCGCGCCGGGCCGATCGCATCCAGCACTTTCACGGCCGGGATATTCAGCGACTGCGCCAGCGCCTGGCGAACGGTCACGGTGCCATGCCAGTCCTGATCGAAGTTTTTCGGCACGTAGAGCCCGAATCGGGCAGGCCGGTCCTCGATCAGCGTTTCGGGATGCGCGAGGCCCGCGTCGAAGGCTAGGCCATAGATGAGCGGCTTCAGGGTCGAGCCCGGCGAGCGCTCGGCGCTCGTCATGTCGACCGCGCCGAACCGGTCAGCGTCGAGAAAGCCCGGCGAGCCGACGTGGGCGATCACCTCGCCCGTGTGATGGTCCACCGCAATGAGGGCCGCCGAGATACGCCCCCCGAGCGCAGCGGCATGCACGCGCACGAGCTGCTCGAGGCTGGCCTGGACAGCGCGGTCCAGCGTCAGATGATGGACGATGCGTGCCTTGTCCTGGTCAACGATCCAATCGGCGAGGTGCGGCGCCAGCATCGGAAAATCCCGGCGGCCTGCCACGAGCGGCTCGCTTTCGGCCCGCAGGGCATCGTCGCGGGAGATGACACCGGCGGTCACAGCACGCGCGAGGATGCGGTTGCGGGCGCGGCGTGCCGCCTCGGGAAAGCGGTCCGGCCGGCGCGTTTCGGGCGACTGTGGGATCGCCACCAACAGCGCCGCCTCGCTGAGCGACAACCGCCGCGGCTCCTTCCCGAAATAGGCGAGCGAAGCTGCACGCACGCCTTCGACATTGCCGCCGAACGGCGCGAGGCGCAGATAGGCCCGCAGAATGGCCTGCTTCGAGAGCCGCCGCTCGAGCTGCAGGGCGTGCAGCGCCTGCCTGATCTTGCCCGCAGCCGTGCGTTCGTGCTCGCCTTGCAGCAGGCGGACAGCCTGCATCGTCAGCGTGGACGCGCCGGAGACGATGCGCCGGTAGCGCAGGAATTGCCAACCCGCGCGCAGGACGGCGCGCGCATCGACCCCGTGATGCTTGTAGAACCGCTTGTCCTCGAAGGCGATCAGCATGGACAGGTAGCGCGGATCGACATCGGCGACCTCCACGGGCAGGCGCCAATGGCCATCTTCCGTGGTGTACGCGCGCAGAAGGCGGTCGTTGCGATCCAATACCGTGACCGACACCGCCTCCGCCCGATTCAGGGGCAGTGGCCCGGCCTCACGCCAGGCCCACGCCACCGCGCCAATTGCGAGGCACCCGACCGCAACGCCAGCCATAAGATAGCGCAGCGATTTCCGCACGCCGCCAGCGCGATGACGCGGGTTCAGTCTCGTCACCATGGCCGCAGCTCATTCCGCCGTGATTTGCAGGCGTCCGGAATCCGTCCGTGCAAATCGGTCGGGCCGGTACATGTCCTCCACCGTGGCCGCCGGATGTATGAACGTTCCCGGCGTCACGGCGCGCACGATGTAGGCGACGCTTGCTTCCGAGGCTCCATTGTTCTGGCCAGACGCGCTGAAGAAGTTGAACGCGGCGACAAAGCGATCGTCCCGGAATTCGGTGTGCTCCGGCGCAATCGCGCTCTTCAGCCATGTCAGCGTTTTGACATCGCCGGAATCGACGAGACGCGGGTTCTCGATCTCCAGGCCTGCCGGCAACCGGTCTACGAGCAGGATGCGCCCGCCCGCATTGGTCGCGCCGACCTTGAGCACGACGACGAGGCGATCGTTCTGCTTGAGGTGTCCGAGCCCGCCCTGGCCGCTCTGCATATCGACCTTTTTGCCGTCGAGGGTGTAGTAGCTGCGCTCGAGCGTGAACCCCCTGGAGACCGCTGGCTCCGGCGTCAGAGCCGATCCCACCACCGTCACCACCGCGTCTGTGGGCGTGTTGCCCTGGTTTGCGATGGTGAGCGCGCCGGCTTTCAGATCGTCCGCCGACAGCGCCCGGGTGAATTCGCCGTTGTGCGGCTGCCCGTTGATCGCGAGCAACGTGTTCTTGCTGTCGTCGTTCAGCGCATGCGCCGCCAACAGCATCCACGCCTGTTCCTGGGTCGAGGTGTAGGTTTTCGCCGCGTAGGCTTCCGCGACGCGATCCACCAGGCTGATCACATCCGGTCTCGCCAGGCCCGATTCCGAAGCAAGAGTGATCAGCGCAGCGCCGTCGCGAACGCCCGTGCCGTAGTCACGGCGCGATACGCCGGAGTCGGCGACAACGCTGGCGCGGAAGGCCGACTGCAGGGCCCGCTCCGCCCGTGGCTTGTCGCCAAGCATGGCCAGCGCCGCGCCGAGCTGGGCTCTCGCCAGCGGGGTGTCGAAGCTGTCAAGCTTGGTGTCGGCGTAATAACGCAGTTCTCCCGCCGGTGCGCGCCCGTTGCGGGCAAGAACGTAGAGAGCGTACGCGCGCGCCTCGCCGCCGCGCTCGAAGTCCTGCGCGTAGCTGATGTAGTTCTGCAGGCGGTCCAGCGCCTGGGTAAATGGGCGTTGAGGCACGCTGTAGCCTGCTTCCTTGGCCCGCGTCAGGAAGTCGGTGACGAAGCTTGTCAGCCACATGTCCCCGTCGGCCGGACCCCAGATGCCGAATGCACCGGAGGCATCCTGCATCTCGAACACGCGCTCGATGGCCTTTGCGACGCGCTCGCGCACGGTTGTGTCGCTCGCCATGCCGATGCGTTTCGCTACATCGTTGAGATACACCAGGGGCAGCGCGCGGCTGACGGTCTGCTCGGCGCAGCCGTAGGGATAGCGGTCAAGCGCAGCCAGAATGCCGGGAACATTGAGCCGCGCGGTCGGCCCGACCGTGACACTCACCCGCGAGCGCGACGGGATCAGGTCGTTCAGCAGGTCGCTCGACAGCGTAATCCGCCCCTTGGGCGCCAGCGTGCTGACCGTGAGCCGCTTGATGTCGCCGGCGGGAACCTTCACGTCGAACGTCAGGTGCCGCTGCACGTCGATGCCGTTGGGGCCCGTCACGCGCAACGCCAGGGTGATTGGCCCGACCTCCGCCGGCTTGAGGGTGAATGCCTCACGCTTGCGCTCACCCGCGCCGAGGCTGATCGCGCGCTCGAACCCCGTCGTGGCAGGGCCGACGTCCCGCTCATACTGTCCTGTCACGCGGTAGGACCCGGCCGGACCTTCCACGTTATGCAGGGCAAGTTCGAGACGAGCCTCGTCGCCGAGCGTCAGGAACCGTGGTGCGGATGCCGTGAGCGCCACGGGATCGCGAACGATCACGTCCCGGGAGCCCGAGCCGACCTTGTCGGCGCTCCACGCAACGGCAGAGACGCGCACGGTGCCATTGAAATCCGGCAGCTGAAAATCGACCTTGGCGGTCCCGTCGGCACCGACGGTGACGATACCGGAGAACAGCGCCAGCGTCTCCTCGACGGGTGGACTGCCCTGCATGGACATGCCGGCGCCGCCGTCCCCACCCGAGCGCAGCCGCCCGCGCTCCGCGTGCATGCCGTCGATCAGGCGGCCGTACAGGTCGCGGATCTCGCTGCCGAGACGGCGCTGGCCATAAAACCAGGCTTCCGGTTTGGGCGCCTCGAAGCGTGTCAGGTTCAGAATGCCAAGGTCGACAGCGGCCACAGTGACGCGTGCCTCTTCGCCCGCTGTCAGCCCGCTCACTTTGATGGGCACGGTCAGGCTGGAGCCGGATTTCACTTTCTCCGGCAGGTCGAGTGCGACCTTGAGCTGGTTCGGGGTCTGGTCGACGGCAAGCCAACGCAGACCCACCGAGCGGCTCGGCATCCGCTTGGCCTTCTCATCCATCGGCCGGTAGAGCATCACGGTGACATAGGCGCCGGGACCCCAGTCGCGCCCGACCTGGACTGGCACTTCCCCGCCGCCGGCGGGGATGTCGGCTTCCTGGGTGGCGACCAGGCCGGAATTCAGCACCGCCACCAGGGCACGGCCCGCCATGCGCGACGTCACCTTGACGCGCGCGGTATCGCCGGGACGGTAGATGGGCTTGTCGAGAGCGACGTCCAGCATTTCGGGGCTGTCGGCGGCCTCGTCCGCCCAGTAGCCCGAATTGAAGATGATGCTCGAGGAGAGGTCGGAGCCATCCGAGGTGCTGACCTCGAGGCGATAGCGGCCCCAGCGGAGGCGAGCCTCGATCCGCGCCGGGGCATCCGGCAGCGCATTGACCGATCCCGTCGCAATTCGCCGGGTTGTGGTGATCGGTTCGAAGTTCCACGATCCGTCACGGCTGTACCACTGCCAGCGCCGATCGAGGCGCACGAGCGTCCACTTCAGGTCTTTGGCCTCGATGGCCTTGCCATCGGCACCAACCAGAACAGCATTGAAGGCGGCAACCTCTCCTTCGCCGGCCTGCCCGCCGGAAAACAGCGGCTTGATCCCGATCCGAGGCGTTTGCATATCAACCGGCAACGCGATGGTGCGCTCGATCGTGCGGCCGCCCGTCTCCCTCAACTTCAGCGTAACGTCTGCCTCCAGCGGTCGGCTCGTCTTGGGCAACGCTGGCAGCGCGACACCGACATCAGCCTTGCCGTCGGCGCCCGTCACAGGAAGCTGTTCGAGTGATTTGCGGATCGGGCTGATCTGCTCCTCGGCCCGGCCGAACGTGTAACCGGCAAAACCGGGCACGTCCTTGCCCGAAGGCTTGACCACGATGTCGCCCTCGATTGCCAGGCCGGCGGCGGGCGGGCCGTAGAGGTAGCGGCCGGCCAGCTTGACCGTACCGGGCGCGCCGGGCTGCAGTGCCTGCGAGCCCGCCTCCAGTTTCAGCTCCAGCCGTTCGGGGACGAAATCCTCAACCAGGAAGGCGGCCTGCGCGATGGCGTCGGCCTTCGGGTCGGTGTAAATCCTCGCGCGCCATGTGCCGGTCATGACGCCGCCGCCGAGGGCCAGCGTCGTTGTGCGGCCGCCCAGTCCGCCGTCCGCGAGCGTGACACGCTTATGTTCCACGCCGTCGGGACGGGTGAAGATCACGGTGAGAGGTATTGTGGACGCATGCCCTTCGCGCGTGCGCGCCAGCGCCGTGACGTGAACGTCTTCGCCGGGCCGGTAGACGCCGCGATCCGTATAGAGAAAGCCATCAACGGGGCCTGGCTCCTCGCGCCCCTTGACCCCGCGGTCGGTCAGGTCGAAGGCGCCTGTCGACAGGTCCAGGAAGGCGTAATCGCCCTCGGGAGTGCCGGCCACCAGCACGGCCGGTGCGAGGCCACCCTCGCCGCGCTGCAGGGCCGCGTCGAAGCGCACGTAGCCGCGGCTGTCCGTCTTGGCCGTGGCGAGCACCTCGTTGTTGCGCGCGATGAGCCGCACATTGACATTGACAAGCGGCGCCGTGGACGCCAGCGAGCGCACGAACGCATGCAGGCCGTCCTCGCCCGTGATGGCGGTTAATCCAAGATCGGACACCACGAACCACTGCGTTGCGCCGCCGGCGTAGTCATTCTCCTTCTTGGGCAGGGCGTTCGCGGAAAGCACGTACAGGCCCGGCTGCAAGTGGGGCACGGCCTCGCTGATGGGGAATGCGGTCGTCACGTCCTCGTTGAGGCGCAATTCAACGTCAAGCTCACCCGCGTACACTTGCGCCCCGGTCGTGCCGCTGAGCCTCTGCACGTCGTAGGATGAGATCTGCCTCTGAAAATCGCCGCTCTGCAGGGCAGTGATCAGGTTGCGGTCGTTGACGCGATAGACGCGCACCGCGATCTTGGCGGTGTTGACGCTGATGAGCGGGATGCCTTGCTGTCCACGGTTGGGCAGCACGTAGCCACGGCCGGAAGCGCGCACGGCAGGCGTTCTGTCGCGCACGTAGATACCGAGCTCGGCCGTCTTGATCAGCTTTTCACCGATCGCCGACGGCAGTCCTGCCTTCGCCTGCACCTCGTAGCGCTGGCCGTGGGCCAGGCCGTCGATGCAAATCTGGTTGTCCTCCGCGACGACGGCCTGCGGATCCTTGCCGTCCAGCTTCAGATATTGCGCCCACTCGATTTGGCCAGGTGCCAGACGTTCCGAGAATTGTATGCACAGGCGCGGCTGCGCGGCGTCGGCGTCCACCTTGTAGTCGAGGATGCGAAAGCCGTGTTCGGCGACGAGCTTGTCATACGCCTCGCGCACCGTGGGGCTCTCACGCAGCGCCAGGCTGGCCTTCAAGGCATTGATAGCCGGGCGCCAATAGGACCGGCGCTTGAGGGCTTCATGCAGCGTCCAGAGTGCGGCGGATTTTGCATCGGGCGTCTTGGCGCGGTCATAGGCGTTCCAAGCCGCACCCGAGGCATTGACCGGCAGATCGTAGCGCTCCGAGCCCTGCTCGGGCTTGATCGCGAGCAGCGTCTGCGCCAGGCCGAGCCACGATTCCGCGTCGTCGGGATCGGCCACGACCGCCTGCGCGTAGCTGCGTGAAGCCGCCCGCATGTCCGCGCCGGCAGCCAGCAGTCTCGCCCCTTCCGCCCGCAGCTCTCGCCCCGTACGATTGCCGGGATTCCAATTCGACCTGAGGTAGGCCTCGTAGCGCTTGGCATCGCCCTGCACGCCCGCATGGGTGAAGGGCTGCTCCTGCGCCAGCGCCGATGCGGCCGGCATCGCAACGAGAAGCAGGACAAACAGGCGAACAACGATCGGCATGGCTGAATCCCCGCTTTCTTGCCTGAAGCACCACCGTTCCGCGGAATGCACGGTTCACAATCTCACAAAGGCAAAGTGGAGCAGCGCGGGGTGGCTGAACAGTGGCGCGAGCTGCACTATTGCCGCTTCTTGCGAACCGTTGCGCACTCTTTCGGGGAAATTCCAGGCGCGCGATCGCGCAGGCGTCGGCAAATGCGCGCAGCACGAGACGCGTCACGCGCCTGCAAGCGCGCGTAAGACCGGACTAGTGGCGGCGCGCCGCTAGCCCATCATCGGCCGCGTCAGCCATGACGACAGCACCGGCGCAGGTGATGGCGCTCGAGCTATGCGCCAGAAGCGGGTCGGAGGCCGCCCACAGCCGCTCAAAAGAGACCGCAGCGCACCCTGCGGCTTCGCCGCAGTCCTCGACATAGGACTCGTAGGCGTCCGACTTCGCAGGGTCGCGCCGCATGCTGTCCCCGATCCAGCAGGTATGGGGACCCAGCACAAGCTGCTCGTGAGCCTCGATCAGGCGCGGATTGCGAGCCCAGCGAACCTCATGCTGGAAATCGCCGCCCGCGCCCGCGCTGCGCCACGCCTGGGAGAATGTCTCCGGGTCGGCCTGTGCCACGATCATCCTCAGCGACACGCGTGCTTGCGTCATTTCCCCGGCCAGGCTGGCAAGGGCTTGCAACAGCGGGCTATCGACTGACCGCACCACGGCAAGCAACGCGTGCTTGTGCTCGGGCGGACCGCTCTCTGTGGAAACAATGTAGTGAAGGATGAACTGCCGAAGCTGCTGCGCCTTCTTCTCGAGCCTGGCAATGCTCATGGGGGGAGGCGTGAAGCGCATGGATGGTCCTTCGGGCTTGGGACGCGCGCAACCACTCCGCGACACGTGGGCACGCGCCACGCCGATATTAGCGGCTATTACGGTTAAATAATGATTGAGCACCTTCCATCCCCGGCGACCCGCGAACGGTGGTGCTGCCATCGCGGCTGTGCCGATTCTCGATGCCGCAGCAATGGGTCAGTCCGCTCGGCTCTCCCCTCTCCGATCCCGAATCCCCCTAGCGGACTAGGCCGTACTCGGAAAATGGAATGAAGGAGACCAGGTCACCCGGGCGCACCTCGGGCGTATCCTCGGGAATGTCGATCAAGCCATCCGCGGCGCGCAGACCGGAGATGAGGCCGGACCCGTCCCGGGCGAACTTGTCCACCGCCAGCCCGTCCGCCGTTTCCCGCAGCATGCCGCGCCAGAACTCGCGCCGTCCCAGCTTGCGATTGGGAAACGCAAAAGCCGCCGGCAACCGGTAGCGGCGAGGCTCCGGCCAGGCACCGCCCCCGAGACGCCGCAGCATCGGCCAGGCGTAGAGGAGAAAGCACACAAACACTGCCACCGGATTGCCCGGCAATCCCATCACCACGCAATCGCCGACTTGCCCGAACGACATCGGCCGGCCCGGCTTGATGGCAAGCTGCCACAGGTGGCGCTTGCCCACCTGGTCGAGCGCGCCGACCAGGTGATCCTCCTCGCCGCGGCTCGTACCTCCCGAGGCGATGATCACGTCGACGCGGGTCGCGGCTTTCTGCAAGCTGGCCCGCACCTGCTCCAGCGAGTCGGGCATGACGCCGAGGTCCACCGGAGCCGCCCCCGCGCTTGCGACCAGGGCGGCCAGCATCGGGGCATTGGCGTCGTAGACTTGCCCCGCCCCCAAGGGCTGGCCCGCGCGTATCACCTCATCCCCGCTGGAGACGATGCCGACGCTCAGCCGCCGCGAGCAGGCGACCTCCGCGAGCCCCAGGGAGGCCAGTGCCGCGAGATCCTGTGGCCGCAGTACGCTTCCCGCGTCGAGCACCAGTTCTCCGGCAGCCACGTCTTCGCCGGCGTTTCTGACGTTGGCGCCTGCCTTCAACCCTGGCGGAACGGTGACCGCCTGCTGGCCGCGCTCTCCCGCCGTGAGACCCACATCCTCCTGCAGGACCACCGTGTCATGTCCTTCCGGCATTGCGGCGCCTGTGAATATCCGCACCGCCACCCCGGGACGCGGCGCTCTTGGCAGCGCATGGCCGGCAGCGGCCCGGCCCTCGAGCGGTAGCGTGACACCATCGGCCGTGCTGCGATCGGTCGCCGCGAAGGAAAACCCGTCGACGGCGGCGTTGCGGTGGGCCGGGACCGGCTGCACAGCACGTACCGGCGTCGCCAGGATGCGGCCTACCGCCTGGCTCACGGCCACCGCCTCCTGCCCAGCCACGGGCACGAGCCTGGACTTCAGGATCGCCAGGGCCTCGTCATGCCGAAGCCGCTTCTTATCGTAGGCAAAACAATCATCGAGGAGCTTGCCGGTCACGCGATCCAGGGTCCAAGCCAAAAAAGGGGGCAAGATGCGGCGGGGCCCGTAGCGCTCGCCATAGCCGCCATTTAATCACGTTCGCGGGCTGCCGGCATCCCGCAGGCTGCCGCCCGCGGCGTGCATCCGGGTTGATTTATTGCCGGTTCACAAGAGCGCCAGACCTCTGCTATAAGCCCCTTCGTGCGTGGTAGCCGGGGCGTGAGACATGGCCCCGCGCGCACCGATTTTCCGCGAGCTTTCGCCTGACGCTGGCCACTCTCGTGGCTCGCGCCGGCATCGCGGTGACGCGGGGTGGAGCAGCCCGGTAGCTCGTCAGGCTCATAACCTGAAGGTCGTAGGTTCAAATCCTACCCCCGCAACCAA
>DASZQG010000099.1:0-8561 GCA_035550075.1 Hyphomicrobiaceae bacterium | reverse complement strand
CCACAGCTCCTCGCTCGGGAACTGCGTCCCGAGCAGCATGACCGCGACCGCGGTGACCGCGTAGGTCTCGAACAGGTCCGCGGCCATGCCTGCGCAGTCGCCGACGTTGTCGCCGACGTTGTCGGCGATGGTGGCGGGATTGCGCGGATCATCCTCGGGGATGCCGGCCTCGACCTTGCCTACGAGGTCGCCGCCCACGTCAGCACCCTTGGTGAAGATGCCGCCGCCGAGACGGGCGAAGATGGAAATCAGCGACGCGCCGAAGCCGAGCGCGACCATCGCGTCGACCACCGTGCGGCTGGTCGGCGACATGCCCATGCCGCGAGTGAGGACGCTGAAGTAGACCGCGACACCGAGCAGCGCCAGTCCGGCGACCAGCAGCCCCGTCACGGCGCCGGCGCGGAAAGCGAGCGACAGCCCGTCAGCGAGCGACTTGGTGGCCGCCTGGGCGGTGCGCACGTTGGCACGCACGGAGACCAGCATGCCAGCAAAGCCGGCGGCGCCGGACAGCACCGCGCCGATCAGGAAGCCGAGCGCCACCAGCCAGCCGAGCAGCAACCCGACAATGACGAAGATCACCACGCCGGCAACGGCGATGGTTGTGTACTGGCGTGTGAGGTAAGCCTGCGCGCCTTCCTGGATCGCCGCCGCGATCTCGCGCATGCGCACGGTGCCGGCGTCAGACGCCATCAAGGCCCGCACGGTCAAGCCGGCGTAGACGATGGCAAGCAACCCGCAAAGGATGATGACCCACATCGCCGTGGTGTCCATGGCAGAAACTCCCCCTCCTGAGGTGTTACGCCACGGACGAAGACGAGCGCCCGCGGTGCCTTCTCGAGGCACCGGCCGGCGTCACCCCGCACCCCGGCGCAGGCATCGCGGCGGACCATGCCAAAACTCCGGACTCGTTGCAACACGCGTGCGCATACCCAAGTGCCGCATCAGAAATGGTCCCAGCCCGTGGACCTCGGCGGCTCGAGCACGCGCCCGTCCTCCGCGATCACTTCCACGCCGGGCTGGCCCTGGTGCAGGTTCCCGATTCGCGTCACCGGGACGCCGAAGGACTGTGCGGCAGCCGCGAACGGTGCCGCATATTGCGTGGGAACGGCGACCAGAAGCTCGTAGTCGTCGCCCCCGGTGATGATCTGCATCAGCCGGTCTCGGGCATCATCCAGCGTGCGGTCGGCGGCGGGCGACAGCGGGATGCTCGCCAGGCGGACCTGGGCCGCCAGCGAGGAGGCGCGGCACATGCGGTCTGCATCCTTCAGAAGGCCGTCGGAAAGGTCCATCGCCGCGGAAGCGTAGGCGCGCAGCGCCATGCCGAGTTCAAGGCGCGGCTGGGGACGGGTGTAGCGCCCGATCAGATACTCTGCGTCGGCCGCCGCAAGGCCCCAGGTTGTGGCCAGTTCGGGGTGGCGGCGCAGCGCCAGCCCCAGTGCGGCATCGCCGATGGTGCCGGACACGAACAGCACGTCGTCGCTCTGCGCCGTGCCCCGCTGCACCATGCCGCCCTTCGCCACCGAGCCGATGATGGTGACGGTGACGGTCAGCGGGCCGGGCCTGCGGTCGGTGTCGCCGCCGACGAGATGGCAGCCGAACGCCTTCTGCGCGGCAGCAAGACCCGCAGCGAAGCGCGTCATCCACGCCGCCTGCGGCGCCTGCGGGAAGGAGAGCGCCAGCAGGTAGGCGAGGGGGCGGGCACCCTTGGCAGCCAGGTCGGAGACATTGACGGCGAGCGCCTTCCACGCGATGTCTTCCGGCGCGTCGCCCTCGAAGAAGTGAATGCCTTCCGCCACCGGGTCGGTCTTGACCACCAGCTCGGTGCCCGGTTCCGGCGTGATCAGCGCGCAATCGTCCCGCAGCCCGAAGGCGCCCGGATAGTGGCGTGATAGCGGGGCTAGGATGTCGATGATGGCCTGCTCCCCGCGCAGCGCTCTGTCCTGGCGTGTTGGAATCGGCATCGGGGTATCGCCTTGCTAACGCTCCGGCAGCTCTGACGGACGCAATTTGCGCGCCAGCGCATCGAGCACGCCGTTGACGACCTTCGGCTCCTCGCCTTCGAAGAACGCATTGGTGACTTCCACATATTCGCTGATGACGACGCTGGGCGGAATGTCGGTGAGCTCCATCAGCTCGAACAGGCCCGCGCGCAGGATGGCGCGCACGATGGAGTCGATGCGCACCAGCCGCCAGCCGGCGGCAAGCTGGCAGTCGATCAGCGGATCGATGTCGCGCTGGCGCCGCACGACGCCGTTGAGGACGCGGGTGAAGTGCTCATGGTCGGCGTCGAGCGTCGCCTCCTGCCCGCCGTTGTCCGAAAGCCGATGCGTCTTGAATTCCTCGATGACGGCGGCGAGGTCGGTCTGCGCCATATCCATCTGATAGAGGGCCTGCACGGCGCCGAGCCGGGCCTGGCTGCGCGCCAGGTTCTTCTTCTTGCGCGGCCGGGCGGGCGAGGAGGTCATGCCGACACCGCCCTGCCCATGGCGCGGGCGCTTTCGATCAGGCCGAGGCAGGCCCGCACCGCGTCCGCGCCCTTGCCCTTGCGTCCGCCGCGCGCGCGCTCCAGCGCCTGCGCTTCGTTCTCGACCGTGAGAATGGCGTTGCCTAGGGGAATTGCGTGGCGCACCGCCACGTCCATTAGCCAGTGATTGGCGTTGTTGCAGACGGTATCGTAGTGCGTGGTCTCGCCACGGATGACGCAGCCGAGCGCGATGCATCCGTCGAAGTCGGCGCGGCCCTTGCCGGAGCCGAAGCGCCCCGCTTCGACCGCCAGCGCCAGCGCCAGGGGAATTTCCAGGCAGCCCGCCACGGCCAGGCGCTCGAAGGTGGCACCTGCGGCCTCCAGTTCGGCAATGGCGCCCTCGGCCAGCTCGTCCGAAATCTCTTCGTAGTAGCGCGCCTCGATCAGCAGCACGCGCGCGGGCGCACGCGGTTTGCCCGCTTCCGCCTGGCTTGCCGTCTGGGAGCGCCGCGCCATGGCTAGCCGATCTTGCGCCGGCCGACGATCCGCAGCCCGAACGCCTCAAGTCCCACGTAGCGCGAAGGTGGCGCGTTGGTGAGGAGGGTCATGTCGCTGACGCCGAGGTCACGCAGGATCTGCGAGCCGATGCCGATCTCGACCAGCCGGCGCTCCTCATCAGCCTTTTTCGGGCGCTTGCGCGCGACGCCCTGCGAAATCGTGTCGGACACCGACTTCGGCCGCAGATCGCGGATTAGCACGATCACGCCGCGCCCTTCGGCGGCGACTGCGCGCATCGACTTTTCGATCAGTGACCCCCGGGCCTCGCCCATCGCCACGCCCAGCAGATCGGAGAGGGCGTTGACGGCATGCACGCGCACCAGCACCGGCTCGGGACCGGAGATGTCGCCCTTGACGAGCGCCAGGTGCTCGGCCGGCTCAACCGTCGTCTCATAGACATGCAGGTCGAAGCTGCCGCCGAAGGCACTGTCGACGGCGCTGGTGGCGACCTTGCGCACGATGCGGTCGTGGCGCAGGCGATAGCCTATCAGGTCTTCGATGGTGCCGATCTTCAGCCCATGTCGCTGGGCGAACGCCACCAGGTCGGGCATGCGCGCCATGGTGCCGTCGTCGTTCATGATTTCGCAAATGACGCCGGCCGGATAGAGGCCGGCAAGGCGCGCCAGATCAACGGAGGCTTCCGTATGCCCAGCGCGCACCAGCACGCCGCCTTCGCGCGCGATCAGCGGGAACACGTGGCCGGGCGAGACGACGTCCTTGAAGTCCTTGGTGGGATCGATGGCAGTGGCGATGGTGCGCGCGCGGTCATGCGCGGAAATGCCGGTGCCGACGCCGTCGCGCGCCTCGATGGAGACGGTGAAGGCGGTGCGCTGGCGCGCCTCGTTCTGGCGCGACATGTATTCGAGCTGGAGCTGGTCGGCGCGCTGGCGGGTGAGCGACAGGCACACCAGCCCGCGCCCGTGCTTGGCCATGAAGTTGATGGCGTCGGGCGTGGCCATTTGCGCCGGGATCACGAGGTCGCCCTCGTTTTCGCGGTCTTCCGCATCCACCAGGATGATCATGCGGCCGTTGCGCAGATCCTCGATGATGTCCGCAATGGGCGAGAGAAAGCCCTTGCCCTCGGCGTAAGTGGCTCGCTTCAAGCTGTCCTTCACGTGCGAAACTCCAAGCCGCGGGCGACGTAGCGTGCGAGCACGTCGATCTCGAGATTGACCGCGTCGCCAGGGTTTTTGGTCCCAAGCGTCGTGTGGGTCAAGGTATGCGGGATGATATTGACGCCGAATACCTTGCCCGCCACTTCGTTGACGGTCAGCGAAATCCCGTCCATGGCAATCGAGCCCTTGGATGCGATGAAGGGCGCCAGCGCTGCCGGGGCAGAGATCGTGAACCGGCGCGAGTCGCCGTCCGGCGCAATGCTCTCGATACGGCCCACGCCGTCGACGTGGCCGAGCACGATATGCCCGCCCAGCTCCTCGCCGGCCTTCAAGGCGCGCTCCAGGTTGACGCGCCGCCCCGCTCGCCATTGCCCGAGCGTGGTTCTCCCCAGCGTCTCGTTCGAGGCGTCAACCGTGAACAGGCACCCGCCGCCGGCGGGGGTGACGGTGGTGGCCGTGAGGCAGGCGCCGTCGCAGGCGATGGAGGCACCGATCGCGATGCTGCTCGCCGGGTAGCTGCAACGAATGGTGAAGCGACCGCCGCTGATGTCGCTGACCGCGCCGATGTCGCTGATGATGCCGGTGAACATGCGCGGGAGATTACCACGCTGCCGTTTCATCGAGAAAGGCGAATGCCTCTCGCGGCGCGAGGGGCAGCACCGTCAGCGCAGCCACCCGGCGTGGTCGGTAACCTTGCCGCGCGCGCCGGCCTCCAGCGCCGTGCGCATTCCAGCTGCGATCTCGCGCTTCGTGAAGGTGGTGGGGTCGACGTGCACGTACACCGTCTCGGTCGTGCCCAGCAACTCGTTGCGTCCCGCGTGCCTGATCTCGGTGCTGAGCGTCAACGAGGTGGTGCCGATGCGGCTGGTCCAGATCGACACCTCGAGCACATCGTCGAACCGAGCCGGCGCCTTCCACTCGATCACTTGGCGGGCGGTCTGTATTTCGAAGGTGCCGTCGAAGGCGTCGGACGGCTTGGGCAGGGCCGCGCGCAGGAACTCGAAGCAGGCGAGGTCGGCATAATCGCTGTAGCGCGAGTTGAACACCACGCCCTGCGGGTCACACTCCTGGTAGCGGGTGCGCAGGTAGTAGCGGAACGGGTTGGATGGTGCGGAGGTCATGGCGTGGATGTCCCGGCAAAGCGGTTGCGCCGCCGATAGCACACAAGCCGGTCGCCGCCCATCCGGCGCTCGCCTGCGGCCTGCCACCGGCCGCCGTCCGCGAACAGCTCAACGCCCGCATCCAGCAGCGGCTTGCGGCCTTTCTTGCCGAGCTCCATGGTGCCGCGGGCGATGACCACCTCGTCGAGCAGATCGGCATCGAGAAAGGCGCGGGCGACGCTGGGTCCGCCCTCGACCATGATACGGGTGAGCCCGCGCGCCGCGAGCTTGCCGACCAGGTCGTGCAGATCGAGGCGTCCGTTCGGGCCGGCCCTGACATGATCCGTGCTGACCCCGGCGGGAAATGCGGGGGCAGGGAGTCCCTCAGCGCCGAAGATGATGACCGGCACGTCGGCGGCGCTGCGCACCAGCTTGCTGGTCCGCGAAGTCTTGAAGGCAGGATCAAGCACGATGCGCTGCGGCGAGCGTGCGGCGAGCCCGGGCAGGCGGCAGGTGAGCTGCGGGTCGTCGTCGGCGACCGTGCCGCGCCCGACCAAGATGGCATCGGCACGGGCGCGCAGCAGGTGCGCGAAGTTGCGCACCTGCGGCCCTGTCACCCACACCGGCTGTCCGTCGCCGGGGGCGATCAATCCGTCGCCGGATAGTGCCATCTTGAGCTGCACGAACGGGCGTCGCTCGGTCATGCGCAGGATGTGGCCGGCGGCCATCCAGCACGCCGCGTTCGCTTCGATGCCGAGGTCGACGGCGACGCCCGCGCTGCGCATCAGCGCGATGCCCTTGCCGGAGACGCGCGCATCGGGGTCCTCGATCGCGCACACGACGCGACGCACGCCCGCCGCCAGGATGGCTTCGGCGCAGGGCGGAGTCTGCCCGTGGTGCGAGCACGGCTCCAGCGTGACGTACATGGTCTTGCCCCGGGCGCGGGCCCCGGCGCGCTGCAGGGCGTGCACCTCGGCATGCGGCCGCCCGCCCTTCTGGGTCCAGCCGCGCGCCACCACTTCGCCGGTCGCTTCGTCGACGATGACGGCGCCGACCGCCGGGTTTGGAGCGGTCTGCCCCAGCATGCGCTTGGCGAGGCCGAGCGCGATGCGCATGAACCGCTGATCGTCATGCGCGCGTGCGGCGCCGGGCTGCTCGACGGCCATCGGCGTCAGTGCTTTCTGTCCGGAACATCATCAGCATGTGCCGCCGTCGCTCCCGAACCGGCAGCCGGCTCGACGGTGCGCTCGGCACGCTCGGCGATCTCGGTGAGGACCTCGTGAAAGTCGCCCGCTTCGCGGAAGTCCCGATAGACGGAGGCGAAGCGCACGTAGGCCACCGGATCCAGCCCCTTGAGCGCTTCCATCGCCAGCTCGCCGATGGCTGACGAGGGAATCTCCTGCTCGCCCGCGCTTTCAAGCTGGCGGACGATGCCCGACACCATGCGCTCGATGCGATCTTCCTGGATCGGCCGCTTGCGCAGCGCCACCGACACCGAGCGCGACAGCTTTTCGCGGTCGAAGGGCACGCGCCGCCCGGACCGCTTGATGACGGTGATCTCGCGCAACTGCACGCGCTCGAAGGTGGTGAAGCGGCCGCCGCAATCCTCGCACACGCGGCGGCGGCGGATCGACTGGTTCTCCTCGGTGGGACGGCTGTCCTTCACCTGGGTGTTGTCGCAGCTGCAGTAGGGGCAGCGCATCTGGTTTGCTCCCGCGCGGGACTTCTAACAGGGCCGCATGGCCCCAGCGGCGCCCGGCGTGCCCTCAGTAGATTGGAAAGCGCTCGCACAGCGCAATGGCTTCCGCCTTGACCCTGGCTTCCACCTTGGCGTTGCCCTCGTCGCCGTTGGCGGCGAGGCCGTCCAGCACTTCCGCCATCATGCGTCCGATGGCACGGAATTCGGCGACGCCGAAGCCGCGCGTGGTCCCGGCCGGCGACCCGATGCGAATGCCGGAGGTGACGGTGGGCTTTTCCGGATCGAACGGCACGCCGTTCTTGTTGGTGGTGATGTTGGCGCGGCTCAGCGCCTTTTCGGCGCGATTACCGGTAAGCTTCTTCGGGCGCAGGTCGACCAGCAGCAGGTGCGTATCGCTGCCGCCCGCGACCAGGTCGAAGCCGCTGCTGGCAAGCACCTCGCCGAGCGCCTTGCAGTTCTCGACCACCGCGCGCGCATACGCCTTGAAGGCCGGCTGCATCGCCTCGTGGAAGGCGACCGCCTTGGCGGCGATGATGTGCATCAGCGGTCCGCCCTGCAGGCCGGGGAACACCGCCGAGTTGATCTTCTTGGCCAAGTCATCCTCGTTGGTGAGGATCAGCGCGCCGCGCGGGCCGCGCAGCGTCTTGTGCGTGGTCGTGGTGACGATGTGGGCGTGCGGGAATGGGCTCGGATGCGCGCCGCCAGCCACCAGTCCCGCGAAGTGCGCCATGTCCACCATCAGGTAGGCGCCGACCTCGTCGGCTACCTTGCGAAAGGCGGCGAAATCGATCTGGCGCGGATATGCGCTACCGCCGGCGACGATCACTTTCGGCTTGTGCTTGCGGGCGAGCGCGATGACCTCGTCCATGTCGATGCGATGGTCCTGGCGGCGCACCGAATACGGCACCACGTTGAACCACTTGCCCGACATGTTGGCAGGCGAGCCGTGCGTAAGATGCCCGCCGGCCGCCAGGGACAGTCCCATGAAGGTGTCGCCTGGCTTCATCAGCGCCATGAACGCGGCTTGGTTGGCGGTGCTGCCCGAGTGCGGCTGCACGTTGGCGTGCTTGCAGCCGAATAGGGTCTTGGCGCGCTCGATCGCCAGCGTCTCTGCCTCGTCGACGTACTGGCAGCCGCCATAGTAGCGGTTGTTCGGATAGCCCTCCGCGTACTTGTTGGTGAGCACGCTGCCCGCCGCCTCGAGCACGGCGCGCGAGACGATGTTTTCCGACGCGATCAGCTCGATCTCGTGCTGCTGGCGTTTGAGCTCGCGCTCCACGGCGCCGGCGACTTTCGGGTCGCTTTCGCCCAGGGAGGCGGAGAAGAAAGACGATGTCGGCGCATCGCGGCGCCCGGCAGCGGCAGTGGCCATGGCAGCGGTCTCGTTCTGGAGGCGCGCCCCGAGCGCGCGGGGCCTGCATATCACGGGCTTCGCACCTGCAACAAGGTGACTAGGTGACCAGAAGAGCGCTGCGTTGCTTTGGGTTGGGGAAAGCGACAGCCGGGCGCCGCCAGCGGCCGGGGTGGGCTGCTGCGCCGCCGGGGCGGGGCGGCGACGGAGGATGCTGAAAAATACGTTACCAAGGCATGACGGCGGCCGGCGGCAGCCACAAAGCTGCCAAGGT